>CBINDO010000083.1:0-27455 GCA_966249405.1 uncultured bacterium | reverse complement strand
CGGTTTCGGAGAAAAGGGCGTCCAAGTTGCTCGAGATCGGAATCGATGCGGCGTTGGAACGCGCACGCTCGTCGTATCAGGCGGGGCGGTACGACGACTGCGTCAAAGAGTACGCCGAACTCTTGGAGCACGAGGACGAACTCACGGAGCTCCCGGCCGCCACGATTGAACAGGCCCGCACCTACTTCGCGGCGTGTCTCCTCGCCAACGGCAATCAAAGTGACGCCGACCAGCAGCTGCGTGCAGCTTTGACCGCAAACCCGCTGATGGCGTCTCCGGACCCCGTCGTGTTCCCAGATCAGGTCCGGGACTTGTTCTTCAAGGTGAAGGCCGACTTCCTCGACGACATTCAGCGCGTGCAGGACGAGAAGATCGCTGCCGCGCGCTTGGAAGCCGAGAAACGCGCCGAGTTGGTCCGGCAAGAACAACTACGCGTGGCTCGCCTCGAGTCGATGGTCGCCAGCGAGACGCTCGTCCACCAGAATCACCGCTGGATTGCGTCTGTTCCTTTCGGCGTTGGGCAATTCCAGAACGGCGACGACGTGTGGGGGGCGCTGTTCCTGGGCAGCGAGCTGCTCGCGTTGGGGACGGCGGTGTTCGCGGTGTCGAGCGAACTCGGCATTCACAGCCAAGCCAACGGCGGCCGCAACGTCGCCACCGCCGACAGCTATAACCAGCCCTTGTCCCAGCTCCGCCCCGCGGGAGTCCTCGGCTCGGCGGCGTTCGTGTTTCTCGCGACGGTGGGGATTTTGGAGGCGCACATCAACTTCGTTCCCGAGCGCCCGGTGGGTCGTCGACCGCGGCCACTCCCGAAGGAGCTGCGGCGCAAAGACCCCGTCGCGGTCGAGCCAACCGTCAGCGCTGGCGACAACTCGGTGCACGTCGGGGTAACGGGCAGCTTCTGAGCCCGTCGAAACTCCGCCGCCCACTCAACGTTTGCGGTACGCGGCGATATAGAACCCAGCGAACTGGCGCGCGGCCGTGTCGCACAAGGCGTGCTCTGCGGTGCGGAACACCCAACGGGCCAACTTCGGCTGCATGGCCCGCGCGAAGGGCACCAAAATTCTCACTCCTCGAGCGTCCACCCAATCACAGCCCGCGGGGGTGAGACGTTTGGCCTCCGAGGGGCTGTCGAACCGCAAGAACACGTCGTGCTCCTTGGCGTCCGGCGCGACCCGCAAGGCCGGGCCAAAGCGTTTGAGCAGGCCGCGCAGCGAGTGCGGGTTGTAGAACTCTGCCAACACCACGCCGCCCGGCCGCGTGACGCGCGCCATCTCGGCGAGCGCTTTGTGGATGTCCGGGATGTGAGCGAGCACTTTGAACGAACACGTGACGTCGAACTGGTCGTCGTCGAAGGGCAGGGCAAGCGCGCTGCCTTGAACGACGTCGAGCCCGCGCTCGCGCGCCTTCTCGAGCATGCCTTCCGACAAGTCGATGCCTTTGGCCGATCGCGCGGACGCTGCGATTCGTTGCAGCACGAGCCCAGTCCCGCACCCCACCTCGAGGACGTCCATGCCAGTGCCGTATTTGGCGACGAAGCCCGCTTCGAGCTCGTCTAGGAGGTCGTGGTAGCCGCCAGGATCGTTGACCCCGCGGTGCTTTTCGTACTGCTTGGAGAAACGGTCGTAGTAATCGCGATTCGATTCCAGACTGCCAGACGCATCCATGGCGGGCCCGATACCATATTTAGAGCGCCCGGCGAGGGGGCACGGCTCGGGAGCACGTTTGAACGGTTGTTCAGGGCCGGAGTGAGGACTCACCGGGCTCTTGCACGTTTGCCGAACCTGGGTTAGGTTCCCGCCCGAAAAACTTGGGTATGTCCAAACTGCGGATCCCGGTTTCCTCTGGGTCCGCATTTTTTTTGGCTCTTCCCGGACGCGCAATGCGTGTCGGGTCGGGCTGAGGCAACCGCGATAAGCGGATTTTGGGATGCTCGGGTTGCCCCTCCCCAGGAGGCGGCGATGGCCGGTTCGTTTCGATAGTTCACTCAGATGTCATTCTCCTTCACCAAACTCGTAGGGCTCCCCGGGGAGCGATTGCTGGCGGTCATCGAACCGATCCTGGCTGCGCACGGTTTGGACGGTGTGGAGTTGATCTGGAAGACTGACAATCGCGGTTGGATCCTTTATCTCACCGTGGAACGTCAAGGCAGCCAACAGACGGGGGCAGGGGTGACGCTGGACGACTGTTCGGAGTTGTCCCGTGACATTTCCGCCGCATTGGACGTCGATGACATCATCCCGGCGGCTTACCGGTTGGAAGTTGGGACGCCGGGAGTCGAGCGGAAGTTGTACACTTTGGGAGACTATCAACGCTTCGCTGGTCAGACCGTGAAGTTGAAGCTCCAGAAACCCGTGGCGGGTGAATACACGCTGCGGGGTGAGTTGCGAGGGGTGAACGAGAGCAATCAGGTTTTGCTCTCGCGGGAGCCTCGGGGCAATGTCGCCAGTGAAGGTGCTGCGGACGGTTCGGACGCAAGTCCCGCGCCGCTGGCTCTCGATCTCGGGGACATCCAATTGGCGCACTTGGTGCTCGAGTGGGGCCCTGAGCCTCGCCCAGCCACGAACAAGCCAAACGGTTCGAAGAAACAAAAGCCGGCGTCACACGCCGCAAAAAAACAGGTGAAACATGGCAGCTGAGGGATTTGAAGCAAATCTTGGCCACATCGTGGAGCAGGTCGCCCAGGAAAAGGGCATCGACCGCGCTGTGCTGATCGAAACCATGGAAGCGGCGATCCTCAAAGCCGCGCAAGCAGCGTTTGGGCAAAACCGCGAACTGGAAGCCCGCTTCAACAAAGAGACCGGCTCGATCGACCTCTTCCAATACATGACCGTGGTGGCGGACGAGGAAGTCGACGAGCCCGCGACTCAAATTTCGGTCGACGTCGCCAAGCGCTACTGGCCGGACATGGAGCCGGGCGAAGAGATCGGCTTCCAGATCTTCTGGCATCCCAGCGACGCCGCCAAGGCGCGTCAGCAGGACAAGGAATACGGCGAGATCCTCGACATCAAGCAGGCTCGCAGCGCGTTCGGGCGCATCGCCGCGCAAACGGCCAAGCAGGTGTTGTTGCAGCGCGTTCGCGACGCCGAGCGCGATCTCATCTTCAACGAGTACAAGGACAAGCGTGGCGAGCTGATCCGCGGCATCGTGCGTCGCTTCGAGCGCGGTCACGCGATCATCGTGGACCTCGGCAAGACCGAGGGGGTGCTGCCTTATCGCGAGCAGACGCCGCGTGAGACCTACCGCCCCGGCGACCGTATCGTTGCGTTCGTCAAAGACATCGACCGCGAGTCACGCGGACCGATGGTGATCCTCAGCCGTTCGGCCCCGAGCCTGGTCGAGAAGTTGTTCGAGTCCGAGGTGCCCGAAATTTACGAAGGCATCGTGCGCATCGTGAGCGTCGCTCGCGAAGCCGGCTCACGCAGCAAGATCGCCGTCGCCACGCGCGATGGCGATGTCGACCCCGTGGGCGCCTGCGTAGGCATCAAGGGGTCGCGCGTTCAAGCCGTCGTCCAGGAGCTGCGCGGTGAGAAGATCGACATCGTGCCGTACGACGACGACGTGGCGCGTTACATCATCGCGGCGATCCAACCTGCGGAAGTGAACAAGGTGATCGTCGATGAGGCCGACAACCGGATGGAGCTCGTGGTTCCGGACGAAAAGCTGTCGCTGGCCATCGGCCGCAAGGGCCAAAACGTACGCCTCGCCTCTCAACTCACGGGCTGGAAGCTCGACATCATTTCGGAGAGCAAGTTCAAGGCACTCGAGGAAGAGGCGCTTGCCGCCTTCCGCGAGATCGACGGCATGACCGACGACGTGGCTCGAGCCATGTATCGTCTGGGCTTCCGTGCGTTGGAAGAAGTCGCCGAGGCGAGCTCCGAGGAGTTGGCTGCAATCGATGGCATCGGTGGGACGGCGGAGGCGGAGGCCCTCAGCCAGAGCGCCGCAGCCACCATGGAACGTCTGCGTTTCGAGCGTTACCATGCGATGCGGACGCGCCGTGAGCCGCCGACCGAGCGCGAGTTGTTGCGTTTGGTGCCGGGCGTTGGGCTGCGGACGTTGCAGTTCCTCGAAGAGGGCGGGTTCCGTACCCTGCGTGACATCGTCCGCGAAGATCCCGACCGTCTGGCGATCCGTTCTGGCCTGTCGAACAAGAAGGCGCGCCAAGTGCAGGCCGCTGCCGCTGACTTCTTGAGCGGGGGGCTGCCACAGCTCGAGCGCGAACGTCAGGCATATCGAGAGCAATTGTTGATGCAGGAGCGGGCGGCGATCGCCGACGCCCATGCGCACGACAACAGCCAGGCAACCGCCGACCACAACGACGCCGGACAATACGACGCCTCTGCAGGCCCTGCCGCGGAAGCAGAACAGTGAGGACTCAGCTCTGGTGCCCACGTCGTATGTTAACCTGTCCGGGTCATCCAGCCCCGGCGCTCGCTCGACCAGAGTGCACAGCGCCGGGAAGCGGGGTGACACGCGCACGCTGAAGGCGGGCGGCGGCGCTGCTCAGCGCGTTCGTCAAAAGACGGCGCGAACGCGGCGTTCGAGCGACGGCACTCGCAAAGTTGCAGAGCGCACGTGCGTTGGCTGCAACCAGACGGGTAGTGCGCCAGAGCTATTACGGGTCGTTTTGGATCCGACCGCCGGAGAGAGCTCCGGTCTCGAGACGAGCGCGAAAGGCAGCGCCAGGGTTTTGATTGACCTGGGCGGCAAACTGCCGGGGCGTGGGGCCTGGGTCCACCCACAGCCGCAGTGCATCGAACGCGCTTGCAATCGTGGTTTCTCCAAGGCCTTCGAGACCCTGGTGCGCACGACTGCGGCCGAGCTCGGAGAGCAGATTAGGAGCGCCGCCGAACGTCGTTTGGCAGGCCTACTTTTGGCGAGCTTTCGCAGTCGGCAGCTGGTTTACGGTCGTGACGCCGTGAAGGAAGTCCTGGACGACGCTCCGTTGGTCATCATGGCCCGCGATGCCCAAGCGGTGGCCAAGGACGGCGACCTACAACGTGCCGGGTTCGACGGCAAGGTGGTGTGGTGGTCGACGAAAGCTCAACTCGGGCATTGGTTGGGCAGGTCGGAAGTGGGCGTGGTGGCGATCACCGAGCCGTCGATCGCCGAGGCCATGCGTAGGGCGATAGCTCTGGTGAGCTTGGCACCTGGACCGGTGGGTCCGGAGCGCGCAGGTGAGGAGCAGTCCTCGGATGTAGATGCTGGTGTAGAGGATGCAAGTGGAGTGGCGAACGCGTCAGAGTTGGGCGCAGCAGTTTTGGATGATGGCGCGGTTCCAGGTGATGGCGCGGTGCGAGATGATGAGGTGTCGGAGGTTCGATGAGCAAACTTCGGGTTTATAAGGTCGCTGAGCAGCTTGGCATGGACAACAAGGCCCTCGTGGCGTTGTTTCAGTCTCTCGGAGTTGACGAGGTCCGCAATCACATGAGCACGGTATCGGCCGATCAGGTCGAACGCGCGAAGCGTCACTTGAGTCGTGGCGATGACGACAAGATGGTCGAAGAGCGCGTCCGCGGTGGCGGTGGCGCTGGCGTGATCATCCGCCGCAAGAAGGCCACCGACGCACCCGACGAGCCCGTCGTCGAAGCGGCGCCTCCGGTGCGTAGACCGGGTCGTCCCGAGGTTGCAGCCCCCGTCGCTCGCCCAACGGCGGTAGCTCAACCTGCACCCGCGGCGCCGGCCCCCGTCGCTGCACGTCCCGCGCCCGCGGTGGTCGTGGAACCACCTCCCGTCGTGGAGGAGCCGCCGGCTCCGCCCGCGCCGAGTGCTCCGAAACACGTGGTGCCGGAACCCGAACTGCACGCCGCGCCGGAGCCCGTAGTGGCTGCCGAGCCGCCGCCGCCTGCCCGCGCCCCCGAGCCGGTCGTCGTGGCACCGCCCGCTCCCGAGCCCGAGGTGGTGGTTGCGAAAGCCGCCGAGGTGGCGCCGCCGTCACCCGCGCCGGTGGTGGCCGCCCCCCCTGCTGCCGCTCCCGAGCCCGTGGCTCCACCGGTTGTTGTGGAAGCGCCAGCCCCGGCGCCGGTCGTCGTGGCACCGCCCCCTGCGGAGCCCAAACCCGCAGTGAAGCCGCCGCCCGCCGCGCCGCGGGTGCCCGAACAGCCGCGCGCAGTCGAGCCGATCCGCCGCGTCAGCGCGCCCCTCGGGCCAGCCGCAGCCGCGGCGGCGCGGGCCGCCGAGCGCACTCGCGATTCGGGTGCTCAGGCTTTCCCCGAGCGTTCATCCGGTGGCGTCACGAGCCACGCGGACGATCGCGTGGTGCGGTCGCGTCCAACGGTTTCGGAGGCACCTCGCCCCGCTCCCAAGACGGGTATCGACGTCTGGGAAGGCCGCCCAGGCGTCCCGATGCCGCAAGCGCCTCGGAACAGCGGCGTACCGCGTCGCGTTCAATACGACGCGAAAGGTGGCTCCGCTGCCCCGTCTCAAGGGCCGCGCCGTGGACCGCCCTCGGCAGGTGGGCCTGGAGGTAACAATTCGCGTGGGCGTCCGGGCCAATCGGGTCCGGCCCGTCGTGGCGGCATGGGGCAGTTGCCCTCACGTCGCCCCGGCACCGGCGCGATCGGAACTCAGGAGCGCGCTGCGCACAAGAAGGTCGTGCGCATCGAGGGCGACATCTCGTTGCAAACCTTGGCCGCCAAGATGGGCGTCAAGGCTGGTGAGGTGCTGATGAAGCTCATGTCTCTCGGCGTGAGCGGCATCAACATCAACAGCACCCTCGACTCGGACACCGCCAAGATCGTGAGCGAAGAGTTCGGTTGGACGGTGGAAGACGTCGCCGTGAGCGAGGATGCAGCGATCGCTGCGGCTCAGGGTGGTGATGCGGAGAGCGTCGACGAAGAGCGTGAACCCCGCCCGCCGGTGGTCACGGTCATGGGTCACGTCGACCACGGTAAGACGAGCTTGCTCGACCGCATCCGTAAAGCCAGCGTCGCCCAAGGTGAGGCCGGTGGCATCACGCAACACATCGGCGCGTATTCGGTCAAGACCAAGAAGGGCCGAGTCACGTTCCTCGATACGCCCGGTCACGCTGCGTTCACCCAGATGCGCGCTCGCGGCGCCAAGGTAACGGACGTGGTCGTGCTCGTGGTGGCTGCCGACGACGGCGTGATGCCTCAGACGCGCGAAGCCGTGAGTCACGCCAAGGACGCCAAGTGTCCGATCGTGGTCGCGGTCAACAAGATCGACAAGCCCGACGCTCAACCGGAGCGCGTGCGCCGTGAGCTGAGCGAAGTGGGGCTCGTACCCGAAGAGTGGGGTGGCGACACCCTGTTCTGCGAGGTTTCGGCCCACTCCGGTCAAGGCATCGATGAGCTCCTCGACGCGATCCTGCTGCAAGCCGAGGTGCTCGACTTGCGCGCCAATCCGAAGCGTCACGCGCGGGGTACCGTGATCGAGGCCAAGCTCGACCGCGGCCAAGGTCCGGTGGCTACCGTGCTCGTCACGGAAGGTACGCTGCGCAAGGGCGACGGCGTGCTGGTGGGTAACTCCTGGGGGAAGGTGCGTGCCATGCTCGACGAGCACGGCCGCAACCTGCCGTCGGCAGGTCCTTCCACACCGGTTGCCATCATCGGGTTGTCCGAGGTGCCGAGCGCCGGCGACATCGTCGACGCGGTTTCGGACGCCAAGAAGGCGCAACAGATCGCCGAACAGCGTCGCGACAAACTCGCCGAGAAGTCGCGCGGCTCGACGTCCAAGGTGTCTCTCGAAGAGCTCGCGCGCCGCATGAGCCAGAGCGACCAAAAAGAGCTCAAGCTCATCATCAAGGGCGACGTCCAAGGGTCCGTCGAGGCGCTCTCGGACGCGCTCTCCAAACTCACCACCGACAAGGTGCGCGTGACCGTGGTTCACTCCGCGGTGGGCGCGGTGACGGAAGGCGACGTGAACTTGGGCGTAGCGGCGAAGGCGATCATCATCAGCTTCAACGCACGTCCCGCTGGCAAGGCGTCGGCGCTCGCTCAGAAAGAGGGCATCGAGATCCGTCAGTATTCGGTCATCTACGACGCCATCGACGACGTGCTCGCGACGATGCAAGGGTTGCTCGCGCCCAAACTCGTCGAAGAGGCGATCGGCGAAGCCGAGGTCCGCAAGATCTTCAAGGTCTCCAAGGCCGGTGTCGTGGCTGGTTGCATGGTCACGAGCGGCGTGGTGCGGCGCAACTCCTTCGTTCGGCTGCGTCGCGGAAAAGACGTGGTCTGGGAAGGCAAGCTGGACAGCCTCAAGCGCTTCAAAGACGACGCCAAGGAAGTTCGCGAAGGCTTCGATTGCGGTATCTCCTTCAACGGGTTCTCGGACCTCCAAGAAGGCGACATCGTGGCAGCCTTCGAGATGAAGGAAGTACGTCCCACGCTGTAACGGCGGGGTTACGTCGGAGTCGAGTCGTATCATGGGTGACGGTCGCCGAGGACAGCGGGTTTCCGAAGACATTCGCGAATACCTCTCAGGGATTTTGCGCTCCGAGGTCTCCGATCCTCGGCTCACGGCGCTGGTCGTGACGACCGTCAAACTCAGCGCCGATCTGGGCCTCGCCGACGTGTCGGTGCGGTCGCTGATGGGCGCGTCGAGTGAACGCGAGCAGCAGTCGATCGTGCGCGCCCTCACCAACGCTGCGGGTCGCCTGCGGCACTTGCTCGGCGCGCGCCTCAACATGAAGCGCAACCCGCAGCTGAGGTTTCACTACGACAACGCGCCGGAGGTTCGCGGCCGCGTGGACGAGTTGCTCGACGAGATCCGGCGCGAGGACGAGGGACGAGGCGAGCCCGATTGAGCGGCGAGGGCGATAACCAGCGGCAGTTGCAGGCCGCCGGCCGCGGTGGGTTAGCGCTCTCGTTTGCCAAAGCCTACTTCGTGGGGCTGGGGCTCGTGCAGCAGATCGTCCTGAGTTGGCTCTTGGGCGATGCTTACGGGGCGCTCCGCGGAGCGCTGTCGCCCGCGAGCATCACCTACAACGCAGCGGTGAGTGCGTCCGTATTCGGGATGAGCCGTGCCGTGAGCCGCGCCACCCCCGAGGAGGCGCCCGGAGTGATCCGCCGCGGGCTCGCCATCCATTTGGGGCTCGGCCTCGTGCTGGGGGTGTTGTTCTGGTGTGCGGCCGCTCCGTTGGGCGAGCTCTTGCACTCGCAGTACCTGGTGCCCCACTTCCGCTGGCTCAGCGTCGTAGTGGGTGCGTACGCAGTGTACGCGGCATTCGTTGGGATCTTGAACGGTCAGCGGCGGTTCGTGGCCCAGGCCGTGATGGACATGATTGCGGCGACGCTGCGCACGGTGGCGCTCGTCGTGGGCGGCTACGTCGCCATCCAGAGCTTCTCCGCCTCCGCGGTCTCTGGGGCGCTCGTTGGGTTCGCCATCATGTCGCTGGTGATGATGGCGTTATCGGCGGTCGTCGTCGGGGTGGGTCGCGGTCGTGGGCCGGCGCTCGCATCGGGCAACCACCTCGGTTTCGTGCTCCAGGTGATGGGAGCTCAGCTGCTCTTGAACTTGCTGCTGCAAGCCGACACCAACACGTTGCGCGCCGCGGCCACGCGTGCGGCCGAGCAAGCGGGGCTACCGGTGACCAACGCCGACCTGCTCGTCGGTGCCTACAACGCTGGCCAGCTGTTTGCTTTCTTGCCCTATCAGCTGCTGACCGCGCTCACGTTCTTGTTGTTCCCGCTGCTAGCGAAGGCGCAGAGCGTCGGTGACGCCGAGGGGGTGCAGAAGATCGTGAGCCACGGCTGTCGCTTGGCTATGCTCGTGGTGGGGTTGCTCGTGAGCGTGACAGCAGCCCTGCCGCATGGCCTGCTCCGGCTCGTCTTCCCACCGCAGTTCGCCGCTGTGGGTACCGAGAGCATGCGCCTCTTGTGCGTCGGGATGGGAGGGCTGGCGCTGTTCGGTGTGTTCGGATCGGTGCTTAATGGTCTAGGTAAACAGTGGCTCGGACTGCGCTTGACCGCCGCCGGGTTTCTGGGAGTGATGCTCGCCAATTGGCTCTTGGTGCGAGGAGTGAACTTCGGTCCGGAGTTGCTCACGCGCACGGCTTTGGCGACGTCGAGCGCCGTCGTTGTGACGGCACTCGCGTCCGGACTCGCGGTGCAGCGGTTGACCGGGGGCGGATTACGAGCCGTCGTGTTCGCGCGCGTGAGCGCCGCGGTGGCGCTGTGCGTCGTGCTCGGGCAATGGGCGCCTGCTCCCGGAAAGGTGGCCACGATTGGCTTGGCGGCCGCGTTCGGCGGCGCGTACCTCGTGGTGTTGGTGTTGCTGCGTGAAGTGACCGCGGAAGACTGGCGCACCTTGCGCGGGCTCGCCAAACGGCGCGTGCAGTCGTGACGGCGCCGCGGTGGTGCGCGCCGGCAGTTAGCGTACGCCGGCAGGAGTGATCGCGACGCAGGCCGGCTCCAGAAGCCGCTCGGGTTACTCTTGGCTGCCCTGGGTGAGCGCTTTGCGCAAGAACAGTTGCTCGAGGCTCTCGTGGCGCGGGGTCACTTCGTGCACGATGGCGCCCTGGCCGAGGGCTTCTCCGAGCAGCGCGGCGAGCGCCTGCTGACCCTCGAGCTCGACGCGGATGCGGTCGGTGTTGAGGTGCAACGTGTAGTTCTGCGACTGCAGCGTCGTGAGCAACGCCTGGTTTCGCTCGAACACGACCTCCCAACGCTTGACGTCGCTGCGTAACAGGGCGTCGAGCCGCCCACTGACGACGACCGAACCCTTGCGCAAGATCACGACTTCGTCACACAGTGTCTCGACGTCGTTCAAGATGTGGGTCGAGAAGAAGATCGTCCGGCCAGCCTTGCGCTCCTGGACGATGAGGTCGCGCACTTCCTTGCGACCGACCGGATCGAGGCCGCTCATCGGCTCGTCCAGGATCAGGAGCTCGGGATCGGCCACGAGCGCCGCGGCCAAGCCGGTGCGCTGCAACATGCCTTTGGACAACTTGCGCGCGGGGCGGTCGGCGGCGTAACCGATGCCGACGTAGTCGAGGAGTTTGGTGGCTTGGTCGCGCGCGGCGCGTGCACTCAGTCCCGACAGTCGCGCCGAAAGCTCGACGAACTCGCGCGCGGTGAGGTAGGGGTAAACGTACGGGTTTTCCGGGAGGAAGCCGAGCCGCGTGCGCGCCTTGGGGTCACTCACGTCGATGCCGAACAGGGAGGCCGAACCCGACGTGGGTTGGATCAAACCCGTGAGCACCTTGATGGTCGTGGTCTTGCCCGCGCCGTTTGGCCCCAAAAAACCGAAGATCACGCCGGACGAGACGCGCAGCGACACGCCGCTGACCGCCGTGACGGGCGGGTTCCAGAAGTTTTGACGGTAGGTCTTCTGTAAGTTGTCGACCAAGACGAGCGGTGTGGTCACTGTATAACTCTACCGAGAGCACACCCAACGGGCCAAGAACTGCTCTTCCGAGCGTTCGCCGCCCGCACCCTGTTCCACCAGCATAACCGCGAACTCAGCGGTTTCGCCGCCGTCGAACGGATGATAAAAGTGGTCCGACAGGAGACTAGTGAGCCCATTCTGGGCTTTCGAACACAGACGTCCATGAAGAAGCAGCCCCGAGTTATCTCGAGCAGTGTCACCAGCTTGTTGGCCTTAGTGTTGTCCACTCACGCCGCGGCTCAAGTACCGCCGCCGCCCGGTCCCGCTTCTCCTGTTCCGCCGCCCCCGCCCGCCGCTCCGCCGCCCGCACCAGCAGCGCCCAACACCGGCGCTGCGCCCAATACCGGCGCTGCCAGTGGCGACCTGCTTACGGGCGGCAATCCCGACGTGGCCGCGCCCACCAGTTCATCCGCCGCGGCAAGTGGCGGTGGTGCCGCGAGTGGCGGTGTTACCCTGGAAGCTTCCTCGGAGTCCGCCGTAGCGACTGGCTCGGCGGACGGCGAGGGCGAGGGGAAGGCCGAGCCCGACGCGGCTGGGACGGAGCCCGCGGCCGCGGACGACGCCCCGACCAGTGACGCCGAAGCAAAACTCCGAGCCGAGCAGCTTCGCAATCAAAACTCGCTGCGCGGTTCCACCGGCTTGTTGCGAGTGCACGCCGCGAGTTCGGCGCCTACGGGCACCTTCCGGATTAGCGCCTTGACCAGCTACATGGCTACCACCGGGTTCTTGTGCCCGCAGTGCGAGGACCGGTTCGGTGGTGATCCGAGCGCCGAGGACGACGTCAGCCGCTGGACGGTGCACGCGCAGCTCGGCGCGACGGTCCTGCCGTTCCTCGAGGCATATCTCGGTGTTCACTCCACGGCGACCTCGAACTCCCGCGGCAACCCGGTGTTGCTGCAGACGTTGGCCGACACGACTTGGGGCGTGAAGGGTTTCATGCCTTACGAGGAGGGCCGCGTCTTGAGCGCCGGTGGTGCCATCGAGCTGTGGATGCTCAACGGTCCGGGGGCGATCGGTATCGACAACGCCAGCGTCGCGTTGCGCGCGCTGGGAACGGCCGACTTCACCAATCGCTCGAAGCCGAGCGAACGTTTGCCCCTGCGTTTGCACGTAAACCTGTCCTACATTTTCGACAACTCCGGCAACCTGGTCGAGGCCGACGAAGACATCCGCAACCAACGCATCTCTCGCATCGAACGCTACGGCCTCAACATCAGCCGGGTGGACCAGTTGGTGCCCGCGCTGGCCGTGGAAGGCGTGTTCAAGTACGTCAACCCGTTCATCGAGTGGTCGATCGACGTGCCATCCAACCGTCAAGACTACGAGTGTGCCCCCGCCGACCTGGCTGCGTCGGACGAATGTTTGAGTGCCTACGGCGAGTTTACGGCGGCGCCTGCGCGACTGTCGCTGGGTGCTCGCGGTTATGCGCTCATGGACGGGCTGAGTTTCTTCGGTGCGTTGGACATCGCCACCGGCGGCGTGAACGCGCCGTTCTGGGAGGAAATGCAACCCGAGTCGCCGTGGAACCTGTTCCTGGGAGTCGCGTACGCCGTCGACACCAAACCCAAGGTCGTCGAACGCGTCGTTACCCTGCCGCCGCCAAAGGTCGCGGCCGCGCCTGCGGTGGAGAACCTGATCATGGGCCGCGTCGTCGAGGAGGGGACCGCGGACGTGCCCGTGCCCAACGCGATCGTGCGCTACGAAGGCGCGCCGTTCACGGGGATGGTCACGGACGAACAGGGCAAGTTCGAGACGCGCCCGCTCGCTGTGGGTGATTACCACTTCGCGATCACCGCCAGTGGCTTCGAACCCGGTGCGTGTGGAACCAAGATCGAGCTGCCGGCAGCCGAGCCGTCGAATGCGGCGTCCGCCGAAGCAGCCAAACCGGCGCCCAACGTCACTCAGCTCGTCTGTCAGCTCAAAGCCAAGCCCAAGGTCGGCAACATCGACGGCGCGGTCGCCAGCGCCACGGGAACGCCGATCCCGGATGCCAAGGTCACCGTCACCGATAAACTCGGCCGCAGCCTGACCCTGCAAGTGGACGCGGCCGGCGCGTTCCGCTTCGAAAACGTCCCGCCCGGCTCGGCCCGCGTCCAAATCGCGGCCAACGGCTATTTGGCCACGTCGCGTTCCGTCGAGGTGCCGCCGGGTCAAGATTTGCGGCTCAACCTAGCTCTCAATCCCGTCCCGGTCCCGGCGAATGTGGTCGTGGTCAAGAACCAGATCACCCTGCGCAAGGCCCTCGGGTTCCGTCCCGGAAGCAAGGAACTCTTGCCGGAGGCGACGGCGCTCCTGGACGAAGTGGCGACGGCGCTGCTCGCCCACCCGGAGCTCGCGCAGGTCGAAGTCCAAGCCCATACGGACAACGCAAGCCCACCCGTCGTGAGCATGCAGCTGTCCCAGCAGCGCGCCGAAGCCATCGTCTCACAACTCGTCGACCGCGGCGTGCCCGCCGGGCGGTTGCGGGCCCAGGGCTACGGCGACAGCCAACCCATTGCGCCGAATACGACGGAATTCGGGCGCAAAAAGAACGAAAGGGTCCAACTGGTTGTGGGTGGTAGTGGAATGTGAGCAGACCCCCTGCAATCCGATCGGGTTATCCTGTAGCCTAGCCGGACCAATTGTTTACCCTGCTTGTTCGGATGTTGGACAACACGACCAGGCTCACGCCAGATTGCTCGCGCGCGGTATCGGTGCGGTTTGACCCAAGTTGAGCTTGAGAGAGGAAATCGTGAAGGGCAAAATTCTACTGGCTGACGATGATGAACTGTTTCTCAGCATGATGCGTCAAGCCGTAGTAGGAGAGGGTTACACCGCTCGGACCTGTACGAATGCTCAAGAGGCGCGTCAGGCGTTGGCTGAACAGCCCTACGACGTGGTCATCGCCGACATTCACATGCCCGGGAACGCGAGCCTGGAGTTACTCGCGAGCGAGGAGCTCCGCAGCCGTCGACCGAGCGTGATCCTGGTCACGGGCAACGCCTCCCTCGACACCGCCTTGGGCGCCCTCGACGCGCAGGTCGCCGCGTATTTGCGCAAGCCGTTTGCGCCCCAGGAGCTGTTCCGCGCGCTCGATCGGGCGCTGCAGCACACGCGTCAGAAGCAGCTGCTCGAGAAGGTCCGGGTGCAAAATCAACAGATCTCCGAGCTCATGGAATCGGTGGATACCCCCGCCGCCAAGTCCGGCGAGGCGATGCACATTTCTCACCTCAGCGACGATGAACGCGCGTCCTTGTCCACGCGCGAGATCGAGGTGTTGGACTTGATCGCCTCGGGCCTCGAGGCGTCGGAAGTGGCGCGGCGCCTGTTCATCTCGCCGTATACCGTCCGCAATCACATGAAGGCGATCTACAAGAAGCTCGGCGTCAACTCGCACGCCGCGTTGTTGTATCGCTTGTTGTCGCGCTGACCGGCGGTCGCGGTGAGCGGCTGCCCGGGGCTTGGCTCTACACCAGGTGGCTGCGAGGTAGCCGCAAGGTGACGGTCGTGCCGGCGCCAACCGCGCTGTCGAGCGACACGGCACCGCCAGCTGCGGTGATCGTTCGCTCGACGATCGACAAGCCAAGGCCATGCGCACCGTCTGCGGTATGGGTCGTAAAAAATGGCTCGAATGCACGGCGTTGCACCTCGGCAGCCATGCCAACGCCGTCGTCGCTGATCCGCAGTTCGACCATGCCACCCGGCGGTTCGATGATCGTCAACGCAATCTTGGCGCCCGGCAGGGTCGCCTGTTTGGCGTTTCTGAGTACGTGCAGCAACGCTTGTCGCAGCCGTTGCGGTGAGATGTGAAGGTCGGGGTTGGAGCCGCTGGGGACGATCGTCAGGCTGCGCTGCGGGCCCACGACGCTCTTGAACAGCGGCAGCGAGGCTTCGAGGAAAGTTCGCACTTGCAGGCCTGGGGCGTCGTCACTGCTCTGTCCGAGCTGGAACAGCTTGTCGCTCAGGACCGAACCACGCTGGACCATGTGGCCCAACAAGTCCCCCGCGGTGAGACTCGGGCCCGTTCCTTTTTCGGTGTCGAGCAGAAACTGGAAGGTCTGCAACGAGCCGAGCAGGTTGTTCAGATCGTGGGCCACCGTCGCCGTCATCGACACGAGCGCGTCGTTGTCCTGCGCCGACGTGAGGTGGCTCTCCAGGGCGAGCCGCGCGCGCAGGTCCGAGAAGAACAAGTTGGTGAGTTGTTCACCCTCGTAGCCGAACTTGATCGCGCACACCGACACGGGGACGAGCCTGCCGTCGGAGGAGCGAATCGACGTGATGTACTGCACCACGCCGTCGCCCACCGGCACGGGGTCTTTGAGCAACTCGGCGAGCCGTTCGCCACGAAACTCGTCGATTGGCCGCTGAAACAGCGCTTCCGCGGCCGGGTTCGCCGTCTGCACGATGTCGTGTTCGTCGGCAGAGAGGATGGCCAAAGGTGCGTTGTCGACGATGGCGCGAAACAGTGACTCGGAGCGCCGTCGCTTCTCTTCGGCCTCTCTGCGCGCGCGGATCGCCATTTCGCGGTGCAACGCCATTTCCAACGTGACTTTGAGTAGCTGCAGGCTGAATGGTTTGAGCAGGTACCCCGCCGGTTCGGCAGCCTTGCACCGCTCCAGCGTCGAGTCCTCGGTGTGGGAGGTGAGAAAGATGCTCGGGATCTGCCAACGGTCACGGAGCTCCACCGCCAGCTCCGCGCCGTCGTCGCCGTGGGCGAGCTGAATGTCCATGATCACCAAATCCGGACGTTCCTGTTTTACGAGCTCCAACGCCGAGGCGCGGTCTTGTGCCCAACGGGGCTCGGGATAACCCAAGAGCCCCAGTTGAACGCGCAGTGCGGAGGCAATCGAAGGTTCATCTTCTACGATAAACACACGAAGGTGCCCGCGTCCGAGTGCCATGCGGTCCAGGATTTAACATGGAGCCTCGCGCCAAGGGTAATACCGTTCGCAAACTCACCGAAACTTAAGGCGAGTAAGCTGATCGCTTGGCCAAATGTGTTCGTAGGTTTTCCTACGACCCACCCTGGGCGACGCCCAGCACCAGGCACCAGACCCTTACCGGTCACGGGGGCAGAACAATGCCGCCCGAGGGTGACGACGGGTGGCCGGCAGGTCGCGTTTGCAGCAATTCTCACTAGCCAACTGGGTTCGATGCGAGTACAAGCGCACCCCTCAGATAGACGGGCGGATAGCTCAGTGGTAGAGCGCTGGCCTTACAAGCCAGTGGTCCTCGGTTCGACCCCGAGTCCGCCCACTTCTTGACCTCGCCTCCGATCTCGGGAGGGCGCCGTGGCGATGGTCGTTAGCAGGTTGGCGAGTGCGTTGCGCGCGATGACTCGCGGGTTACGCCGGGCACCCGTCACAGCGCACCCGATGAGCGCTCGCGCTACTCGTGGTCGCCAGCGACCGAAGGGTGCGCTGCGTGAGCGGCGTCACGCGCCAGTGGTGGTCACTAGTTGCGGCTAGTGCTGCATGCCGGGAGGTCGACCGCGCCGCGATGCGAACGTCCATCCGACCGTTTTTCGGATTAAAGCGCATGGGCGAAACACTTCCGTGCATTTACTGCTTGCCAGGTCCGACGCCTGTGCTAGAAACGCTCACCTCGTTGCGGCGGTAGTTAAGTCGGTTATAACGCCGGCCTGTCACGCCGGAGGCCGCGGGTTCGAGTCCCGTCCGCCGCGCAGCCGAAGGGCCCATTCGTAAGAATCGGGCCCTTCGGTCTTTTTGTCCATCGAATCTCGCGTGGAAGCATCGCGCCGGCTTGCGGCGCGGCCGTTTTGCAATACGACCGTCGCAAATGAGGCTCGGCAACGGTCTTCTCGTCCGGGACGCCCGGTGAGCCCCCTTCGATATGGCTGACGACTCTTGGCTGCGAGCGGTTCCCTTCGGTCTGGTGATGTTCGTGGGGACGAGTCTGGGTTTTGCCCTGCGGGCTTTGCGCAAGCGCGCCGCGAAGGCTTCGTTTCCGGAGCTCGGGCGCCGACTTGGGTTGACTCACTCGCCGCCGGAGACGCCTGGGGCAGCGGGCGTGCTCAAGGGCGAACATCGGGCGCACGTCGTCCGCATCGAATCGGAGGTGCGCTCGCGAGTGGTGGCGCAGTTGCGTCGCGACGCCCAGGTAGATCTGCGCAACTACGAACGTTGGGTGCGCTTGCCCCCCGGTCTCGAGCCCTTCGCGTTCCCCGACCGCGGGCGAAACGCTTGGTTGAAGACGCGCCTGGCATCACCCCACATCGCAGCTGCCGTCGCGGCTGACGCCACTCTACGGCAGGTGCTCCAACGGCTCCACCAGCACCCCGCGCTCCGCGAATTCACCGTGGCCGAAGGACGCGTCGAGTTGATCTTCGATTTCGGCGCGCGTGGCCTGTTTCCGGCTGACGAGGCAGAACGCGCCGTCGACGCAGCTGTCGACGTGGCGGAACACATCGCCGCATCGCAGGCTTCGGATCCCGAACCGGCCACCGACGCGGCCACCACGACTCGAACCGACCAGGCCTAGCGGCTGTAGCCCGTTGCTCGCCGCAGCCGGTCGACGTTCAGCGATGCGCTCGCTTCTCAGGGCGCCGTTGGTTCGGGCCCACGCGGTCCATTTGCCTTCTTGCCGCTCGGGAGCTTGATGTCCCCGAAGGGCACGATGACTTCGATGCCTTTCCACGTCTTGTCGTAGAGGGCCACCATCTCGGCGAGCTTCTCGGGTTCCTTCTTGGCGAGGTCGGTCTCCTCCGCCGGATCGTTCTTCAGGTTGAAGAGGAGCTTCGTCGCGCCGTAGTTCTTCTGGATCAGCTTGTAGTCGCCGGAGATGATCGCGTGTCGGTCGGGATTGTTCTTGTCTTCCGGCAAGTCGAGCACGATCGGCTCGCGGTTTTCGGGCTTCTGACCTTTGAGTTCGGGTAGCAACGACTTCCCAACGAACGAATCGGGCACGCGATGGCCCATGAGCTCCAGAATCGTCGGGGCGACGTCGATGTGACTGCGCCGCTCGGAGATCGTCTGGGGGGTGACGCCGGGGTAGTAGACCACCAGCGGGACTCGCGTGAGCACCTCCCACAGCTCGAAGGCGTGTTTGAACATCCCGTGTTCGCCGAACGCTTCGCCGTGATCTGCGCTGATGATGATGGCCGTGCGCTTCCACCACTCCTTGTCTTTGGCAAAGTCGAAGAGCCGACCGATGTGCGAGTCGGTGAAGTACACCTCCGAGTCGTAGCGGTCGCGGTTGTTCTTGCCGAAGTCTGGCGTCCCCTCGTGTTTGACGTACTGGTCGTGGGGGTCCATGTAGTGGAACCACATGAAGAACTGCTTGCTGGTGTTGGCTTCGTCCGACAGCATGCGGATCGCCATGTCCGTCATCTTGTCGCTGGTCACGTTCTTGTCCGTCGAGGAGTCGAAGGTGATCCCAGGAGCGAGTTCCCAGATGTCGAAGCCTTGATTGAGGTTCTTCCCGCGGTCGAAGTACAGGTGGCCGTGTCCGCCCATGGTTCGGACGCCGGCCGGCTGCAGCACCTCGGTGAGAAACAGGTTGGCGTCGGAGAAGCCCGCGAAGAACCAGCCCGACCGATACAAAGACGACGGGTAACGCCCGGAGAGCAGGGAGGAGACGCTTTTTGCCGTGTAGCTCGAGGCGGCGTAGGCGTTGGTGTAGACGACCGACTTCTTGGCGAGCGCCGTCAGGTTGGGCGCGATCTCGCGGGGGTAACCCGCCCACGGCATGTCAGCTCGCAAGCTGTCGATGGTCAGCAGCAACACGTTCAACTTCTCGGGCACCGCCGCTTCGGGGGCCCCCGTCGCGGTAGTCGTGGCCGATGCGGCTGCCGTGGTCACCGCGGCTGACGGCGGGGTCGGTTGCGCGGCGGCCGAGGTGGAAGCCGCTGGATCGCTCGACGGTGCTGGCTTGCTGCATGCCGCCAACGACAGGGCCGTAGCGACGGAGGCGATAGATCTGAGGTGCATCATGACGCGCGTGTCGATATCCCAGGCTCCGAGCCTGGGCCAAGCGCCAGGGTGAGCCTGTCCCGGGTTTTCTCGTCGGCGTCGGCATCGATGGCGGAAGGGTGTAGTCAGAGTGCCTCGTTCGGCCCTCCGCCCGTGCTCCGATTGCACAAATTTTGGAGGTGCCGGCCAAGCCGGCTAGGCGAGGTAGCAGCATGCGTCTGGTGAATCGACTTTGGGCGGCAACGCCGGCTGCTCTCGTGGTGGCGGCTTGTTCGCGTGAGACCAAGCCCGAGCTCATGGGTGGCAGGGAGGAGTTTTCCACCGGTGCGATCGTGACGCCGGCCACGGCTCCAGAACTTGCAGACCTCGTCCCGCCTGGCCAAACGGCGGCGGATGCCGCCAGATTTACACCGCCGGTCACGCTGGACGGCGTGTCCCATCCATACGCCGTGACGCTGGTCGACAGCGCCCCCAAACGTGTCTACGCGCGGGCGCTTCGGACGTGGATCCACGAGACCCCCGGCCGCAACACAGCCCGGCTCGGGTATCTGCGGGTTGGTGGGTCGGCGCCGATTGCGGGCCCGGCCCAGCCCGGCAGCGGCTGTGACGAAGGTTGGCAACCGATCAAGCCGCGAGGGTTCGTATGCATGAACGAACACGCGACGTACGACGCGACGGACGGCGCGGTTCAAATGAGCGTCGAGCACCCGCCGGACTTCAGCCGCAAGCTGCCGTACATCTACGGCACTGTTCGGAAACCCGGGCCGATTTACGGCGCGCTGCCCGACAAGACCGAACTCGAAGCCAGTGAACCCGGGTTTGCCGAGCGCATCCCCGAGTGGCTCGACGCAGGCGGCGAAATCGGAAGCAGTTACGCTCCCGAGGTGTGGCTGAACCCGGGTCAGGCGCCGACCGACGCGAAAGCCGCTTGGTTGCAGGAGCTGACGGAAGGGGTGCCCGAGCTGCTCTCCAAAGGTGGGCCGACTCCGGGGCTCTCGGGCAAACGCCGGGAACGCTCGCCGCTGGTGACGAACGTGATGCGCCAGCGCGTCGGTTATTCGTTTCTTCAGACGTTCCTGTGGCAAGGGCGTCGTTACGGACTGACGCCCGAGATGGAGATCCTCCCGACCGATAGGCTGCGGCCGATCCGTGGCTCGAGTTTCCACGGCTATCAGATCGGCAAGGACATCCAATTTCCGTTCGCGCTCGTACGTACGCCCGGGGCAAAGTTTCAGAGCGGAAAGGAAGCGCCGTACCACACCGCGCTGCAGCTCACGGGTAAACAATCCTTCTTCAAGGACGTCCTGCACTACGAGACGACCGACGGCGAGTGGGTGAGTGACCGAGTCGCGTCGCGGCTCGACCCGGCCAAGAACATGCCCGGCTGGGGCAAAAGCGGGGAAAAGTGGATCGACGTGAGCGTGGGCAAACAGACGCTCGTGCTCTACGAGGGTGAACAGCCCGTGTTTGCGACGCTCGTATCGACGGGCGAGGCGGGGCTCTCGGACCACGAGACCAGCACCGCGACCAAGCGCGGCATCTTTCGCATCCACACCAAACACGTGAGCGCCACCATGAGCTCGGAGGAGTTGGGCGAAGAGTTCGAGCTCCGCGACGTGCCTTACGTCATGTACTTCGACAAGGAAGGGTACGCGCTTCACGGCGCGTATTGGCACGATCGCTTCGGGATCCCGAAGAGCCACGGCTGCATCAACTTGGCGCCGGAGGACGCGCGGCGCATCTTCCACTGGACCGAACCACACGTGCCCGACGGCTGGCACGGCGCCTTGTTACCGCTCAAAGGCACGGTCGTGTTCATCCACCCTTAAGGTGCGGGCATGCGCCGTGTTACCGCCGCACTCCTTTCACGCCGATTTGTTCTGAGCGTACGACTCGGGACGCACCGGCCACGCTGTGCCGGCGAGGTGCTCTTTTTGAGCTGCGGCGCGTAGCGCTGCGCGGGTGGCGGCGGCCGTCGGGCGAGCCCGCGGATCGCGTCGCAATCCTGCGGCGAGCACAACGGAGAAGTCCCGGAACCCTGGCAAACGCGAGAGATCGACGAGCGGCTCGGGCCAACCGTCGTGAGACACGTGTTTGGTCATGATCGTGGCTTCGTCGGGGCCATCGAACAACAAGCGGCCCGTCAGCATCTCGTAGGCCGTGCAAGCGAACGCGTAGATGTCGGCGGGAATCGCCTGCGGGACGTGGTCTTCGGGGTAAACGCCGAGAATTTCCGGCGCGCAGTACTCCAGCGTGCCGCAACCGGGCCGCAGTTGACGTCCGCTGAGCCCGAAGTCCACCAACACCGCGGTGTTCTCATCCCGCAAGATCACGTTCGAAGGTTTGACGTCCAAGTGGGCGACGCCTGCGGCGTGCATGGCAGACAAGCCAGCCAGCACGCCGTCCAGGTACTTGAGCACGAGCCCCATGGTGAGACTCGTCGAGCGGCTGACCTTCTCCAGAGATTGTCCCGCGATGAGCTCCATCACGAGGATCGGCTTCGGCTTGGCCGCCATGTCGAAGTTGACGAAGCGCGCGATGTTCGGGTGCCGCGGCAAACTCAACAAGGCCCCGGCTTCGTCGCGGAACATCTCCAAGAACTCTTGCTCGGACAGGCTGCGTGCCGTAGTCGGATCGTAGTGGGGCACTTTCAGCGCATAGAGCTCGGCGTCGTCGTCTTTGCGCTCTTCGATGCGCTTGGCGACGAATACGGAGCTCACGCCGCCAGCCCCGAGCGCCCGCAGCACGTAAAACGAGCCAATCGTCCGGCGTGGCAGCAACCAGTCCGGCAAGGCCAGGGCGCGGCCCTTGGCCGGCACGTGGGTGACCTCGCTCGGCAACGAACGGGGCAGGGTCTTGAGCAGTTCGAGTACCTGTCCGATGATCGATCTAACCGGCGCGGGTAAACGCTCGGTGACGCCGCGGATGGCTACGTCCAGCTCGGCGAGATCCAACGGGTCCGTCGACGACAGATGCCGCTCGACGACTTCGCCGAGGCGCGGCGCCTGCGCCGTCGTTTGCCCCTTGCTCAACGTGCGCTCCAGTACGCGCTGCACGGCACTTTCACATAGCTGTTCGAAGCTGTGCGCGTGGTCGGCGAGCTCGTCGAGCACGGCGCGTTGACCCGATCCGGCCTCCACGAGTTCGGACAAGGAGCGCGCCGCGGCCACAGCCTCGACGGCGCGTCCGAGTAGGAGCACGGCCTGCCGAAGTGTCTCGCCGCGATGTGAGCCATGGCGGCTCAGGTCACGCGCCATTTCGGCAAACGCGGTCACCGTGTCGACCTCGGCGTCGGGTCGGTTGCCTTGTACCAGCGCGTCTACGAAGGTCGCGTAAGCGGCGAGTCCGTCGCGCATGTCGCTGTTGGTCGAGCCGTCCATGATCGCGCGGACGCTCTTGGAGTCGTGGAGCGTGCAAATCGTCGTCAGTACGAGGTCGCTCGGGTCGGCGACGCCCTCGCGCACACTGGCGTCGAAGCTACGCGCGACCGCCGCGCACATGACGCGGTGAGCGCTCGGCCCGGCCTTACGCAGATTGCCGAGCAACACCCGCGTCGCGTTCTTGAGACGCTTGCGCATGCGAGGCGCGGCCTCGTCGTCTTGGGCGGCGCTGGTCTGGACGTCGAGCAGATGCAGTAAGCTCACCAAGCGCTGTTGGCGGATCTTGGCGGCTTGCGAAGAGGTGGACGCGACTTCGGTCTCTTGTCGCACCAGCCAAGTGCCGAACCGGTCGTAGAAGTTCTCGAGCTCGGGTACTGCCTGCTGTTCCGCCGTGGGCTTCATCCCGAGCAACAGCAGGTCGTTGAGGCGGCCCGTGTGGAGCACGCTGCTGTCGAGATCGAGCAACAAGCCTTGGAGCGCTTGATTGGGGGCGTCGCCGGTGCCCGCGCGTTCCACCTCGGCCATCACCTCGTGCGCGCGGGTCAAAGCGTCGAGCGCCTTTTGACGTGCTGGCAGAGCACCCTCGTGTTCGAACGCATGCAGCGCTTTGGCGAGCACAGCGCGCACGGTGGTGGCCAGCGGCACCTCACCCTGTTTGCGGGCGAGCAGGCGGGTGAGCCAAACCGAGTCGAGTTCACCTTTGGACGCCAACTTGACGCGCAACGTCGAGATCACGTCGAGACCGAACTCGGGGTTCGGGACCTCGTCGAGCAGCGCCGAGAGCGTCGGGGCGACCTCCGGGTGATCGGTTTGCACGAGGTCGAAGAGCAGTTCCTCGGCCGCCTCCGGATCGTTCTCGATCACCGGCGGCAGCCCCCAGAACAACATCATCGCCAGACTCGGGTGAGCCTTGACGAGATCGCTCCTCAGGAGGCTCCGACACTGCGAAAGGGCCGTCTCCTGATCGTGCGTGACGCACGCCACCAAACTCACCGCGGCGCGGCGCCACTCGGTCGGGCCGAGCGCGGGATCGAGCAGCAGATCGATCTCCTCGCGCAACGTTTGATCACACGCTGCGAGCATGCCGCGCGCCGTCGCGGCGTGACGCCAAACGAGAGGCTCGCGATCGGCGAGCAGCCGCTCGAGTGTCGGTTTGATCGAGTCCGAGCTCAGCCACTCGACCCAATGGGTGTCGCCGAGTTGCGCACGCCGCACGGCCTCGCGACTCGAGCGGTCGAGGATGTTGGCAGCCAGTACTCGCGATTGGAGCGGGCCCAGAGAGCCCTTGGCGACCCAGCGTTCGAAGCGTTCACGCTGCGCAACCAGTGCCAGCGCCAACGGATCTGCATTGACTTGCGAACCGATCGGCAGTGACAGGCACAAACCGACCCTGGCGCGCATGGCCGGCGATTCGAGCTGTCGCACCGAGCTCCACGCCATCCGCGCGGCGACGGGTGCAAACGCAATCCCGCTGCCACCATATATCCGCTTAAATACGCGCCGGCCGAACTCGCGCCGCTCTTCACCAGGGGGAAGTGCGGTCGTGATCTCGTAGAGCGCGAGCGTCGCCGCGCCCGGCGCGATCCAATCGAGGTCGTCGAGCAAACCAGACTGCAGCGCCGCGCGGCAAGCGCGCACGAGCTGGCCGACGTCCACGCGGTCCAGTTCGGATACGGAGAACAAGTCCGACTGTTGCCCGAGCCCAGCAACTACCTGACGGAAGCTGGCGCGTCGCTCGGCCACGTCGCTTTGCGCGGCCAGCGAGACCAGTACTTCGGCCGGGGACAGTCTACTTCGCATGAGACCCAATATAACGACGACGAACGGCGCGCCTTGTCGCACAAACCACGGCAGACGCTATAAAACTTTGCACTACGCACCCCGTTTGCGCCAGTTTCTTCCGAGACTGGACAGTCGTGGTTTGTGCGCTAGAAGCGCAGCAATGAAACATCCTCATGACGGCGTCCTACTGTTGGCTCACGGAACGATCCGCGATGTTTCCGAACTGCCGGATTTCTTGAAGACGATCCGGCGTGGGCGTCCTGCACCGGAGTCGTTGGTGGCCGAAATGCGCCACAGGTACGAAGCCATCGGTGGTTCACCCTTACTTCGCTACACGCAGGAGCAAGCAGACGGCCTCGAAGCACGCCTGAAGATGCCGGTAGAAGTGGCCATGCGCCTCTGGAGCCCGCGTGTCGAAGAAGTGCTGCCACGACTGTTGTCTCGCGGGGTGGAGCGCGTTTGCCTACTACCGCTAGCGCCGTTCAGCGTCGACGTCTACGTCGAGGCGGCGAAGGCCGCGGCGGGGAGCGTCGCTGGCGCCGCATCGGTGCAGTGGGTTCCGGTTGGTGCCTGGGGCACGGATCCGAGCTTCGTGGCGGCCCACGTCGAGCTCATCCAACGGTTTGCCAACCCCGACGCGCCGCTGGTCCTCACCGCCCACAGCTTGCCGACGCGGGTGATCGCGATGGGCGACCGCTACGCGGTGGAGGTGGAGGCGTGCGTGGAGGCGATCGCACGCGGGCTCGGCCGTTCGGTGCAGCTCGCGTACCAGAGTCAAGGTGCGGACGGAGGGGACTGGTTGGGGCCGGACCTGGGTGCGGTGCTCCAAAAGCTCGCCTCCGAAGGTGAGACGGCGGTGACTGTCGCGCCGGTCGGTTTTCTGGCGGACCACGTCGAGACGCTCTATGACCTCGACGTCGAGGTGCGAGCCCAATGCAGCCACCTCGGGCTCGCGTTGACGCGGGTGCCTGCGCTGAACACCGAGCCCAGGTTCTTGGACGCCCTGGCAACCATCGCGAAACGCGCGCTCGACGCGTGAGCCGTGTGTTTCGGCTGTTTGGTTGGGCCCAGCTCCGTGAGACGACTGACGGCTCCCGCCCATCACCGTGCGCGAGTGTCGCCCGCGTCGCGAGGTGCCGACGCGCGGCGTGCTCCGTCGGTGCCGCCCAGCGGTTACGACGGCGGAGTGCTCAACTTCGAGAGATATTCCTCGCGTGAACGCCAGTCCGGTGGGATGTCGAGAAAGCCTTCCAAACACAAGAAGTCGTAGATGTCGCCGCTCACGATCATGCACGTCTGACTGTAGACGAACGGGTCGGTGAAGAACTTGGCCGTTTCGTCGGCGACTTCGCTCTGCAGCTGATCCAACTCCTGGAGGAAGCGGTCGGTGCAGTACTCGATCATGTCGGCCACCAACGCAGCTTCGAACGCGGAACGGAACGCCGCGAAGCAATGGGTGCGGATCTTGTAACTCACGCTGTCGGGGTAGCGGGCGCACTTCGACTTCACGACGGTGGAACGGGCGAGGCGCGCCAGAGACGCCGGGATGCGTTCGCGTATGAACTTGACGAGCACGTTGGTAAACACCGTCATCGCCTGGTTCAGCTCCGGCGAACGCCGCGACAGGAACGCCACCTGGAGGTCGCGTTGCATCTTCTGGTACAGCTCCGCGGTGGCCTCCTGGATGTCGCTGTTGATGTACTCGAACTGGGCCAACGTCTCACGGATCGTCTTTCCGTGTTGGCGCAGCGCAAAAAATAGACCCTGTTCGGCGTGCTGGATGATCTTCGGCTTCTGATTCGGCGACCGCGTGAGCAGCTCGGCCTCGAAGAAGCGCTTGGCCAACTGCCGGCCGACTGGAGGGATCGCCCGCGCCGAGTAGCCATGGTCGTCGACCATCAGCCGCTGGAGCAGGGCTCGCAGCCCGTCCGTCAACCTTTGCTCGATCTGGTCGGGTGTTTCACTGGTAGTCGTGGCGAAGGCGGCCTGCTGGAACTGCCGCAGCTGATTGACGACCTGGGCGGTAATTTCGTCGAGCTCGGGGCTCGTTCGCAGCTCGGACTTGTAGAGGACGACCTGGGCTTCCAGCTGTTCGCGAAGCAGCCCGAGTGCTTGATGCGTGAGTTCTTGTTTATCTTTTACCGCCATTGGTGGACGGCTAGACAAACGGGCGCGCTCCGTCGCTGGCTCCGGTGGCCGAGGGTTAGCCGAAGGTCTGACCAGGGGCGGCGGTGCAGCGGGACGTTTGGGCGAAGGTTTCGGCGGAGGTGCAGCCACTCTTGCATTTTAACGACAGTGCGAGCGCATCCGCTAAGAGAAACGTGAAGCCGTTGTCTTTGGACATCGGGTCGGCCGCACTGTAAGGTCGGAGCCATGACGCCCGAGGAGATCACCGCCCTGCTGCAAACGCAGATCCCAGACGCGCGCTGCGACATTGTGGACCTAACGGGTACGAAGGATCACTACGAGTTACACATCGCCTCCGAACGCTTCCGTGGCATGTCCCCGATCGCGATTCATCGGCTCGTTTATGGCGTGCTTGGGGCAGCCGTGGGAACGTCGATACACGCCCTGTCCGTCAAGGCTTGTTTACCCGAAGCTTGGAAGCGAAGCGCCGGCTCGCCCTGACGGACCGGACCCACAATGTATTGAAGCGTGGCGCCTGGGCCCGCTACAGTGGCGGCATGACTCGTCCGCTGATCCTCGTTTCCAATGACGATGGCTACACCGCTCCCGGGCTGCGCCGGTTGCGACAGGCCTTGCTTCGTTTTGCAGATGTCGTCGTATGTGCGCCGTCGAGTGAACAGAGCGCGATGAGCCACTCGATCAGCTTGAATCGCCCGTTGCGCCTGTGGGAGCCCGAGCCGGGCATCTTTACGGTGGATGGCACGCCCGCCGACTGCGTCTACGTGGCGCTGCACGCCGAGCAGCGGGTTCTGCCACGGCGCCCGGATCTCGTCGTCTCGGGTCTCAATCACGGCCTGAATCTCGGCAACGACGTCTTTTATTCCGGCACCGTCGCGGCCGCCCGTGA
>CBINDO010000082.1:0-27613 GCA_966249405.1 uncultured bacterium | reverse complement strand
TACCCGCCGCGGCCAGAAGCGCACCAGCGAGCAGAAGTGCGGCGAACGCTTTTGTGGCAAACAATTTTGGGGCGAGCAATTCTTTGGCGAACAGTCTTTGGATGAGCAGTGTTTGGGTTAACACTGGGCGCCGCGGCTGCATCTGCGCGCCCTGAGCCAGCTCGCTCGCGCGCCGAAGTAACGCTTGCCGCTGGCGACGTCTCTCGAGCGGCGTCCGGGTGTTCTCCGGCAGCCACTCCGCGCTCTGACGCAGACGCGCCAGCACTCGGAGCTTCCTCGTGCAGTCGGCGCAGGTGGCCGCGTGCCGCTCGAACGAAGCGCGCTCGGCGCCGGAGAGCCTCCCGTCTTCGAGGGCTTCGGCTTGCTGAGATTGCGCGCACGTCGGTGGTTTCATGACTCCTCCCCGTCGATGGCGGCGCTCAGTTCGAGGCGGGCGTGATGGAGCCGAGTCCACAGGGTGTTAACTGGTACCCCGAGCGCTTGCGCGGCCTCTTCACCGCTCAAGCCTTCCAGCGTCACGAGCACGAATGCTTCGCGTTTCTTGTCCGATAACGCGGCGAAAGCGCGGGCAAAACGCTGCTCGGCTTCGGCGCGCTCGAAGAGCTGCGAGGGCGTGCTCGAAGCCTCGGGCTCGGGCATGAGCCAGGAGCTGATGAGCGCGGCTGCACGGTGCAAGAAGCGGCGATGGCGTCGCAACATGATGCTCGCGACACCAAAGATCCAACTCCGCCCAGCGTGGCGAGCATCGAAGCTCGGCGCCGCCCGCGTGATCTCGAGAAACGTCGCTTGCACCAAATCATCGACGTCCGCGCGGGGGATCCCCATGCGACTCAGGTAACGGCGCAACCCGGGTTCGTGTCGATCGAAGAGTTCACCCAGCGCGCGCAAATCGCCTCCGGCCACGGCAACGAGGAGCTCGGCGTCGCTTTCCGCTTGTCGGGACAGGCGTGGCACCGCGCTCATGCTCCGTCGAACTCCAGGCCGATCAAGGCGCTCAAGGCCAGCCAAGGAGTGACTGGCTTGCCAATGTCACCCAGGGAGTCGTGCGGCACGACATCTAACACGATGTCCCCGCGGAAGCGCGAGCTCCACTGGCGCGGCCAAGCGCCTCCCAGGTAAACGCCGACCCGAAGCTCTGCGCCGCCGCGCACGCCACTGTCCTTCTCACTCTCGTCATTGAGCGCAGCCACCATCCCACGGACGCCATACAAGAGCTCGACGTCGGTGAACGGTTCGCGCCGACCTGCGGTCACACCCAGGCTTGCTGCGGAGCTCGGCCCATCTGGCTCCGGGAGTTGCAGATCGAAGTACTGCAGCTCGAGGGCCAGGTTGAGCGCGAGCTCCCAACGTCCGGGCGCGATCGCCGCGGCCCCTTCGAGCACGGGACTCACGAGTTGGCCCGTGCCACCCCGAGCTCCAGCGAGCACCGCGAAGATGGCTCGTGCGTCGTCCGGCGCCGCAGAGGCCTGTGAGGGCGACGAGGGGGAAAGGCGCGAGGAGGGCGCTGGGGGCGCCTGGGGCGACGAGCGCGCGTCGACCGGCGGCACCGAGTCAGCGGCGCGCACCGGCGCCAATGGAGCAGCCAAAGGAACAGTCTCGGGCACCGGCGAGGTGAGCTCGGTGGCCCCTTCGATCCCGAGCGCCATCACGCTCGGCACCAATTGGTCGGGGTGCGCGAGGTGACGTTCAGCGCGCCGGCCGTCGCGGGTGACGAAGGTTAGCCGAGCGCCTTCGGTGTTCGGTTCGAGGTCAATCTCGATGCGCGCGCAGTCGCTAAACTCCGTCGTGAGCGCTTCGATGGCTTGACCCGCACGCAGCCACGGCTCGGACGGTGGCCCTCGGAGCTCCACCGGGCACGACGCCGCGAGACACACGCGCGCGTCCAGCGAGGCCGCGCCGACCCACGCCGCGATCCGAGCGGCGCGAGCCAGGCGTGTTGGGGGGAGTGCTCGGACGTGCATGTTCGGTCTGCTCTATCCGCTTCTGGTGCCCATAACCTTCAACGACCGATGTCATTTTTTTCAAGAGGTTCCGTACCGAATTGGTCCTCGAATCGAGGTCGAAATATTCGACGGCGGTCATGAAGGTTTGCCTCGGCGGAACGGATACCACCAGTCCAGCTCAGCGTGACCGATGGATCGCGAGCAGGACACCTCCAAAGAAAGGAACGAACGACGTGTCGATGCCTCAGCAGTTGTCATGTATGAACACCCCGTCCACGGCCCAAGGTGTCAAGCCGAAGCTCTTTTGTGAATCTATAGCACTACGTCACATCAAGACACAGGAGCACGCGTCCACATGAAACGAATGGACACAAACCCCAAGAAGACGCGGATGGGGCGCCGCGAGTTGATCCGAAGCGCGGCTACACTCGGCGCTGGCGTTGGATTGCCCGCGCCCATCCTCGCCTGCTGCGGTGAAGTTGGGTCGGCGTTGGACCATGATCTGAAGTTTATCGGCGTAGAGGAGACCTTCTCGACCTCCGAGTTGATGAAGCTGAACTCCCTGAACGAGGATCACATCGAGTATCTCGAGGAGATCGGCCTTGCGGATCTGGGCGACCGGCGCATCGGTGACATGGACGAGGGGGGACTCAACGTTCAAATCCTCTCAGCGCACACGCCATCTGTGCAGAACGTCGCTGGGCAAGAGGGGATTGACTTCGCCTACCGTCTCAACCGGCAGCTGGTAGAGGGGCCGATGGCCAGTTATCCGGGCCGCTTCCACGCTTTCGCCACGCTGCCGTTGCTGAGCCCGGAGGCAGCGGCGGACGAGCTAGAACGCTCGGTTCGAGAAGACGGCTTCCTCGGCGCACTGACCAACGGACACATTCAAAACAAATTCCTCGATCACCCCGACTTCGAACCCGTGTTGGCGCGTGCACAAGCGCTCGATGTGCCGATCTACCTGCATCCCGGCTATCCCCCTGAGCACATCTACGAGACCTACTTCAGTACGACCCGCTCGGAATACAAAAGCGAGTATCAGGACTACATCTTCAGCGGGTCGGGTCTTGGCTGGCACCAGGAGGTGTTAATCCAAGCCGTCCGCATGATCGCGTACGGGGTGTTCGACAGATTCCCCAAGCTGAAGATCATCATGGGTCACATGGGCGAGGGTCTCCCGTTCTATTACGAGCGGATCGTCAATGACATGGGCGAGCCGACCAAGAACTCGCTCGAGAAGCCCTTCGAGCAGTACTTCCAGGACAACTTTTGGTTCACCACCAGCGCGTTCTTCCAGGACAATCTCCTCCAGCAACTGCTGAAGTACATCAGCGTGGACCGAGTGATGTTCGCTACCGACTATCCCTTCATCGAAAGCATCAAACAAGGGACCGACTGGTTCCGAGCCGTCGATCTTCCTCGTAAAGACAAAGAGAAGATCGCCTTCCGCAACGCCGAGAAGCTGTTCGGAATCAAGGTCTGAGGCACTGGCGGAGTGCTCGGTCCCTGGCGCTGGCCTTCTGCGGCAAGGCGTCCCGTGCCGCGACGTTCGATCAGGAGGCGATTGAACGGAGAGCCACCCGATCAGCGCGGATGTCCAGCAGTAGCTTCATGGGATAATGGTGGGAACGGCGAACGCTGCCGGGGTGCCCTTGGTTCCAGGTGAACCTTGGCAGTCGACGCCCAAGGGCGTGGTCGCGCTGAACGGTTGGGCGAATCGCCTGTTCATCGTTTGCTACGTCGGCTGGCTCACGCTCGTGGCGCTCGAACTCAACCGCTCCTCGACCCTAGCGGCGGCATGGATAAACTCGAGGTTTGCCGGCTTTCTCGAGCCGCGCCCACGTCCGGGGGTGCCTGCGCGGTTCGCTGCCTGTCGCCGCCGCAGCGCAGCAAACTTGCCAGCGGCTGCGGGTCGACGCAGCGCGACGGACTTTCAGCTTTTTGCAGCGAGCCTCACGTGGTCCCCGATTTGTGCCTCGAGCCGCAAAGGTCGCGCGAACTTGGAAATCGGCCTCGGGGTGGTGACACCCCCGTCAATGCCTGCGTTTCGCCCCCAAGTGACCCGCTTAGGCAGGGCCGACTGCCCGAGTGTATCGAACCGGGCTGCGTCGTCGAGGACGGCTCAGCCAACTTACAGGGTAACCCCCCGCGACAAGAAACGGGGATGCTGACGTCGCAAGCATAGGTTACGCTACGGCAGGTGAGTTCGTCGCGCTCGACTTTGGCGTTCGAATTGGTCCCGCAACTTCGGCTGCTGGTAGCCTTCCACAATCCAATGCCTCCAACGGACGAAGATTGGGATGCGTGGATGCGCGCCGCCCACGAGTTGTGGAAGGTCGCGGACGAGGGGCGCTTTCTGATTGTCTCGCTGGGGGGTCACCCGTCGAACAAGCAACTGGCGCGACTCGAAGCCTTCAAAAACCGATTGGAACGGGCGGGCGGCAGGAAACGCTGCGAGCCAATCACGGCCGTGATCTCTACCTCGGTTGCCATGCGTTTCGTCGTGGCCGGCATCACGTTATTCAACCCGAGGATTCGCTGCTTCTCGCCCAGCGCAGTGCAAGACGCCTACCGGCACTTGGGCTTCACCGCCGACGAGCGCGCCGTTGCAGCTCTTGCCGTCGAACGACTTCGCACGCAACCCACCTCGACCTCATCGGCGGCCTGAGGGGGGCTCGCTCTCAGCGTCAGTTCTGGATGAAGCCGGTGGTGTGGCAGGGGTCGTCGTGGATCTTCCTGACGCCTCTATGCCGATTTGCCTGCCGTCTGTGCAGCCCAACCCATCCCGTGAGAAGGATAGCGTCGTAGCCCCACCCCGCGGGGAGGCGTACAATGACGCCATGGACCGCCGAACCCACTGCTCAGCGCCGTGCCTGCTCATTCTAGCTGGCCTGTGCATGGTCGCCCTCGGACGTCGCGGAGTGTCTCACGCACTCGCACTCGCGTTCCAGAACATCGAGTGCCCCGAGCCACCAACGGGCGAGTGCTTGGCCCAGCTCGAACGCGCCGATCTGTATCGGTTGGGGGGGACGGCCTTCTTCTGGGGCGGAGCTGTCCTTGCGGTGGCAGCTGGCGCCTGGGTCATCACAACGACGGTCGTCACTCGCCACCGCCGCGCCGCAAGCCCTTTCAAGTAGACGCCCTCATGGCGTAACGCGGTTGCAGGAACACGGGCGCGGGGCCCGCTTGTGCATGTCGTGGAGCACGAACCAACGTTTGGCGAGTTGGTGCACGGTGCGGTCGAGGACTTGGTCGGCCTTACGATCACCCGTGGCCAGCCCCTCGATCACGCGTTCGCGGTCGGCGTCGGTTTGGAAGCGGAGACCGGACGCTGGCGGGCAGGGTCATGCTAGACTCGGCTCATGCATCGCGATGAGGTCCCCGTGAACGAGCCGTGTTGGGTCTCCGATGACGAACTCGATGCCCGGCGCCACGGACACTTCTGCAGGGTTTGTCGTACCAATGTCCACGACCTCTCCGCCATGAGTGAACACGCTGCCTCGGCGCTGCTCGAACTGAACCGCGAGCGCAGTCTGTGCGTCAGTTATCGTGTCGATCTCGAGGGGAATCTCGTGCACCGGAAGCGGATCACGCACGGCCAAATATCGCGGTCGGCAAGCTTATTGGGGGCAACCGCAGTCGCGGCAGGGTGCGCATTGCCCGCAACGAGCGAACACGCGCCAGAGGGTGCGCGCCCCTCGGCCGCCGTAGAATTGGGCTCTCGAGACACAGTTTTAGATCTAGCCGCGGGGGGCTCCAGTGTGAACGCACTCCGGCCGGAACGCGCCGCGACCGAAGTGCCCGCGGTGCTCACCGAAGCGGCGGAGCGCACGCCCTTTAGAGCAGCACAGCCAAAGGCCTACCTCGTCCGCGGCAGGTATACGCCGCAGCCGATAGACGGCAATCCCCGCGTGCCCGACGAGGGAGAGCTGCCCCGGCCGCCAAGACCGGAGGCCCCCAAACCCGAGCCGCCCAAGAAAGAGTCGCAAGAGCGCGATTTCCGACTCGGGTGACGTCTTCGGTGTTGTTCAGGAGCTGCTGCAACGTGGACCGAAACGCGGGCGCCATCACAGGCGTGCGTTCTGGCAAGACACCGGCGTCGCTGAACTGTTCCAGTAACCACGCAACCGCCGCCACGGGTTCGTGATCGTAGCCGTCCGAGAGAACGACGACGCCACAGCCGTTTGATGGCAATAAGTGAACGAACGCAGTGTGCCCATCGGTGCCCCCCGTGTGATACGCGTAAAGAGCTCTTGGCTCCAAGACGTGAATCACCGGCTGAGACTGGCGCACTCTGAAATGTGGCAGGAGCAGCCAAACGTTGTTCGCTTCCAAAGGTGCGAGACCGGACGAAGCTTTCGCCAGGTCCGCAGGCGTCGCTGCCAGTACACCGTATCGAGGTGTTTGCGTGGCCTAGCGGTTATTGCGTTGCCGCAGGTTGTGATCGTAGTGTCCACGTCTGATGAGCCTTTTCGTCGACAGAACGTATCGTGGTTGCCGCAATGCGGCACATTCCGGCCCTCGGTTTTGGGGCTTTGCCCTGCTGCTTACCTACGCCTGTTCAGACGAAGGCGCCGGCACGCCCGTTGGAGACGCCGGTGCAACACTAGAATCGCGCACGACGGAGTCGGCCAGCACATTTGAGGAGGCGGGCGCCATGGACGCGTCCGTGCCCACCGCCATCGCACCTACGGACGACGCCGCAACCTCATCGAGGGAACCCTCGAGCAGCGAGACTCAAGCCGACACCGCGCTGCCGAGCACGACCGAACCCATCGGGACAATCTCGGGCGCCAGCACAAGTCCGGAATCAGACGCATCGACGAGCACCGGCGGCACGACGTCAGGAGAGGTGAACGCGTGCACACAGCTACCAACCGAGCCAACGGCGCTTGAAAGGGTTGAACCAGCTGCAGGGGAAAATTGGGCCAGCTTGGCTATGACTGGGACCCACGTGATGCTACCGGATGGCTCGGTCGTCGGGTCCGGTCCCGAATGGGATACGAATGCCTCGCGACTCGAGCGTACCACCACAGACGGCGCGACTCGGCCGCTGCTGCGCGGCGTGGAGGAACCTCGCGGCATGGTGCTCGGCCCCGACGGTTTCTTGTACGTCGCCGAGAGCGGCAGTGGCCGCGTGCTGCGCGTGAATGCCGAAACCGGCGCCTTCACGATCGCGGCGTTGGGTTTGGATGCGCCGCATAGGATCGCGTTTGGTCCGGACCCCGCGGTGATGTACGTGAGCAGCCAGAAGAACTCTGCCATCTATCGAGTGGTATTCGGACCAACAGGCTCCGTGGGTCAGGTCAGTATCTTTGCCCGATCATTCAACTCGGGCGTCACGGAGCCTACCGACCAGTGTCACGGCCAACCTGGACTCAATTGCGAACTGCCCAACGGAAGTGACGCCCGCTGCAAAGCGGTGGGAAGCGTCGTGGATTGCTTCCGTGTGAACCCCTGCCAACTGGTGCAAGATGGGACGGAGTGCTCGTTCCCCCAAAAGGGAGTTTGCATGTCTCAGGTGTGCGTCGATCCATGCTATGGATCTGTGCAGGGAGCGAGTTGTGACCTCGATTTCGCAGAAGGACGTTGCTTGGCCGACGCGACTGGCGGCAATTTGTACTGCGCGGAGCGCAAGCCTTGCGATGACAAGAGCGTGGGCGACGCCTGCGAAAACGGCGTTTGTGATGACCTCTCTTCGTCCGTGGGTTTGACCTGCCGTGCCTCTCACGAGTGCGACGCACTTGGCGCTGGCGCAGCGTGCACCGACAACTTCAACGGAGCAGGCTTCTGCGTACTGCAGGAGCACTCTACCCCGTATTGTGATCCGAACCCGTGCGTCATCCTCGAAGCCGGTGATGCGTGCGATTCCCCCTACTCGGCGCTACCCGGAACATGCACCACCGGAGGAGCACTACTCGACTGTGTCGTGAGCGAACCGTGCGACGGACTCGAACTCGGCGCGACTTGTTCAATTGGCGAGACACCTGGGGCTTGTGAACTGAACCAGTGGGGAGGCATCGAATGTCGTGCCAATCCTTGCGCTGGTGAGCCGCTCTGGGCAACTTGTGGGTTCGATGGCGTTCAGTTCAACCGATGCGCGCAGGGAGAAGGAGGCCTGTATTGTCAGCCCGGCCAAGACACTTGTTACGGCAAGAGCGATGGTGACGCGTGTCGCAATGTCTCACCTGGGTATCGCCAGCACGACGGACTTTGCAGGGAATCAGGGGATGATATCACCTGCGTTGCCGTCGACCTCTGCGCAGGACACGAAGCGGGTGATGCGTGCGCCACGAGCCATGGTGCGGGTAGATGCGTCGAGGCGTCAGGGACGTTGGAGTGCGCGTTGCCCTGTGAGGGCCTGGGTGTGGGAGATGCGTGTGAGCTCCCCGGCGGCCCGGCAACGTGTCAGCCGCCAGCCGATTCGGGAGTACTGACCTGTACCCTCAGCAAGCCCTGCATGGGACGCAATACTGGCGACGCCTGCGACTCCGAGCGTGGCCCCGGCACGTGCAGTTACGAACAGGATTGCATTCCTGCATCGTGCACTGCGCTCACCGACAACTCGAAGTGCGTCCTTCCCAACGGAGCCTTCGGAGCGTGTTCGAGTGGGGAGTGTACGGCGACACTCGGGATGCTCGGGGGACTGGCTGTGGATGGCTGTGGCAACGTCTACGCGAGCGACTTGGAGACTGGTAACCTCTGGCGCATCTCACCCGAAGGCGACTGGGTCCTCATCGCAATACTGCGGGAATACGTAGGGGCGAAATTCGACCTCACGTGGGGTACCGATCGGGCAGCGACACACAGCCTCTTGTACGCCGTCACCGATTGGCAACTCTTTGGTGCCAACGTCGGGATTGGCTCCAGCGCCAACTAGTGTAAGTAGGAGCGCGCCTTGATGGCGCAGGGCCATGTTTGCGCAACGCTCGACAGCTCCTGGGCAAGTCACCAGCTCCTGATTCTTCGGGTCTGGAGCGTGCCGAGACACCAGACGCCAGCGTTACTCAGCGCCCGGTAGTCGGGGTCCATGGGGTTTCGTGTGGCGATGAGCTCCTAGGTCATGGATGGCTGGGTTCGATTGGCTTGCAGCACGCTCAGAATCCGATCACAGGCTGCGTGGAGACCCTGCTCATTTCGCACCGTCTTCGCGATAGCCACCGCCGCAGCCGCATAGGTGGGGTCATTGAGCAACTGGGACAACGCTTTTTCCGCGCGGCGCGCGGTGTAGTGGTGAGAGGCGAGAGTGCGTGCCATACCGAGTCGGGTGATGCGCCAGGCGTTGTCGTGCTGGTCGTGGGCAAACGGTACGGCCAACACCGGGCGCTCACTTCGTAGACTCTGAGCGAGTGTGCCGATACCACACTGATGTACGACGACGGAAGCTCGGGGCATCAACAGCGAGTGTGGCGCCTTGTCGAGCACCAGCACCTGCTGCGGTACCCCGAAAGGTGCTGCTTCGTGTTGGGGCCAACTAGAAACACGGCGCGTTTACGGAGGTGAACCACTGCCTCTAGACTGGCACTCCAAAAGGTGCCCGCAGCTTGGATCGCGCTAGAGCCCAAGGTGAACACGAGCGGCGGTTCACCTGCGTCGAGGAACGACTCCAACTCGGAACTCAGGTGACTACCGTGCGCCGCATCGGAGAATATGTGCCCGGTAATGGTAACTTTTTCCGGCCAGTCTGGTTGTGGGGCGCCAAGTACGGTAGATCAAAGCGCTTGTGCCTACATCGGTGGCGTTAGGTGAACTCACCGCTCAGCAGGCTAGCGGTCGCATTGATTGGCACCTTGGCAATTGGAGGGTCGGACCGACGACTTGGCGGCGCGAAACCGTTTCACTGTGTCGCTTCGAACCGACTGGGATCGTCTGGGGGCGGCTTTCTCGGAACTATTCCGATGACGCTCCGGTGACCGCCACGTCACCCCCAAAGATGCCTACGCCTATATTGGACGCGGCGCCCGCTTGCATTAAGACGCATGGTGGCCTGGACGTTCCAGTGCACGAGCGCGCCCATGGACACCACCGTCTTCATCGATTCGATTATGCGGCAGACGATTGTGCTGATTGCGCAGTTTGCCGCGACCGCCGGGATTCGTGCACCGCTGGCGCATCTCGCTGACGAGGTGTTTTTGAGCCTATCGACTGAGCTCGAGTCCCAAGGACTCTCACGCAAACTGGTGGCCGACATGTTTGGGATGGCGCTCCGCAGCTATCAGCGGCGAGTGCAGCGGCTGCGTGAAAGCGCTACCAACCCGGGTCAAACCCTGTGGCAGTCGGTCCTTGCTTACCTCGAAAGCCGAGGCAAAGCCGCTCGTCACGAGCTTCAAGGACAATTCAGCAGCGACGATCCGGAAGCGCTGGGCGCGATCCTCAACGACCTCGTGCGTTCTGGATTGGCGTCCCGCACCGGGTCCGGGACAAGCGCATTGTTCGCGGTCACGCCAGAAGAGGATCGTCAAACGCTCGCGCGCTTGGGCAAAGAGGAGACCGCTGCAGCCTTGGTTTGGCTCGACCTTTGCCGTAATCCCGAAGCAACTAGCGCAGAAACAGCGGAACGGCTTGGACTCAACCAAGAGCTCGTTCAGAGCGCGGTCGATTCGCTGGTCGCCGAGGGGCGTCTTACGATAACCGACGGCAAGGTTACGCCCGATGCGATGGTCATTCCCGTAGGAGCCGAAGCCGGCTGGGAGGCGGCCGTTTTCGACCACTTTCAGGCAGTCGCCGGTGCAATCACAATGAAGTTGCGACAGGGCGTTACGCGCTCGACGACGGATGACACGATAGGCGGCTCCACACTCACCTTTGAAATCGATACCGGCCACCCCGCCGCCGGCAGAGTGCTCGGCTTGCTCGAGCGCGTGCGCTCCGACGTCTTTTCGCTGTGGAACGAGGTCGAGGCGCTCAACGCTAATCGTTCACTCGACCCCGAGACGTCTCGGCGCGTGACTTTCTACGTGGGGCAGTCCGTCGAGTCATCAGGAGAGGACGCATGAGCCGCTCGTGCACGAATGACAGTGATGGTCGCAGCGAGCGACCGCGCAAGCCTAAGTCCCTCAGGGCGGGCCTGTTCGTGGGGTGCTGTCTGCTTATTGGCTGCGCCAACCAAGACTCGACGCTGCAGGTGGGAACAAACACGAGCTGGCTCAAACCCTGCGAACAGACAGCCGAATGTGATGGTGTCGGTTCCTGCCGGTGCGGGGTCTGCACCGATACCTGCACTAGCGACGACGAGTGCAGTCCTGGCATTTGCGGGTCGCAGCTGGCAACGAACGGGCAATGTACAGGAATGGCCAAGGAACGCCTGTGTTTGCCAGCCACTGAGGTCGACGCAGCGGCTTCTTGCACCGTATTCCCTATTGCGGCTGACGATGAGTTACAGGTGTCCGAGCCGAGCTGCACAACACGCGATGCGCTGCTGTGTGAGTCATTCGATGCGATGCTGCCCGAAGAGTACTCGACTTGGTACGGTGACGAAGAGGTAGCGTCCATCCAAGACTGCGAAGTAGCTCGCGGCGCGGGCGCATTGAGGGTGCAATCCAACACGTTTGGCTACTCCCAAACGCGCATGCTGCTTGCTACTCCCGTCAGTGAAGGCCCCGTATACGTCCGTTTTTACGGCTACTTTGCCCAGGACTTTCGGATCCCTCAATACATGGGCTTGTTCGAACTCTGGACCACTGAAGACGGTCCGCCCAAAATTGGTCTAGACGCGATTGGCAACGATCAGCTCGAAGTCAACCTGTCGCCCTTCTCCTCGGTGCTGGTCAGCGCGGAGGGCGTGTTGCGTCGCGACGAATGGTTGTGCATTGAATTGGCGCTAGATCTCCGTACGGAGGGTGGCTCCGTGGCATTGTCGATCAATGGAACGCCGATCATCGAGGAGAACGACGTCGTTACGTCGCCTGGTGAGCCTTTCTCGGTTGCCGTCATCGAAGCGGCGCCCGCCGCGGATTCTACTGGTGTGAACATCGCCTACGATGAACTGGTGATCGCGACGACACCGATCGGCTGCCCATGAGCGCGTGGCTCGTGGGATTCATTCACCAGTAGAAACTTCTCGTGTAGTTCCGGTGGTGCCTTAGTCATCTACCGAGGACCCTTTCTAGGCGGCACTATCTCGACACTGCTCAGAGAACGCTGACAGCGAGTTAGCACACATTCGTTGGCTAGCTGCGCAACGCACGACCGTGCTATCGCTAGACGAGAACAAACGGCCGACATCGCGCGGCTCGAACCGTTTCCAATGACTGCGTGCGCCCCTTTCTTCAAAGGTCAACATGTCGACAACGAAAATGGTTCGTAACCGTGAGGGTACGTCTTCGAACGCCTGCGGTACGGTGCTTAATAAAGCTGCGTCTTATGGGGCACTGGGTCTGCTAGCGATCGCTTGCTCGGGGGAAGCGCAGACAGGTGTCTGGGACGTCCCTTCTGGTACGACTGCCACGCCCGCCTCAGACGTTCCCGGTGCTGGTGCACCAGGAGGTGTCACCCCTGGCGGCATAGTGACGCCGGGAGGCACTACTGGCCCCACGACGCCGGTGCCGGGAGCAACGACCGTCACGCCCGGTTCCCCGACTGGAGAAACGCCGGTAACCCCGACCGTTCCGCCCACCAACTTGCAGTGCACGGCCGACGCCAGGTTCCCATTCCGCGTACTAACGCGGCTCAATCGTGCCGAGTATGACAACACGGTACGCGATCTCCTAGGTGACGTATCGCACGCTGCGCTCGCACGATTGCCAGCAGACGCCGGTGAGGGCGCCTTCGACAACAACGCTGCAGCGCTCACGATCAGCCCCGCATTGGTCGAAACATACGTCGCGCTAGCGGATGAGGTCGCCACGGCAGCGATGGCTCCCGCCAGTCGCGGTCGCGCTCTTCTACTCGTGTGCGATCCGGCGGGCGACGCGACGTGCATCGATGACGTGATAACGACCCTCGGAACACGCGCGTTCCGAAGGCCCATCGCAGCGGCCGAGCTCGATTCGCTGCGTGCCATCTACGACGAAGCCAGGGCATTGGAGCTCTCGGTTGACGACAGCTTGACCGCTGTCGTCAAAGCCGTGTTGCTCTCACCCAACTTCCTGTTTCGTCCGGAAGTGAACAGCGATCCCGCAGACACAGGGCAACGTGCGGCAACTCCATTCGAACTAGCAAGCCGGCTCTCCTATTACTTGTGGAGCAGCATGCCCGACGATGAATTGATGGCGGCAGCCGCCAACAACCGATTGTCTACCCCTGCCGAAGTCGAGCAACAAGTCGCACGTATGCTGACTAGCCCCAAAGCCGAAGCGCTGTACACGCGCTTTCCGGGGCTATGGCTTCAAACACTGGACATCGATCATGAGCGCCCGCCCGATCCCGCTGTCTATCCCGCATGGAACGACCAGTTGGCGGATGACATGCAGGCTGAGACAGCGGCGTTCATGCGCGCGTTCATGACGGAAGACGTCGACTTTCTAGGGTTCTTGGATGCCAAATTCACTTACCTGAACCAACGCCTCGCCCAGTTCTACGGCATCGAAGGAACGTTTGGTGAAGAACTAACGCGCACTAGTTTGAGCGGCGAGCAACGCGGCGGCATCTTGACACAAGGCGCAGTGCTGCGAGTCACCTCATTCTCCGAGCGCACCTCACCGGTGGTGAGAGGCGCATGGATCCTCGCTCGTCTGTTGAATTCTCCGCCACCGCCTCCCCCAGCGAACTTGACAATTCCGGCGCTCGAAGAGGCTGACGGCAGCGCCGCTACCCCTTCCACCACGCGAGAGAAGCTGGAGCTACATCGTGCAGATCCCGCATGTGCAGGCTGCCATGCGGTGATGGACCCCCTGGGCTTCGGGCTAGACCACTACGACGGCATAGGTGCCTGGCGCACCGCCGAGAACGGCGTACCCATCAATGCTCAAGGGACCCTAACCAATGGCACGTCCATCGACGGAGCCATCGAGTTGTCTGCGGCGCTCAAAGCTGACCCTCGCACTTCGCGGAGCATAACGTCATTCCTCCTTTCCTACTCACTCGGCCGCGTCACCGGACCGGACGATAGCTGCCGCGTTGCAGGGCTCGACGCTAGCTTTGTGAGCTCCGGATATCGCTTGCAGTCGCTCCTTTCACAAGTCGCAATGAGCGACGCCTTCCTCACGCGGACGATGTCTGAGTGATGCCTTGGCCGCCCAGATCCTCCACCTCTAACTCGTTTGCGCAGGGATTATGACCAGAATTTCCACTACTCGACGCTGGATGGACAATCGCTTACCTCGCTTGGGCCGACGTTGGTTCCTAGGGGGAGCCGGTGCAGCAGTCGCCTTACCGTTCCTGGAGATATCCATCGATGGCGTACCGGAGGCATACGCTGCCGGTGAGAAACGCTTGCTGCTCTTTCACACCCCGGCAGGCTGCAACATGACGGCCTGGGCTCCATCGGGCAATGGTACCGGGTTCTCATTCGGTCAAACACAAAAGCCCGTAGAAGACGCTGGGTTGAAGTCGCGTGCGGTCATGGTGACCGATACGAGCGGCATCGGTGGACCTCGCGGACACACTTGCGGGATCTCGGGCGTGCTGACCGGTGTCGGGTGTCGCGAGAACAGTTCAGTCAACGCGCTGTCGATGGACCAAGTTGCGGCACAAGCATTCGCCGGCCAAACGCGTTTTCCGAGCATTCAGCTCGGCACCAACGCGAACATGGAGAATCCAAACCCAGAGGCGGGCTACAGCACCGTGCTCAAAGCGAACCTTTCGTGGTCCGACGCCAATACACCGTTGCCTCTGGAAACGGAGCCGCTACGTGCGTTCAACCGCCTATTCGAGGGGATTAGCGCTGTGCCCACGCCGACACCGGATGATGGCACCAGTGCCGCTCTGCAGGCGAAAGATGCGGTCAACGCGAGTGTTCTCGACTATGTGCGTGCCGAGAGTGAAGCTTTGAGCATGCGGCTCGGCACCGCGGACCGGGCCAAACTCGATCAATACCTGACCGGCGTGCGCGAACTGGAACGATCGAGTCAACACGTACCAACCGAGCCTACCGATCCGACAGCATGTGCGCCAGGCAGCGCGCCGCAGGCGGGCAAACCCGGTGATATCCAAGAGCACGTCAAGCTGATGCTCGACATCAACGCCCTGGCGATCATCTGCGGTGTCACCCGCGTCTCACTCTTCGACTACGAGCACACGACTACCGAACGGAGCCATTCGTTCCTGGGTGTCAACGTGGGCTACCACTCGAGCGTGACGCACCACGCCGGCAACCCGACTGCACTCGACAATTACATGAAGATCAATCAGTGGTTGGTGTCTCAGTTCGTCTATTTGGCGCAGAAGTTGGACGCCGTTTCGGAAGGCTCGGGTACGGTGCTGGACAACAGCGTGATGATGATGTTCAGCGAGCTCAGCGACGGCGACAGCCACAGCAGCTCGAATTTACCGGTATTGCTGCTTGGCTCTGCTGGCGGAGCAATCCAAACTGGTCAGAGAGTGCAGGGCTCGGGTGGTTTCGGGGGCGCGCCGATTGAATCGTTGCACTTGGCGCTGTTACAAGCGTTGGGGGTAAACATTCAGAGTTTCGGTCGCGCAAGCAGTCCAATCGGTGGCCTGCTAGTCTAATCGTCTCGGCTCGCCCGTCTGGTCGTCCCGCCATCGGCGCGTTGTGACCGGGGGTGGAACGGTCGCGGTTGAGCAGGTTTGGTGTGCTGTTAACGGAGTGCTTCGAATCGGTATTGGCCCGATCCTGCCGCCTGCGTCATTGCAGGCGGCGGAATCGCGTTGGCGACCATTAGTAGCGCAAAGGCGGAGCCGCCAAGTGACCCGCGTTCCAGAGTAGCCATCCGCCAGGTGCTGATCGGGGGCGGCGAAAATTGGCGCAGCGTAGAAAGGTAACCGATGCACGAGCCGTGGCTTCCGCCGCGTAGCAGAAGGTGCTCAGATCCGCCTCGGTGAGGAGCGTGGTCACTCCGGCGGGGGGACCGTGTTGCGACTGATGGGCAGGGCGAGTCCCCTAGGGGAGCAGCGGAGCGCGAGTTCGTGCCCAGCGCTGTGGCGCGAGCTCCAGGTAGCGCTCCCGTGGCCAATAGGGCACAACGCGCATCAACTCGTCGAGGTATTGGCGAGGCTCGACGTGATGTAGCCGACACGTGGCAATCAGCGTAAATGTAGCAGCCGCACTCTCGGCGTGTGCGTCGCTGCCGTAAAACATCCAATTCTTGCGGCCGACCACGGGCTTTCTCAGAGCTCGCTCGGCGCGGGTGTTGTCGAGCGGAAGGCGGATGTCTGTGAGCACGGCCCGAAGTTCTTGCTCTTGGTTTACGGCATAGCCGAGCGCCGTGGTCGCAAGACTTCGCCCGGCCTCGGTGGGGGTTGCCGCCTTCACCCATTCGAAGAATTGCTTCATCATCGGCAGTACGCGTTCTTCGCGCAGCGCTGCACGCTTGCTTGGCGGCGCTTTCATCACGACGTTAATCGAGTCAACCGCGACGAGCGCGAATGCATCCGACACGGCTTCGGGCCTCACCAACACGAGCTCCGCGGTTCCGTCTCCTACGAGCTCGACGAGCTCCGCCATCAGTACAGCTACGCAGAGTGAGGCGCCAAATCACGGCAGCCCTCCATCGGGCACCAGTTTAGGCGAGGCATCCAGCGCCGCGAGGGATTCGCGCGCTGCATCGACTGGCTTCCAGGATGCAACGAGATCAATTGATCTAGATGATAGCGCGACGGCAAGTACGGACCGAGCGAACACGAGCGAAGCCAACGTTGGCAGCGTAGGCTGCGGAGCGCCACGCTCGTTTTCAAAGTGGCATCAAAATGGTAAACATCGACGGCACGGTTCGCTCGTACATCTTGGACGTCCCGAAAAACTACAATCCGGAGACCAAACACGCGCTGGTATTCGTTTGGCACCCGCTCGGAGGTAATGCGGCTCAAACCCCAAATGGCTACGACGGTTTGAAGAACATCGCAACCGACAGTGCTATCTTCGTGGCGCCGGACCGGCTGGCACGTGGCAGCCAGCACGTTTCTGGCCAAGGCTGGTGGAACCAGGGGGACAATGACATAAAGCTCCTTGCCACAATCTTCGAAGAGCTGACTAGCAAGCTGTGTATTGCGCAGCAGCGCGTCTTTTCCACGGGCTACAGCTTCGGAGAGATGATGTCATACTCGGTCGGTTATCAATTCGACATATTCCGAGCCGTCGCACCGCCGTCGGGAAATCTGGACCCGAACTCACGCTATCGCCTCCCCCGCCCGCATCAACTCACTGCGCGTCATTGGCCCGCGCATGTACGTCATGGCGTAACGCGGTTGCAGCAGCACGGGCGCAGGCCCCGCGTGCATGTCGCGCATCACGAACCAACGTTTGGCGAGTTGTTGCACGGTGCGGTCCAGGACTTGGTCGGCCTTGCGATCGCCGGAGGCGAGGCCCTCGATCACGCGTTCGCGATCGGCGTCGGTTTGCAAGGTGCCGAGCGCCCACACGCCGGCGTTACTCAGCGCCCGGTAGTCGAGATCCATCGGGTTTTGCGTCGCGATGAGCACGCCCACGCCAAAGGCGCGGGCTTGTTTCATGAGCTGCACGAGCGGACGTTTGGTGGGCGGGTTATGCGGGTGGGGCGGCAAGAAGCCGTACACTTCGTCGAACACGATGAGAGCGCGCAGGCCGCGGCTTCCGGGTAGTGAACGGACCCAGGTGAGCAGCTCTTCGAGCAGCACGCCGAGCACCAACGTGCGCTCCTCGTCGTCGAGGTGCGCGACGCTGACGATGACGGCAGGGGTCTTCGGCACCAAGCCAATGGGATCGAGCTCCGTCGGGTCCGGCGTGAGCCACGTGTCCAGTTCGAGCGACGCGCCCTCGCGCCACGTGCTGAAGCTGGGCGAGGCGAGGAGCGAGTTGAGGGACGCCGCGAGCAACGCGCGCTCCTTGGCGCTCAGGAACTTGTTTACGTCGAGCGCGCCCACTTGCTCGAACGGGGGCGTCTCGAGGTCGGCGATCAGCGCCGAGAGATCGGCGGGCTGCCCCGCGCGCAACCGGCGTTCGGCACACAACGACAAGTAGACGTGCTCGCGTGAGCGCGCGGGGTCGGCGTCGCGACCCACCAACCGCAACATCAGTGAGACGGTCGCGGTGAGACCGGCTTGCGCAGCTTCCGGATCGGTCTGCCAACGTTTACTCGGTCGTTCCAGCGCCGAGAGCACGTGTAACCCTTCACCCGCCGTCGAACCGGGCGTGATGAGCCGCACCGCGCGACCCGCGTGAAACGCCGCGAGCTCGGGCTGGCCAATGCCCCAGGACGTGAGCGCGTTCTTGCGCTCTGCGGCGATGGCTTCCGCCAACTCCTCCGGACTTCGCAAATCCCCCGGCGCCTTGGTGCCCTCCACCCACGGCGTCAGGTGGTGCGGCGAGAGGTCAGGGAACGACAAGAGCAGGTTCGGGAGGTCACCCTTGATGTCAATCATCAACACCGGCACCCGGTTGCGCAGCGCCTCTTCCACCGCGATGAAGACGAGGCCCGTTTTCCCGGAACCCGTCATACCCACGATGCAACCATGGGTCGTGAGATGGTGCGCAGGCATGTGCAAGGGCGAGCGGCCACCACCGGCGGATATCGGTTGTTTGTCTCCCCAAAACAACGAGGGCGGCTTGTGCGCCTTGTTCGAAGCGACGTGGACGGATGGGTTCGCGGATGACGGCGTTGCGGGTGATGGCGTTGCGGGTGATGGCGCTGTGGGTGATGGCGCTGTGGGTGATGGCGCTGTGGGTGACGACACGGGGCAAAACCTCCGGGAACTAGAGACGATCACCGCCCCTGCTCCGTTGGAGTAGACGTTGGTTGGTTGCTTGGTTGGGCCGAGCTCGAGGTGCAGCGGAGCTTGGCGTTGGGCCCAGTTTGGGTTGGTCCAGCTTGGTTGGGCCCAGCTTGGTTGGGCCCAGCACCGTGAGACAATTGGCGGCTCCCACCCACCGATTGGCAATGGGTTACGACTTGCCCGCGAATGGACTACCACCGCGTGCACCGGGGGCGATGGGTTCGTCATCCGCGACGGCGTCCACCGGCGATGCAATGGGAGCGAGCGGGATTGACGCAGGCGTCTCCGGCGTGGTGTGGCCTTTGCGACCTTTGGGTTGGTTGTTGTACAGCGAGGGCACGACGTCCCGCAGCGTTCCCTCCATCCACAATACGTAGGTCATCACGCGCTCCGCGGTGCGGTACGCGTTCACTAGCAACGTGACGGCGCGGGCGAGGTTGTTGCGCGCCTCTTCGCTGGTCACCCCGCCCGTGTCGCGGCGCGACGCGAGCTCCGTCAGTTGATAAGCGAGCACGAGGTATTCGTTGCGTGTCGCAGCGCTTATCGCCAGCCGTGCTTCGACGGCGTCGTCCAGCTTTTCGGCGATGCTCACCAGCTTCTGGATATCTGTTGCGGCGTTGAGGTGACCAGCCTCGTTGCTGACATCGGTCAGCGTTTTGGGGGCGATCAGCCCGAGCGTGACCAAGTTGTTGAGGTCCGAGTACAGGAACCGACGCGCCGTGAGCGCCGCGTCATACACCTCTTGCACCTTCTCCGGTGGGACGGTGTTGGTGCTGAGCAGCACGAAAGAGTGCGTCGCCCCGCGGGCGTAGGTGTCGATCATGTCGATCTCGGCCAACTCGTCTGCAAAACGTTGCGCGATCTTGTCGCGGTACTTGTCGATGCGTGTCGCCGCCCCCATCGCCACTTTCGCAGCATAGGGCACATCGAGGGCCCCTGGGTTGAGCACCTCCGTCAGTGGAATGGCTGCGCGTGCGGCCGCCATGAGCTCGTAACACTCACGGAAGTCGAACGGGCGGTTGGGCAAGGGCGGCGCCAACTTGCTCGACCCCGCCGGCGCGAAGCCCGATTGACGCGGAGTGGCACTCGAAACATCTGAGGAGGCCGATGCTTCGGCTGGGTTGGAAGACACTGCGCCAGAAGACGCGGTGTTGAAAGATACTGCGGTAGAATCTGAAGCGTTGGGTTTGGTTGCCATGATGTCCTTTCCTGCGCCCTATCGAGACACGTGGGGTGAGGTGTGTCCAGGAGCGAAACGCGTTTCACCGAATTTGCGCCCGTGGTTCGGTTGGGTGGTGAGGGATTGTTCTAGTCTACTCGGTGTTGGTCTGAGGTTTGCAGCGTGAGACGCGGGGTTTGGGTCTCTCGCGTTGGTTCTGCGAGTCGAAGCGTTGCGGGGGTGTTCTCGAGCTGTGAGACAAGGGTGTGACGCTCGTTGCGGCGCTGTCTTTGTGCGTCGTGATCGCGCAGGCGCGGGCAGCCGCGTCGTCCCGCTTGCGATTCAGCGCGGAGCCGCGCTCGTACGGCTGCACGCGTTAGTCGCAGGGTCTGCGAAGCCACGACGGGGCTCATTCGGCATGGCGCTTCAATGTGAGGAGGCGTCAGAGCGCCTCTGCGCGATTGATTTTCAATCTGGGCAAGCGCATGTGTGCCTCGACCAATTGAAAATCAATACAGATCAGGCGGTATGCCGCTTCTGTAGCGCGCAAAATCAAAGTGCAAGAGGCGCTAGAGCGCCTCCTTGGATTGAGTTTCAATGGTGCGTAAGCGCACTGGCGCTTCTGCAGGTTACAGGTCGTTCGAAAACAGGCACACCTGCGTCAGGCCTGTTTGCCGGGACACCACTCCCATAGCGGCGGGGTCTAAGACAGCAATGGAACGCATCGTGCCGAGGGCCAGAACGTCGCACATTGTGCGTGGCACAATCGCGCGCACGCATTACACTGCGCTTTCGTCATGGTGGGAGACGGGAAAACAGGGGAACCGGGGGTGGAGTACGAGGCGAGTGGCCCGGACTCGGAGGCAGGTCCTCCGAGCAGTCGTGGACGGCGAGCGCTGCTCGCCGCTCGAGTGGCGGCAGACTTTGCGGAGCACTCCAACGCTTCGCACGAGCGTGGAAGCCAGACGATGAGCGGCGTGCGTTTGGCCCTCGAACGCGAACTTCACCGTTTCCCCGCTGGCAGCCGTCCGGAACGCGCGTCGCGTCAGGCGCAGAAGAACCGCGGTGGAAAAGGTGCCAGCAGAGGAGGGAAGGCGGCTAGCGCCCCGGACGCTGCGTCTTGGGAGCAACTGGGGGCGGCCGCTGGTCGACCTGGTGCCATGTCGAACGCGGCGGCTTGGGGCACTTCTCGGGGTGGCGACACGGTGAACCAGCAGGGCGACCGCGCACTTTCAGACGAGGCGGCGCTGGCCGTGGAGGCTGGGCCCGGCCGCAACGCTGCAGCTACCAGCAACGCTGGGCTTACCGGCTATACGGGGCTTTCCGATGACGCTGGTCACGACATCGCGGGGGGCGATGTAGCGCTTGGGAAACGAACGATGTTTGCCGGCGACCCACCCGGTTCCGAGTTCGAGGTCGAAGGCCAAGCTCCGTCCGAGGCGGGCGGTGCGTTTCAATCCTCCGGTAAGCGGCGGCGACGGTCTGCGCGCTCTTCGGGGAGCAGTATGGCCACGCGTCTGCTGCTACCCGTGTTGGCCGCTTCGTGGACGCAGCGAGTGGCTGCCCTGCGCTCGCGCGAAGGGGTGCCGCCGAAGCGGTATCGTCCCACCAACTTCGCAGAGGCATTCGCCCTGACGGCGGAGGCACGACGCGCCTTGCCGAAGGAGCAAATCCGGCACTTGAATACCAAGGCGAGCAAGATCGTCGAGCGCGCGTTGGCGGCCGTCGCGTTCCTCGACGAGTGGCGGGAAGCCATCGCCCAGGGGCCGTTCGATGTGCACTTGATCGATCTCATCGACACGTTGGCTCGTTCCCTCAGCCACGCCGACGCGTTGCTGACCACGGCGTACGAGGCGGTCGCCTCGCCAGGCGTGTGGGAGCCGAGTGAAGCGACGGTGTTCACCCCGCAACAGCGGCTCAGACGCCTGCTGCAGCTCGCGCGTGCGACGCGCCGCGCCTTGGTCAGCGAGGTGAAGCGACTCATCGACCGGGGCCAAGTCCCCCACGGCGTCTTGTCGGGCCTGAAGGGGCGCGCAGGTCACCTCCACGCCGCCACCGACATCATGGCGTTAGTGAACATCCTCCAAGGCGCCATCGCGGCAGGCACCCACGTGACCTTCACCACGCCAGAACTCGAGCGCTGCACTACCATCGCCTACGCGTTGATCGAAGGCACGTCCCAAACGCCCCCCGGACGCAGCGGCGCAGCCCGCGCAGCCGCCCTCGAAGAACGCTCCCGCGCCTTCACGTTGTTATGGCTCGCCCATCGCGAAGCGCACTGGGCGCTCGCGTGCATCTTCAGAGATGAACTCGACGTCAAGGCGGTGTTGCCACCGTTGGTTGGGTAGGGGGCGTTCTCTTGTCGCCATTCGTTTGCTGGCCGAGATGTGTCTCCCCTCGCGAGCGATCGTAATCAAGTCAACCTAGCCGAAAGTTCCCAGCGAACTCCAGGTCAGTTTCAGATCTACACCCAACCGTAAACCGTTGGACAATTAGTCACGCGTGGGCTAGGTGCGGGAGCGTTGCTCTAGGAGGGAGACGCATGTGTATGTGGGATACCAAGGTGTTCGGGCGCTGGGTTAGCCAAATGACCATTGGCCTGGGGTTATTGTCGCTGGCAACGGCGTGTAGCGACCGCGAACTCGGTGTGTACGATTCGAAGCCGCACGCGGAATCGGAGACCGCTGAACCCAGCGAGATTGAACTGGACAGGCTCGAGCAGCGGTTGACCTCTCAGGAATGGCCGAGCGACCCCTTGGTGCTCACGAATAGTGTTCACTTTGAACAGCGTGGTACGTTCCAAGGCGCACTGGCGGTTACGAGAGCCGCGGGAGCGGTCTTTGCGAACGGCGCTGAGTTGTCCCTCGATTTGCATAGCAGCATTACTGGGCCCGTACGCGCCGACACGATTTACGTGGGTACCAGTGCGACCATCAGCGGAACGGCTACATACAACAACAAACTGGGGCCGGGGTCGCTGCCGGCTTCGCCCACGGCATTGAGCCTGCCGCTGCCGCTCGCCATTCCTCAGCTGCCAACGTTTACGGCTGGCTCTACTGCGGTGAACCTAGGCATCAACGAGGTTCGCACGCTTTCGTCTGGCTCCTATGGAGCGGTGACGCTGGCCCAGAGCAACGCGGGGGGCACGACCACACTCTCCCTCCTTGGCGGTACCTACGCGTTCGCGTCGATTGCGATGGGCATAGCGACGCGCATCGAGTGCCAATCTGAGTGTGAAGTGCGGGTTTTCGGGCGCGTCTCGGCGTTGGAGCGCGCCTACTTCGGGCCGGCTGCCGTCTCCGGGATGGGGCCTGGCAACGTCCGACTGCTAGTCAGGGGCGGCAACGTTGGGGGGACACCCGCGTCGACGCCCGCGGCGTGCTCGTTCGGCAATGACGTTAACCTTGGCGCTTGGACACTCGTTCCCAACGGCACGTTGCGGCTTGGCCAACGCGTGCGGATGCGCGGCAAGGTGGTAGCGCGGGACGCGGTCATCGGTATGGACTCGGTGGCGAGAGGGCTCGAGTTACCGGCCATCGTCCAGGGGCCCACCGACAGCGAGGTGTGGGAGCACCAAAGCTCGACTTTCACCGTCACGGCGACCGGAGTTGGCGTCACCTACCAGTGGCAACGAAATGGCGCTGACATCCCAGGCGCCACTGGCACCAGCTTCACCGTCGCCAACGTTGGCTTGTCCGACGATGGCGCCCAATTTCGTGTGGTTCTAACGAACGAAGCGGGCAGTGTTGCGACTGCGGCAGCTGTACTGGAGGTGATCCCGGTTCCCGTTCCCAAGGTGATCTGCGTCGTTCCAAGTATGCAGCTATCAAACGGGGAGTTTGCTCCCGGGCGAGTAGTGTTTGGCTACGACAATCCGGCTGGACGCGCCACAACCATCCCCGCCGGACCGCGGAACCACGTCGAGGTCTCGGACGGTACGTCGGTAACCCCAGTCTCTACCTTTTCGTCGTCCAGTTCGACCGCGGCGTTCGTGGCTCCGCTGGCGAATGGCGGGCACGCCACGTGGACTCTGGAAGGGGTTAGTGCTGAAGCCGACGAGGCCGACCAGCACTGTGAACTGCCCGACATTGTGCCACCCGCTGGTGGACGAACAGGTCGGGGCGAGGCACCAGGAGACTACGACCCGAGCCTTCCGAAGCTCGAGCACTACGTCTTTGATGGGCTTCAGGCATACTACACGTCAGGCTTGGAGATTCCACCCGGTTGGCGTCAGCAGTTGGGGGCTTTGGAACTGCAGCAATTGCCGTTGCCCCCCGGAGCCCCAGTTGTACTTCCGGTACGGTTAGTACAAAGTTACACGTTTGAAAACTTCTCTTGGATAGATGACGGTGCGCAGCGCGACCATTTGCGCGTCGTTGTTTCCGTCAATGGGGAGGAACGCGGGGTGGCGGATTGCGAGCGCCATGAGCATTGCACTTCGGAGCTAGACTTGGGCCTGGTGACTCCCGGCGTCTTCGACCCGCAGCAACCGCAGCTTGCTGGCCTGGCGCTGAGTGTCCAGTTTCGCAGGTGCCCCTTCGGCCAGGAGTGCGAATGGAGGACCATAGGCTTCGTGAATGCAACGGTCACGCTGGACTTGGGACGGACGCTCGAACCCGCCACGTCGGACGTGTATTGCCAAGACAACGATTGCGACTTCTTCATCGGCACCGCGGACATTGGCCTGACGCGGGTTCGCTTTGAGGACTACGATGGGTTCAACGATGTATTCAACATCGACTTCGGCAACAATGTCACGCCGCCCAGCCCGCCACCACCGAGCCCGCCAACGGTGCCCGGTACCGCGGAGGGATTGTGCGTGCATTGGAATACCAGCTTCGTCGAAGACCTCCTATACCTCGACGCGCCACCTGAGTACCCAGCAGCCTTCGCCGAGTTTAGCTTGGTTGTGAAAAATGCAAGTGGCGACACGCTCACCCTTGGCAACTCCCCGACGTCGCCCCAAGCGCCCGCATTCCTGAACGAACACGGCTGCATACCGTTCTTGGACCCAGCCGGACAACCCACACCCGCATTCAACGCGCTCGTGACCCCAGTCGGGGCCCCCCTTCCCGAACTGGAGTTGAGGGTCGCTACGCGGTTTCAGAAGCCGGCCGGAGTTGGGACAACGACCTTCGACGTCCATCGCCTCAACAGCTACGTGTCGATTCAGGACGCGGACGTCGTTGAGGCTTTGGGAGCATGGACGGAGGCCGGCGACGTGAGCAACCTCGTGCTTATCTTCCGCACCGATGCCGAGATGGGAGCGCTCGATCCAGCGGAGTTTCGCGAACAGTCGGGGTTCCTCCTTCCGCCCTCACCCTGGGTTTTCGGACGCGAGCGTAACACGACGCTCCACCCGATGACGAACGCCGCAGCAGTGGTCAGCCAACTGTTACGCACTGCGGGACCAACGCAGTTCGCGGCTGGTGCGGCCCATGAAGTGGAGGTTGGGGCAGGGTGTCCAGGTGGTACAGACCAGGTGGACACTGCCATTACTCAACCGTGCACGAGCGACGCAGATTGTGGCGATCCCTTGCTGCCACGCTGCTTGCAGGACACTCGAATTCCCAATGGAGGCAAGTTCTGCTCATGTAACCAGCATTCCCAATGTTCGGACGGTCGCACCTGCGCTTTAGGGTTCATCGGCGCGGTCCTGGGACAGTGTGCAATCAACCAAGGGGACTCCTGCGCCGTGACTGAGCCCAAGACCCTTGCACAGAAATTGTTCATCGGCCCGCCGACGATGTCGCTCAACAAGCTATCCTGCAGCTCGAGCACACCGTGTCCTGGCCATCAGTTGTGCCTAAGCCGTACTCCCGGGCGGCGTTATCCCGATGACCCGAACGCGGACCCCGACGCTGCACTGTTTTATGGTGATCTCAATCCCTTAGCGGTGCGCCTCGATCCTTGCGCCGAAAACGCCACCAATTGCTTCTGCCACGACCCCGATCAGGGGCGGTGGAAATTCGTGGTGGCACACGAAGCTGGACATCACGTCCAGCTGGTCGCTGGTGCCAGCCTGGGCAGCGCTACGTACATGTTCCAGTGCCCTCCCAACAGCAGCAGCCAAACCTGCCCTGCTCTTGGCGAACAAGAACGCAACGCGGACGGCTCTCTGTACGATCTTCCATTCATCGAGCCGAAGTGTGGCTGCAGCCACGTTACCGAGGCCAACAAGTGGCACTGTCTGCAGTCTCTGGAACGTGCCTCTGACTCAGTGACAGAAGGTTTTGCGCAGTTCTTCGCGTCTAGCGTTTTCAACGACGCAAACGCGGTGGCCTCTCCGGACGTCGACCCGTGCACGTTCGTCTACTATAAGAGCTACAAGGACGCGGAAGGAGCGGTGCATCCCGCACCATTCCCTGTTTCGTGCAGCGCGTCGGATCGTTGGCGGAACAATCACTGCCCGGTTGACGGAGACTTTTCGACGGAACAAGACTGGATGCAGTTCCTATGGGCGTGGCACACGACAGTGCTAAACAACGACATCGGCGAGATGTACTCGATTTTCAAAGCCACCTGCCAGTGCACGATAGACCCAGCTACGGGCGTATTCGAGTGTGCGGCGCCGCCAGGCTGCACGTTCAACGCGACAAGTGGGGCGATGGAGTGCGATGCAACAAACAACTGTCAGCCCGGGTCGCCGACGTGCGACATCCCCGACTGCACGTCCAACGCAGCCTTCTGGGATTGGCCTTCGGAGGACCTGAGAACCGACCAGACCGGCTCATTGCGTGAAGGCGTGATCTGGCGTTACTCTGGCGGCCTGAACTCGACGCAGGTGAATCCGGGGAACTTTCCGGAGTACACGCAGTTCTTCAACCTGTCGCGCACTCGCGGCGTCAATCTCGAGATGGACCTCAAGTGAGACGGAGTCGCGTATCCTGCACGAGCGCTGGGGTGCTCTGGCTGTGCTTGTCGTGTGAGAATCACGAAGACTCGACGAAAGTGACTGTTGTCGCGCCCAATAACTCTGATGTGCCGGGTCAGGTTACTGCTGATTCCGGTCAGGTGGTCGCACCCCTCGTGCCTGCCGAGCCGCTGCCGGTGAGCACAGTCCCTTTCATCTCCAATCCGCAATGGCCGGACTGTGTGCACGCGGGAGTTGTTGAGCAATGCAACGATGGTTGGTGCAAGATACCAGCGGGTTGCTACGTTTTTGGAACACCTGAAGATGCGCCGGGGCGCGCCCTTCGCGGCGAGGAGCAAACGCCGGTAACCTTCACCTACGAGATGGAGGTGATGCAAACTGAGCTCACCTGGGCGGAATACGATCGTATCACCGGCTGGCCTCGCAAGATCTACGAGGACGAATGCGATGACGACCAATGTCCCGCGAAAGTGAGCTGGTGGGAGGCGATGCTGCTGGCCAATCTACTTTCGGAACGCCACGAGCCGCCGCTTGAGCACTGCTACGACCTCGGGGAAGGCTGTCAACGCGAGCCGGGAGACCGCATGTCGTGCCCGAACTATCAGCTCACCCGACCAGGCTATAGCTGTAGTGGTTACAGATTACCTAACCAATTCGAATGGCAATACATCGCGCGCGGTGGCACGACGACCGACTTCTACACGGGCAACATGAACAGTGCCTCCCTGGACTGCGTGGTAGATCCCGTGCTCGAAGGAATTGCTTGGTACTGTGGGAACTCGGTGGGGCCAGCGGCCAAAGCGGTCGGCACGAAGCTGCCCAACCGGT
>CBINDO010000081.1:0-27655 GCA_966249405.1 uncultured bacterium | reverse complement strand
ACCGAACCAGGCAACGTGCGCCTCGACGATGGGGAAGCCAACCTCGAAAAACCGAGCGTCGTGGTCGTCTCACAGGTTGCCTCGGTGCCGAAGTCGCGGCTCGGCGCGCGCATCGGCACCCTATCGGAAGCTCGCGTGCTCCAGATCTTCGACGGATTGCGCTTCCAGCAACGCGCCCATTTCCGCGGAAGGTGACCAGCTCGGCGACCCACGTCGAGTCGAGTTCGTACGCGCGTGCGCCCACGCCGCGTGAGCCTCATTCTTCGATGAACGCGCGCAGACTGTCCATGTGTTGGTCGGCGTCCATTCGTCCCAGCTCGACGAGCCGCGCCGTGTAGCGGTGGTCAAAGGTTACCGTGGCCAGGATGTCCGAGCCTTCACCCGCCTTGCTACCCCAACCACGCGTCAGGTATTGCAGGCTGCGCGGCAAGTCGCGCTCATGAGCTGCGGCCATCGCGCCCAGGTCCGCCGACGGTCGGATGACGACGGTGTCGATCACACGCATACCGCTCGGGTGCGGGTGCTTGGCTTGGCGGGCCAGATCACTGATGCGATTCAGGTTTTGTATGTCGTAGCTGATGTGATCGAACAATATCGCGTTGAGTACGACGCCGAGCACCTGAGCCGGTGAAGGATACGGCAAGTCGGCGTCTTGCTTCGGTTCCGCCTTCGCCGGCACCCCCGAGGTGGCGAGGATCAGAAGTTTGTCGGCGCCCAAATGCAGCGCGGGCGAAAGAGGCGCCGTTTGGCGGATACTGCCGTCGCCGTGCCAACTATTGCCCAACTTGATGGCAGGGAATAACACCGGAATCGCCGCCGACGCCAAGATGTGATTGACCGTGAGCCGTGCCGTTCGCCCCTCGCGATAAGGGCGATGCCACTCGACCGGAGGCGCGCCGGGCTGTTGTTGAGCGAAGGTGACGGCCCGCGCCGTATTGTAGTTGGTGGTGGTGACCGCAAAGGCGTCGAGTCTGCCGGCCCGCAAGTTTTCTGTTAACCCCGAAAACTCAGCACCGTCGCGACCCAGATACATGTGGAGCAGCTCGGCGAGGGGCGCGGTGTCCAGGAGCCCCTCAGGCGCCGGGAGCGGGATGGTACCACCCAACAACAACTGACTCGCCCAGCGCGCTACGTTCCCCACCAGGCCGCCGGGTGAGGTGCCGAGGACCCGCGGGGTGCGCAAGTTGGCCCACATCTCGGAGAGATCCATCGCCGCTTGGTCGAGCCCTTTCAGGTGGTTCGCGAGGAATGCTCCGTTAATTGCCCCCGCTGAAACGCCGGTGATGATCTTGACCTTCGAGAGCAGCTTCTCTTCCCCCAGGCGAGCCAAGATCCCCGCCTGGAACGCGCCCCGCGCGCCGCCGCCGGGGAGAACCAGCCCAACCCGTCGGCGTGGCGTGGCCGGCGCCCGCGATAGGGGGCCTTCCTCGATCGCGATCTCGCCAACGGGTGGCTCGGTGGCTGCAAAGTCCGGACGCATCGGCAACATAGGTCAATCGGCCCGTGTGGCATGTGCGACAAGGGGCGGCAAAGTTTCTCGGCTGGGGTCTTTCTTTTGTTATACGGACGTTCCCAGCCTTCGCTAGACCAGCACCGATGTCCACCTCGACAACTCGCCGGCCCCCGTCGTTGTTGCCCCCCGCTCAGGCGGCGTCGTCGGCGTGGTTTGCAGTGCCCGCCGCACTCGGAGCTTCGGTCACGGGCTTTTTGGGTCACGCCGGTGAAATGGCGCAGCTGTTGGCACGGACGGTGCGCGTGTTGTTCACACGCCCCTTCGAGTTTCGCGAGATGGTGCGACAGATCGACCGGCTCGGCATTCGCGCGATGGGGTTGGTGGTGTTCACCAGCAGCATGATGGGCATGGTGATGGCCATGCAATTTGCGTTCGGCCTGAAGAAATTCGGTGGTATGGAGTACACGTCGCGCGTCGTCGCGCTTTCGTTCGTCCAGGAGATCGCGCCCACCTTCATGGGGCTGATCGTGGGCGCTCGGATCGCGGCGGGCATCACGGCGGAGCTCGGCGCGATGGCAGTGACCGAACAAATCGACGCGATCTCGGCGTTGGGAGCCAACCCCTACAAGAAGCTAGTGGTGCCGCGTCTGCTCGCGTGCGTGTGCACGATGCCAGTGGTCAACGCCATCAGCTTCACCTTGGGTTTCTCCGCTGCCATGTTCATCACGGACCTGCAGTTTGGGATCCCCGCGGGCTTCTTCTTGAGTTCGGCGTTGCAGTCCGTCGCCGTCGAGGACTTCTACGCTGGTTCTCTGAAGCCGCCGGTGTTTGGTGTCATCATCGTGATGGTGTCGTGCCATTTCGGAATGCGGACCCGCGGCGGCACGGCCGGGGTAGGCCGCTCCACCACGACGGCGGTAGTGACGACGGGCGTCGTGATGTTGGTTGCCGACTTCCTGTTGACGACTTTGGGTCAACTCATCTGGCCGGTACGTTGAGACTCCCGCGATGGTACACCTGACCTGTAACTTCCCTGAGGTTGCATGTCTCCCCGCAATGTTGCCTTGACCCCGAACGAGGTCGAACGTTAGTTGCGCCGCTCCACGTTTGGAACTTAGGCAGGAGAGAGGCGATGCGAATAATCAGAAGGCACACCAGTGTTGGCTCGAGTGTGGGCTTGACCCGCGGCTTGTCCGTAGTTTCGGGTTTGCTCGTGACTGCTGCTTGCGGGGCCAACGATCCGGTCACCGACTTGTTCCCCAACTACGGCGACGCTGGCGCAGATGCCGCGGCTCCGGACGCGGGTGACGCGGCGGTTGCCCTCGTGGACGGTGGCTCGAACTCGACGAGCACGTCTGACGCCGGCTCGGTCAGACCGGACCAAACTTCGGACGAGGCGGTCGACGCGAGCGCTTCACCTACCGTCACCAGCGACGAAACGCTCGACCCCTCCGACGCCAGCGTCGAGAACACGGACACCACTCAACCGGAGAGCGATACCAGCGCCGCGCAAGGTAGTAGCTCGCTTGGACCACTGCCGGTGACCAGCGACGAAGGCACCGATTCCGCGTCTAGTGCACCCTCTGCGGCCACTGTGGAACAGAGCTCGGCAGCCACGTTCGACACGGCCGCGAGCGATACGGTGCTGTCCGCGACGAGCGAGACGCCGGCTACGGACGAAACGTCCGCCGCCGGCACGTCGACGCCCGACGCGACGAGCGCCCCCTCCGACACGGCGGAAGTCACGAACGACACCGACGCCCCCGAAACCGTCGCGACGACCGAGCCACCCACGACCGACATCGTCGCGACGACCGAGCCACCCACGACCGACATCGTCGCGACGACCGAGTCACCCACGACCGACGTCGTCGCGACGACCGAGTCACCCACGACCGACATCGTCGCGACGACCGAGTCACCCACGACCGACATCGTCGCGACGACCGAGTCGACCGGCGCTGCAACGTCCGAAGATGTACCCACGGTGATCGTCATCGGCGACACCACCGTGGTGCCGGATACGACGGGCAGCCCCGGTGGCGGTCTCACCGACATCGACTTTACTTGGGGCGTAGTCGACGCTGGAGCGGACGGCGGCGTAGATGCCGGAGCCAGCGGTGAACCGGTTTTGGATGCGTCGGTCACCGAAGAACCGGTGGCTACCGAGGGTGACGACACCACGACGCCCCCCGACGTCACCTCGCAGCTCGGGCTCACTTCGGAACCCGCGCTCACCTCGGACGACGTGACGCCAACGGTCGACACGAGCGCGGCGGAAGCCACTTCCGCGGTGGCCACGACCGAGCCGAACGTCACCACCGAACAGGCTGCAACTTCGGCACCCAACGTCAGCTCCGGCCCCGTCGAGTCCGAACCAGTCACGACCGAACCCAGCGTCACCTCGGCTCCGCTCGATACCAGCGCCGTCGAGGTCGGGACCAGTGAAGCCGACCCCTCGAGCGAAGGTGTTCTCACGAGCGACGAAGTGGACACAACCACCGATGACGAGACTTCGGTCACGGCTTGCGGCAATGGCGTGCTCGAAGACGCCGAGTTGTGCTGCACCGAGAGCGTCGTCACCAGCGAGCTGGATACCCGTTCACTCGCCACGGAAGCGGCACTCGAAAGCGCAACCACGTGTACACCGGCGCAAACGGGCGCAACGGACAGCGGCTTCCCACGCGTGACGTACGATTACTGCGTCGGCGCGTGCAGTGACGGCAATACCGGCTGCGATACCGTGCTCGACAACACATCGGTGATCTACGACCCGGTGACGCACACCGTCACCGGATTCGCGGACGTCACCATCTCCGGCACGTTGGAGTGGGAGAACGTCTTCGCCGAAGCCAGCTGCAACGCCATCGTCACCTTGCCGGGCGTCGAGTTTACGGCCAACGTCGGCTGGGCGAACGATCCGCTGCAGGTAGTGATCACACTGACGAACCTGGACGTCGACGTCGACACCGCTTCGGTCACCGGGTGCACGCCCTCCCGCCCAGCAACGCGTTCCGTCGCGGACATGGACCTCGCGGCTATGGTGGCCCCCGCGATCACGGCAGGGTTGAACCAAGAGTTCGCCGGCGCGCTCGTTTGCCCTTTCTGAAGCCGAGGGTCGCCAACGAGGACGGGTGCCGGCGCCAGTCCGTTGGATGACGAAGAAGAAGGGGTTTCGTCCATCGAAGCCCCTTCTTCTTTCGTTCGCGTCCACCGCACGTCGACTCGATGCACGGCGCCCTCGTCTGACGGCGGGAGATCTTCACCATGCTTGCCAAGGACGGGCCAGCTCGCCGCCTGCCGAGCTAGCCGCGGCTGCTCAGGGACAGCCGGCAGGTTTGGGGGTTCGAGCGCAGTAACTGCCACACGCGCTGACGGAAGTATTACAGGTCACGTTGCAGCTGCCTGCGCTGCAGTTGATCGCCTGACTGCAGGAACCGTTACCCTGACACAGCAAGGTGGCGTTGTTGGCGCTGATGTTGATGTCGCCACGCATACATGCACCCGAACCCGTGCACGAGATATTGCAGTTCTGTGCGTTGCACGACAAGCTCGAGTCACTACACGACCCGTCGCCGCTGCAATTGAGCGTGAAGTTGTCGGCTCCGCCGGTGACGCCGCGGCACGCGCCGTTGGCGCAATTGACGTTACAGGAACTGGCCCCGCACTCGACACCAGCCCTGCAGGCGTCTTGTCCGCAGTTCACCTCACACGACTGCGCCCCCAGCGATGGGCACGCCACAGCCCCCGCACAAGAGTTGGCACCGGTGCATTCAATCTTGCAGTTCAGGTTGTCCGGGCACTGGATCGCGTTCGGACACGAGTCCATCTCTGCACAGGTGAAGACGCAGGTGTTGCCATCCTGACAGGTGCCACCGGCGGCAGAACACGCGCTTTCGCAGTCCACATCGACCATCGTCTCACCGGTTTCCGTGGGCTCACTCGAGACGGTCGACCCCTCGCCGCTCGTGACGACCTCGGAAGACTGGGAGGCCGCGACCGTAGTTTCGGCGTCGGGCATGCTCGTCACTTCGTCGCTCGACGAAGACTCGGGCTCGGTTGCCGTGTTTGTCGTGACGGCCCCGGTGGACGTGGGGTTCGGCGAGGTGGGTGGTACCTGTGGAGTAACAGGCGGCGCCCCGGGCGGAACTGCTCCGGGCAATGCGTTCCCGACGATCGGCTCCGCCTCCCCCTCTTGACACCCGAGCGCAAACGCGGCCAACGCCAATGCAAGGATCGCGTTCCTTCCGGGAAGCCCGCGATCGCCAAACGCCATTCCGGCGGGTCCGCTGGCTCGGGCCAGGGCGGGTTTGCCGCCGCCGACTCGGTGGAGCCGGTTCCGGACTGCGATGATTTGGGGATCCGTTCTAAGCCAATTGAAGCGCATGGCGAGCTAGATAACACATCACTTCTTGGGCCCGATCAACGGCCTACGCAGCACCTCCGAGCCCTCCACAAACTACACCCGCAGGGTAATGCTTCGACAGAGAAGCAGCCATAGTTGCGCGGACGCCGCCTCGCAAGGGTCGATGCGATGCTGTCGTTCCATCGTTCAGGCCTTTCGCGCTGCGGCAACTCGGGTTAGGAGCCTTGGTGTGGATTTGTCGTCATCGTCGCTCCGTCGAGCTGGGTTGTGGTGCTGTGCACTGTTCGCGGGCACTCTTGGGCTGGCTTGCAGCAAACCGAGCAGCGGCCAATCGTCCCCATCGACCACGGCGACCACGACCGGGCAGACGCGCGCTGCGGCCGAACCCACAACCAGCACCGTCGAACACGGCGGGTTGCTACCGCTCCAGAACCTGGCGGCGAACACGGCCGCTACCAAGACGCCCGCGTTGCCCGCTCGAGCGCTCGTCAAACAGGTCGTGGTGCTGTCGGTCGACGGGTTAGCACCCCGCTTCCTGGAGATGCTCCTCGACGAGAAGAAGGCCCCGCATTTTGCGGCTCTCCAGAAACGAGCCGCGTGGACGCACCACGCCCGCACCGACAAAACTCACACGATCACTCTGCCCAACCACACCTCGATGATCACCGGTCTACCGGTGTCCGCGTCGATCAAGTATGGGCCGCATTTCGCCCACAACTACGTCGAGAACATCGACCCAATGCCGGGCGATACACTGCATCGGTATCGGATCCCGGCCGGGGCGTATACCTGGAGCATGTTCGACGTCGCCCACGACCACGGCTTGCGCACGGCGATGTACGCGAGCAAAACCAAGTTCTCGCTGTACGATCAAACCTACAACGGCGCGGGGGCACCTGACAAAGTCGGTGCCGACGACGGAAGCAAGAAGATCGACACCGTCGTCATCGATCCGGACCCGGCAAACATGGTGGCGGCGTTCATCAAACAGATGCAGACCAACCCACCTGCCCTCAGCTTCGTTCACCTCAACCAACCAGACGGTACCGGCCACGGCATCGGCTGGGGAACGCCCGCGTACCTAACGGCAGTCCAAATGATGGACGTGTTGCTCGGTCGCATCGTCGCCGCTCTGCAAGCGCCCCCACTCGCCGGGCAATCGGCCTTGATCGTCACTGCCGACCACGGCGGGGTGAACAATCACCACGCCGATCAGACGGACCCGCGCAACTTCGAGATCCCGTTCTACGTCATGGCCCCCGGTGTGAAACCCGGGGATGCGTACGGCGCGTTCAGCAATCGCTACGCGCCAGGCAACGAAAACCCGGGTTACGAAGCAGAGAAACAGCCGCTGCGCAATGGCGACGCAGGCAACCTCGCGTTGTTCATGTTGGGCCTGCCCGCGATCCCGGAGTCGGTCGTTCACTCGGCGGGGCTGCGCACCGAATGACCGCGCCGCGAAGAGTGGGAGTCTAGGCGTGGACAACCTCACTCACAGCATCGCCGGAATGCTCGTGGCAGAGATGGTCTCGTCGGCCGCAGCGCGCCGCGGGCACGAGCCCCATCGACGCCTGTTGTACACGACGTCGATCGTGGCCAACAACCTGCCGGACATCGACTTCGTGTTGACCCCGCTCACGCAGGGCAAACTCGGCTACCTCCTGCATCACCGAGGGCATACGCACACGATCGTGGTCGCGCTCGGGCTGGCCTTGGCGCAATCGGCGCTGTGTGCGTTCTGGTTGCGGCGGCGCCACGACGAACGATGGGCTCACGCGGGGTTGCAGGTAGCCATCGTCAGCTGCATCGGGGTGCTCGTCCACCTGCTGCTGGACTTCGGCAACAACTATGGCGTTCACCCGTTTTGGCCGATTGACGCACGCTGGTATTACGGGGAAGCGGTGTTCATCCTGGAGCCCTGGTGGTGGAGCATTGGCGGCGCCACGTTGATGAGGCTCGTACGCAGCCGCGCCGCAAAGATCACTCAGGGTATCGTCTGGCTCTTGGGCACGGCGTTGCCCTGGTTGATGCCACTGCCCATCGAAGCGCAGCTTTACGGCTCGCTGTGGGGCGTCCTGGCGTTAGCGACTTCGAGGTTAGAATTGTCTCACCTGCGTAGAGTGAGTGTCGCGGTGGGTCTGTTGCTGACGCTTTATGCCGGGCAAGTGCTGGCTAGGAGTTACGCCCGCGCGCAGTTGGACGCGGCCCTCGAAGGTGAACGGCTGACTCAGACTGCTAGCGCCGAGACGACGTCAGTCGCAAGCTCGTCACTTCGCGTGTTGGACGTCGTGCAAACGCCGCTGCCGGGCGCGCCGTGGTGTTGGGATTTTCTCGTCGTCGGGCACACACTCGACGAAAAACGGCCCATGTACGTGGTGCGCGTTGCTCGCGCGACGGCCGTACCAGGTCTCGATGCCGCGCGGTGCACGAAGATGCGGCCTGCTCCCACGGCAACACTCGATCCAGTCCCCGCTTCGACGTCGCAGCGAGTCGTCTGGGACGGCGAGTATCGAGCGCCACTCGAAGACTTTGCGGCAGTTGCCCGCTCCTGCTGGGGCATCGCCTTCTTACGGTATGCACGCGCGCCGTTCTTCCAACACGAGGGCCGGGTCGTGGGAGATCTGCGTTACGACCGCCAAACGGAGCTCGAATTCGGCGAGCTCGAGCTCCCTGCATCGGACGCCGCGTGTCCGGAGTGGGTACCCGGGTGGAGCCCACCACGTCAGGACTTGATCGATACCGTCGCCCCCTAGCGGCCCGTGGTAAAAGTTGGACCGCGCTCCGCAAACGCGCGACCGGTGCAGAGCCAGAAACGAACCCTGAGGATACCTGCTGTTTGACGGGCGAATCGACAACGCAGATGCGCCCGCCGTGGGACCGGGGGCGAAGGGAACTCTCACCGCGAGCCGCCGGGTTAACCTCGGCCCCCTACGCCCTTTCCCGGAGCACGACGGCTCCCGGGTTCGGCGTCACAGCAGATGCGTCGCCGCGCGGTCGAGCAAGCCGTCGAGTTCGTCGAAGACCTGACGGTTGCCGTCTTGGGTGTACCGCTGGAGATTGGCAGCAAACTCGTCGAGCCGAGAGAAGAACTCCTGCACCGGCCTCGGGCTATCCAGAACTTCCGCCGCCATGCCGTACCCCTCGTGCTCCAGGTATCGCGCGTTGAGCAGCTGTTCGAACTGACCGCCCGTTGGTACACACAACATCGGCTTACCCAAGTAGACGGCTTCCCCCATCAACGTGAACCCGCCGGCCGCGATCACGCCGCGTGCGCTCGCGAGATCGTCGACGAACGTCTGCTCGTTGAACGGACGGTACCTAAGGTTGCCCTCGACTTGGTCGGCGGTGATGTTGCGACGCATGCCGTAAACACGGCACTCCACGCCGAGTTGGTCCAGCGTTTGAGGCAGCTCCGAGTAACTTTCGCTCGTTTGGTAGACGAGCAAGTGCGCGCCGGAGGTGCGCTTGGCTGCCAAGATCTCGGGACGCAGGATCGGCGGTACCAGCGTAGTTCGTGGTTTGCGAACCTCGGGCCTAAAAAACGTGGTCACCAAGTAGTGAGAGCAGAACGGCAGTTTGCTCTTGATGAACGCTTTGGTGAACTTGAACTCGGGCTCCGCGCCGGCGATGATCTCCTCGGGCAACCGACAACGGTTGATGATTTGCATGTTGTCGATGGAGATCACCGGAAGCCGATTCATGATTCCGAACAAGTACGTCCACGATTCGAAGTCGCTCACCACGACCTCGGGGGCGAACTTCTCGATCAAGTCGAAATACGCCGCGATGTTCTGCGGTAGTTGCGCCAGCCCGGTCTGGACGTTCGACCACAACGTCTTGCCTTTGCGTACCCGGTTCTCTTCGTAGATCAGGTGAAAGCCGTGGATGCGGTTGACTTCGAGTTGTTCGAAGTGTTTCCTCAAGAAATCGCAGGCGCGACTAGACGCCATGATCTCGACCTCGTGACCGCTGTCGAGCAGGTGTTGAATGACCACTCGGGACCGAACCGCGTGTCCCATCCCCTCACCAACTACGCCATACAGTATCCGCATGGCGCCATGCTACACCGAAGGGCGCAATCCCCAAGAGATATCTGCACGAGGCGCGCACCCGTCATGGCCGAACCACTGAAAAACTTCTTCGATACCCAAGTCATCCGCGCGATCGGTGAGCAGCTCGCCGTGGGCCTACCCACGCTGGACGTAGCTGCGTTCACCAAACGTTGCACCAAGGGTTTGGCCGAGCTGGAGCTGATCGCTCGCGGTTGGCACATCGCGGAGGTGATGCGCCAGTTTCTCCCGGCCGACTTCCCCGAAGCAGCCGCCGTGCTCACTGGAGGGCTGGGAAAGCCGCTCACGTCGGACGTCGGCAACGGTATGGCTCCGTTTCGTTATCTCCCACACATGTTCTATGTGGCCAAGTACGGCATCGAGCACCTGGAGACGAGTCTGGATGCGCTGCACGTGCTCACCCAGCACTTCACAGCCGAATACAGCATTCGATGTTTCATCGAACGTCACCCGGAGCCGACCTACGCACGGCTCCAACAGTGGGCCACAGATCCGAGCGTGCACGTGCGTCGTCTGGTATCCGAAGGCACGCGCCCGCGACTCCCCTGGGCGCCGCGACTCAAGCAATTTCAACGTGACCCTGGACCGGTAGTGGCGCTCCTGGAGATGCTCAAAGACGACCCCGAACGCTACGTCCAACGCAGCGTGGCTAACAACCTCAACGACATCACGAAAGACCACCCCGACGTCGCGCTGGACGTCTGCGAGCGGTGGCTCGCCGATGTCTCGCCGTCACGCCGCTGGATCGTCGGACACGCGCTGCGTGGGCTCGTCAAGCAGGGGCATCCCCGCGCGCTGACGCTGATGGGGGTGGGCGAAAAACCCGCGATCAAAGTGACGTCCAAGACCGTCCCGGCACGGGCCGCGATCGGCGAGAAGGCGGTCTTTTCCTTCGAGCTCGTGAGCACGAGCGACCAGCCCCAAACTCTGCAAGTCGACTACCGCGTGCATTTCGTCAAGGCCAACGGCGCAGCCCAGCCCAAGGTCTTCAAGCTTAAGCGCGTCGAGTTGGCCCCCCGGCAGAGCGTACCGCTACGCGGCTCCATCTCGTTCCAAGTGCACACCACCCGCATACCTCGCGCCGGCAACCACGTGCTGGAACTCCTCGTCAACGGGCAACCGTTCCGGTTGGGCGCAATCGACGTATCCGCCTGAACGCCGGCGCCAACGACTGCCCTTTATACCCACTGTTCGGCTGAGTTGACCTCACCGCGCTTCGAGCCTCCCGCCGGTGAGGGCGTTCGAATCGCTGCTCGTACGGTGAACAATCAGCCGGTGGGACTTTACACCTGCGGAGTTTGGTTCAACTGAACCGAACTCCGCGGAAAAGGTTTCGAACCACGCCTATCGTCGGCGCTCGCGTCTCGGGTCGTAGGCGAACACGTCGGCGTTCCACGCCTGAACCCCGACGCCGTCCGTGCAAGTGAAGTCGTAACCACCGAGGATGTACATCACGCCGCCGATCGCCGCACCACGCGAGCGCTTCAGACGCGCGACGGGGGCGCCGCGCGGTGTCTGCCGCTCCCAACGCTCGGCGTTCAGGTCGAAGCGCCAGAGTTCGTCGGTAGGGTTCTGGGCAAACACTGCCCCGCACAACTCGCCTCCGGGGACGTCACCACCGTGGATGAACAGTGAGCCGTCGACGAAGGCGGCCGCTCCCAAGTTACGGGGTGGCGAGATATCGTATTGCGGCGCTGGCGTCACCTCCGTCCACGTGTTCGTTGCGACGTCGTATTGCCACGTGTCTGGCAGCGTCACGAAGTTGAAGTCTTCGGTGACGGACTCCCCCCCGTACAACGTCACCTCGCCGTCTCGCACGATGCCACCGCTGTACGCCTCGTGACGCGGCGGCGGTGCGTCGACCCGACCGTCCGCGCTCACCAACGACCAGACATTCGACGTGAAGTCGAACGCCCAAACGTCGTTGTACGTCCGGTAACTCGAGTCGATGCCGCCGAAGAGGTACAACCTGCCCTCGTCGATCCACAACGTGGCCCCCGAGCGGCCGCCGGGGCCGTCGCCCTCGGGATGAACGAGCGACCAAACATCGTCGCCTGCGTCGAACGTCCACAAGTCGTCCAACGCCATGAAGTCACTGAAGAAGTCGCCGAACGTGGCGCCGCCGTACATCACCAGCCTTCCCGCCGCCGCGTCGTTCACCATTGGCGCAAACGCGCGCGCCGAGGGCCAGTCTCCTTCGCGCTCCACCTCACGCCAGCGTCGCTGGCGGGTATCGAAGTAGTGGAAGTCGTCGTACAACGTCACCTCACCGGTAACGACGTCGTCGTGTGAACCGCCGAACACGTAGATGGCACGGCCGTGTGCGGCCACCGCCGGCGCGGAACGACCGCTGGGCACGGCGCCGCGTGCGTCGACCACGCGCCAAACTCCGTCCGCCCTCGCGCGTTCACTCGCGCAGTCGGCCTTGGCCCACGCCACGCCTTCAGCCGGCACGAAGTTACCGCTTCCGAGTCCCAGCACCAGCACCGACCCCAACGCCCAATGGACTAAGCTGCTCATGATGACCCCTCTTTCGCCTTTCCAACGTCCCTGCTCTGCACCGCGCAACCTCACGACAGGTGCCACGCCCACGTAACACGACCTGCACCGTCGCGTGCCAACTTTCCGTCGCGGCGCCGGTGTGCGCACGGTGACTCTTCGAAGACGACCCGAAAACACGGTGCGGGCCGCACGTCGTGAGGTGCCTGGCCCGCGTTCGCTGGGGCAAGTCGCCGCGGCCCCTGTTCAGTTGGAGCGGGTCTATCTGCACCAGCCGTGCAAGCCGTGCCGCGGTGGGCGGGAGCCGCGCCTAGCCGCGCGGGTGCTGGGCCCAACCCCAAGATGTTAACCCTTGTCCATTACAGATGGTGCGCTCGAGGTGCGGTCACATTTTCCAGTCGTCCGAAGCTCACGTCGTTCAACGGACGCGGGGGATTGGCGCGTCGTGCGACCTCGGCTCCGACCGCGTGTAAAGTGAATGGCTCGCAGCCGTGGACCGTGCGGGAAGTTTCCGTTTCCGAGAAAAACCCGGGCGCATCCTTCGCGCGCCTTGGAGCAAAGCGTGAAAAATTGGAGGCCGTGTGGGGTCGCGCAAGATCCTGCGCTGGTGAGCCGACCCCGACGCAGGCACATTAGGACCATGAACTCCACCGAGCCGCTTCTGAGTACGCGCGCGAGCCGCGTGTGCTGCAGGCGCCACTCGGCAGCACGCACCGCCAAGTCGGCTTTCGTTCGCTCGATGCGACTGCCGGTCGCGAAGACCCAGTCCACGAACCAACACGGACGCGCGCCAACGACGCTGGCTGGTGGTCACCTCCAAAGATCGGTTTGAACGATGCGCGGGAAGAGCAAAACGACGATGACGCACGACAATGAACGGACGCACAGAGGCACGACACAGCGACCCACGGAGCTCCCGTTGCAGGTCGTCCAACGATGGCGAGTGGTTGCGGCTTTGGCCGTTTCGACGGTGTACGGCTGTGGCGCGCACGTAGAAGGCGGGAACACGGGCAGCGAGACGCATTGGCTGCAGGCGTGCGACAGCGACTCCGATTGCGGCCAATATTCGTGCCTGTGCGGCGTGTGCACTCGTGGTTGCGAGAGCAACGCGCAGTGTGAAGAGCCCGGCGGTCCAGACGCGACGTGTGCCGATAAAGGCGAACACGCGTGCGACGGCGACGCGCCCGCGCAGATTTGTATCGCGCGAGACGCCGTGTCACCTGACGCCGGTGATACCGTGACTGCTCGCGACGCCGGCGCTCGTTCGGAGAACAGCACGAGTTCGGATACTGCAGAGCCCGTGACCACGGGTACCGATACGAGCACGCCCGACCTCGATCCGGTGATTTGCGACGGCAGTGACGACATTCGGCTGTGGACGCAGACGACCGCAGGCGGCCTAGCGGGCGCGAACACGGTGTTCGCCAGCGCCTACGGGTGGGCGTACCTCGCGATCGACGGCAAGTGCAACTACTGGGCTTCGAAGGCCGGCGGGTTGTTCACCGGTACCATCACCGACGCGGACGTACTGCGCGACTATGAACGAAGCTACTTTGGCAAGCTGGCGCGGTTTGCAGACTTCGACGCTGGTCTTCCGTGTCCCGACGCGCCCAACGTCTTCGTCGCGGACTCGTCCGGCATCGTTCGGATCAACGTGTGTGGAGTAGATGACCCACCGCCCGACTACGAAGCGACCTGGGATGCCATCAGCGCATTGACCGACGTGTTGGTAACGACGGGGCAACGTAGCACAGGGCCACTCCGCATGGCGCTTGGACCCGCCGAGTCCGGTGACCAGGTTTGGCCCCTCGACTTGGCTCCGGGTGAATGGGTGTCGGACGCCTTCGACTACGGAACTTTGGCGCTGCCCGAGGCAGGGATATGGGTGAACGCGGGTGCCACGGCAGAATCGCTGCGGGCGGCGGGCCCGGGGACCTTCTCCTACGAGGCCGGCGACGGCTCTGGCTTCTTGACCCTGCTCCTGCGCGACGAGTTACCGCCCCAGGTGAAGGCGATTTTGGCCCAGGGGCAACTGACGACCATTTACACGGCTGAAGTCGGCGCCGCTTGTGACGATTCGTCCGATTGCTCCAACGGGCACACGTGCATGACGCAGTCCGATGCAAGAGGCGGAGGCAGAGCCTGCAACACGTGCATCGCCCCTGGTGCAGACGGCGCAGACTGGAAGTGCCAATCGAACGCAGACTGTTGCGGTGGCCTGGTGTGTTGTGTCGATTGCGGCGAGAACAGCGGGGCGTGCATCGCGGAGGTCGACTCCTGTGAGACATGTGTCGCCAGCGGCGGTTCGTTTGTCATGCCCAACACCTGCGATACCACTGCTTGTGTACCGGACAGCACGTGTTTCACGGACGAATGCCCCGCCCTCTGCGCTCCGGACAGCTGCGACGGCTGCGGTAGGCCCGAAGAGTGCTGGGCGGCTGGATGTGAATGGATGCAAGTTTCCGAATCCGCGTTCTGCGCACAGTCGACCCCCGTCCAAGAACCCCAACCTTGCTTTATCGACGCGACTGACGAGAGCCTGCCTGGAGTTACCATTCACCTGGAGGCGGACACGTGCGAATTTTCGTCTGGGCAAGGCGGACAATTCCGGTACACGGTGACGCTCAATCAATCGCTCGACTTCACGACGGAGTCGAGCGGCGGAGGCTGCGGATTGTGCTGGTCCGAATCGGACCCCGCGACGTGGATCGACTTCCGCATCAGCGGCAACCAGATCCAGTATTGCCCCGAGTGTGACGTCGGGTGTTGCCCGCCCACCGAGCCCACGGAGTCGAGCCTCGACGCGGGGTCGGTCGAGGACACGGTGGATTGGCCCGGCCTGCAGTGGTCCGGTCCATCGGATACCGGCAACATACCCAGCGGCGAGTTCCCGCCCGGAAGTTATGCCGCAACCGTGACCCTGGCCGTGCCTGGATTGGGGCAAGTGGTTGCCGAGTTGCCAATCGAGGTTACGGAATGATGTTAGCCGCGGCGCATCGCTGACATGGACAACGAGACAGGCCTTCGTCAACGCGAGGGCCTGTGGCTACGACACAGACGCAACGTCTGCTGCGACGCGCGCCCGTTCGTCCCGATCGGCTGCTGCCTGGTGGCGGGAGAGCCGCTTCTTGTACCAGATGTAGACACCAGTGGCGCTCAAGCCTGCTATCACCAAACCCATCACGGAGATCGATATCCGTCCAAAAAGGCCGAATATCCTCCCGGAGTGAATGGGGAACTGGGCTTGCACGAAGAGGTCGGCGGCGGTTCCTTCCCAAGGTTTACGATTACCCAAGACACGCCCGTCCCTGCCGTCGAAATAGATCTCCGGGTGACCCACTCCGCCCGAACCGTGCCCGTCCCCGGGGTCGTAGTATTCGATTTCGTAAACGTTCAGGGCTGGCGAGTAGAACAGGTGCCCGGGTGGCGCGTCGATGCCGTGTTTTTTGGCTTCATCGGACGCGCGCGCCAGGATGTCCGAGAAGCTCACTGACGGCGGTGTTCGTTCGACAGGCGGCCGCTCCGCGCGGCTGGTCCAGATCGACGGCGTGAGGTCGGACACCCAGGTCAGCACGGGTTCGAAGACTTCCGAATACAAGTTCATCGAGAAGCCGGTGAACGCGATCGCGAAAGCGAGCACCCATGTCCACAGCCCACCGGCGCGGTGGAGATCGAAGTTCAGCCTGTAAGCACCAGCTTTGGCGCGCACCGACCACGAGGGCCGCCAACGCGCCCAGAAGCTCTTGCTGGGTGTCGCGGCGCCGTTGGACGACCGCCTCCGCGCCGGCAACGTCAAGAAAAACGCGACGAAACAATCCAACGTCCACAACAACGCGACCGCACCCAAAAGCCAAACGCCCCAGTGGTCCACACCCCACATCGCGGGGATGTGCAACGAATAATGGAGCTTGTAGAGGAACGAGACGAAGTTCTGCCTCGACAACGGCCACACCGCGCCCCACTCTCGTTTGCCCATCTCTTGACCGGTGTGGGGATCGACGAAGATTTGATTGAAATCGACCTCGTGAGGTTGCCCGGTTTCGGGGTTGAACCGCGGCTCTGCCCAATAGCTGAGGTTGTGTCCGGGCTCGGTGGCAAGCGGCACCAGCAGGATCTCGACGTGTGGATACTTCGCCTCGAGTTGCGCGACGTAGTCGAGCGGTGTACGGGCACCCGGTTCCGCTATGCGCCCCGTTGCCGGGGGTGATTGCGTGTGGATCAGCTCAGGGTTGAGCCACTCGTCCAACTCGTGGTCCCACGAGATGATCGCGCCCGTCAGGCCGGTGACAATCAGGAAACCGGCCAGCGCGAGTCCGACATAACGGTGCAGCAGGAGGAATATGGGGCGCATCTCGAATTTTCTCCGCGTGAGCTCGGCGCAGGCCCGATGCTGCAACTGCTCAACGCAACTGCACCGTCTGGTACGTGTTACCCTTGACCGTGAACCCTTCGACGGCTTTACCGTCCACGAGCTCCCACGCCGTGGTCTCCGACCAGTCCGCGTTTGGCAACATCAAGAACGTGCGGTCTCCGACACGAACGTCGGTCAGCCCGGCGCCTTTGAAACCGATGCCGTCGAGAGGCTCACCCGACTTCGCTTCGAGGTCGACGAGCCACAACCGCCAGTTGGCGGTCGAGACGAGCTCCTGCGGGTCCGTGTCATCTTCGATTTCCGTGCGGTCGTGATGGAAGACGTCGAGGAGCGCCTTTCCCTCCCCGATGTATCGCAACGTGGCGGCTTCACGGCCGTCAGTGACGTCCTCGGCGTAGTTCAACTGCCACTCGTCGTCGAAGCTGTCTTCGTCCGCTTTGACACGCAAGGCGCAACTCTTGGGATAATCACTGGTGAGCGCCAACCCCGGAGTCCACACGTGCCCGCTGAAGTAGATGTCGTCGTTCTCGTCGACCGACGGCATCGCGTAGAGCTGTGCGCAACGCGTCTCCTCTTCGATGTTCAAAAGCTCGTCCTTCTCGACGTCGTACACGGCGAGGTACTGCGGCTCGGGCAGGAACTCCCACGTCTCATAGTTCAAGAAGGTGAACACCCGGTACATTCGGTTGCCCCGGACCACCGCGACGCTCTCCATGTCGTACCCCTCCTGCACGATGTCTGGCCCTTCGATCTCGCCCGTTATCTTCATCGTGGTCGGGTTCCAAATCACGTGGCTGCCGTCGTTGCCGTTGAAGATGTACGCTTTTTTCTCGTTCACGAAGACGGCGCCCCAGGCGTCGATGGAGAAGAACTCGGGAACCCCGTGATTCGAGAAGTTGAGACGGCCATCCTCCTCGAGCTCGCCGTTCGCATCTATGGTGTAGCGCGTGACCACGGGTTCTGACGAGCTGGCCACGAACAACCACTCGCCCAACTGAGCGATGGAGCTACGGCCGTCGAGCTCCTTGGCGTTTTTCAGGCTGACCTCTTCGACGTCCAACGAGGAGACGATCGGCAAGTAACTCGTGGTAGTGTCTCCGTAGAGCTGGGTCGAGACGACGAACCATTCTTGATTGTCGTTGGGTTGTTCCTCTTTGGCGTCGTTCGTCGTCTGGACGTTGCCGGAGTCATCGTTGCCGCAGCCGGTCGGCAGGGTGGTGACCGCGACCAACGTGGCGAGGGACAACCCGCTTCGAACGATGATGGTTAGGACTGAGTTCATGGATGTATCTCGTTTCTCGTGTTATTTTGCTGCACCCACACCGGTGGGAGCAGGCGCTGTTCGTCGCCGTCTCGCCTCGCGGCTCGATCAGAGCGAGGTGGTCATCTTGAAGTAGAAAGCGCGCCCCGGCTTTGGGACGCCGAAGTAGTCGTAGGCCTCGGCATCGGTGAGGTTCTGGATCTCGCTCGAGAAGCTCAGGTCCATGGGTTCACCGTCCAAGGCGTACAAGAGGGCGAGCGAGTGAAGGAGCTGCTCTGGAACCACTGGCTTGTCCGTTCCGATGCTCTCCCACCCCCGAAAAAACGAGTGCACGTAGCGACTGGTCCAAGTCAGAGACAACTCGTCGCGTGGTACGCCGACCTGGCTGACGGAGAGCCGCGCGCTTCCCGTCGCGAAGAGGTAAGGTCGGTTCGGAATTCGATCGCCCGCGTACGTCGCGTCGGCGCCGTCCTTCGACGTGTTGCGAAAGTCGACATACGTCGCGTTACCGTCGAGCGCTACGTAGCGTCCTACCGAGGTCCAGCCCACGGCCGTCTCTGCTCCGAGTGAACGCGCGTCACGGACGTTCTGGTAGCTCGCTGCCTCATCGTCACCGACCAACCGGACGAGATCGTGGACCTCGCGTAGAAATCCGTTCACGTCGCCGCGCCACTCGCCAGCCTGCGTACGAAGCGAGTCGACGGTGAGACCAACGTTGAAGTTGTGGCTCTTCTCGGGCTCGAGCGCGAGATTGGGCTGCACCGGGAAGGCGTTGCCGAACACCTCGTCCGGTCTGGGCAGGCGCGTGGCCCATTCGTACGACGCTTTGACGTAGAGCCAATCCAGCAGTGAATAACGGGCGCCATCTCCGACGCCGGCGCGATGTGTGGTACGGTCCTCGCGCCGGAAGTCCACGCCGTTGGACAAAGGGTCTTCGGAGCGTAGGAACTGCAGGTAGTCTTTGACGAACACCCGGTTCTCCAAATCACCGTCCAGGAGGTCGAGCTGGTGTTCGAGGCCGCTCACGAGGCCGCCCATCCTGCGTTCAGCGGAGAGCGGATCCCTGGCGTCTGGGTTGGCGAGGCGATTTTCTCTACCTCGCCGCTCGGTGTAAGTCGGCGACATCGAGAGGTGGAAGGCGTGGTCCGAATCAACGCGCCACTCCAGGTTCACACGACCGTAGACGTTGTGCTCCCAGTAGTCTTGATCTTGCGCTCGGCCGATACTTTCTCCCGGCTGCGCGCGCTCTCTAAAACACTGGCCAAACCAGTCGTAGTGGCACTCTCCAACGTCCAAGTAAGTGAGGTGCCGGTAAGCGTAACCAGCGACGACCTTCGCGAATATGCGTGCCCCTATCACCTGCTCGTAGTTCGCGGTAGCCCCAGCGGAGAACTGTCCATATTCGACGTCACCGTAAGGGTTGAACGTCATGATCAAGTTGTGTTGAACGTCTTTGTCGTAGTCGGAGACGAACCCCTTGATGGAGAAGCGCTTGGCCCACACTCGGTCCAAGACTCCCGCCTCGGCGTTGGCTCCGAACGCGCGATAGCCGTCGTGGAAACGATAAACACGAGCTTCCACTTCCCGACCCGAATCGTCGGGCACGACGACGTTCATTGGATAGTCGTTCTCGGCGAGATCGAGGAACGCGGCGACGTTCGCGAACCATCGGTCGGTCCAGTCGTAGTAGCTGCCGTTGGTTGTCGCGCGGTAGGTGCCAAACGAACCGGTCTGCAGGGAGGCCGAGCCGTGTACGCCTTCTTCGACGTCGCTTTCGCTCACGAGGTTGATCGCGCCTCCCAACGCGTCGGCTCCGAACCTTACGGGCACTACGCCTCGGTAGACTTCGATACGTTTGACGAGGTTGACCGGGATGTTGGCGATCCCGACCGGATAACCCGTGAAATCGAGCGGCACGCCGTCGAGGAAGAAGCGGACTTGGTCATCGGTCAGACCGTTGAGAGAGAGACGAGTATCGGAGCCGAGCCCCGAGGAACGTTGCACTCCGACGCCTTGCGTACGCGCCAGAACCTCGCCCAAGTCTTGGCTGTGTCGCTTGGCAACTTGGGTCTCGACGACGTTGACCGCTTCGGCGGAACGCCGCAATCGGTCCGCCTCCGATTGGCCTTGGATGGTCACCTCGACGGGAAGTTCGCTGATACGGTTGGGTTCCGCCGCACGTAACGTTGACTCAGGCGTTGGCTCAGGCTTCGCCTCGACCGCCGCGGCCATGGGTGTCGTTGCCGTCGACGGCGGCGCCCGGAAGTCCACGCGAACCAGGATGTACGCAGCGACCGGACGCCCACCGATCACGGCGGGACTAAACTGGTAATGAGTCGCAGTTTCTAGAGCAGCCTCATCGAAACCATTGCCAGCGCCCTCGACGATTTCGGTCGCCTCAACCCTGCCGTCGACCCCGACGCGGACCTTCAGGGTAACGTGGCCTTCCACGAGCCCCACTTCGAGCGCACGTCGTGGGAAAACTGGTGGCGTACCTTGCAACAGCTCCGGAGGGATCGCCCCGCCCTGCGAGGCGGCCGGTAGTTGTTCCGGCGCTGCCGCCCTGGGCTCGCGACGGTCCGCTGCCGCGGCCCCCCCGCCGTCACTTTCCTCTTCTGAAACAGCTACTTCCGCTCCAGCATCCGGCGCCTCGAAAGGCGGCTCGACGGGTGACGGCTCCCGTTCTTCTGGAGCTCCACCCGGAGCTGGTCGCGCTGCGGCAAGCGGAGTCGCCAACAATGACCCCACGAGGAACAACGCGTGGAAATGGATGAGGGGGACCAGACGAGGCATCGGGGGTGCAGACAAAGCGGTGCCGCCGGCGAACCCCACCGAGGACTCACCGTGACGACCTGTCAGCTAATTCCATTTATGATAATGAATGTCAACATCATCTTGAGCGACGGTTTCTCCGAGGCCACGCCGATACGGTGCAACTTCTGGTCTACCACCGCGCTCGCTGTGACTGAGCGAAGCTGCCAAACCCGAGGCCCGCGACCAGTGCAAGAGGTGACCGCTCGAGAAAAGTCGGTCAGAGCCGAGACCGCCTCACCGGCGTTGGACGGCTTTTCCCAACGCGACCGGTCTCGAGCGGGCGCGACGCGGTGGGCGGGAGCCGCGTCTCACGCTCGAGCGCTGGGCCCAACCCCAACCAAACCCACGGTTCGGCTGTGTCGACCGCCCCAGGTGTGAGGGCGTCGAATCGCGCTTGTAGGGCAGACTATCAGCCGCTGGGACTGCTACGCTGCAGAGTTAACGGAACCGCGGCGTTCCTGCGCTGTCGCAATGTCTAGGGACAAACGTCTCGCGGAGTGGGGACGTCGTGGCCGAGTTAATCCAGGACAACCACGCGCGCGGGGAACATCAGCTCTGGATCACCACGGTCGACGAGCGTGGCAAAGGTGTTACCGATCGTGCGCGGGACGATGGCTTCGTGCACCACCTGGCCATTGACGGATATCGTCACGGGCTGGTCGAGGTCGAGTAACACCTCGCTCAGGAGCACCGCGAGTGTGTCGACGTCGGTGGTCTCGACATCGACTTTTTGCCCGTCGATCTCGGCTCGAACGGTCGTCTCCTTGATGGGACTCGTGCTCTGCAACCAATAAGACCGGTCGTGCAAGATGTCGTCTTGGTACCACACGACGCGGCTCGGGGTTGGGTTTCGAGTGAACCCCGCCATCCACGGCACGGCGACGGCGTCTTCCAAGTCCATCCAATGACCTTTACCGGCGTGGACCTCGACGACGTGTTCGTAGCCCATTGGGTCTTCGGCGCGCAGTTGGTCCAGCTGGTCACGCCACTCGACGGCGACGAGGTTGCGGTCGAAGGCCGTGTCGTCGCCGCCCACGTGGATCGTGAAGCCGATGTTGCGTAGACTGAATGGCTTGGCTTCGTTGGGGTGACCCGCCATCGCCGACGCGGCCGCCCAGTGATCGGCCATCCGCGGCCCCAACTGGTAAACGCCGTCACCACCGGCGGAGTAGCCCATGACGTAAACGCGATTGGGGTTTACTCCCTCGAGCACCACGAAGTTCTCGATCAAACGTTTGAACAACGGATCGATGTGGTCTTGATGCCACATGTTCCACGTGTTGGTGGGAGCACGCGGCGAGAGATAGATGCCCTCCTCGGGTTGGTACAGGAGCTTCTGGTTTTCCCACTGTTCGTCGTTGACGGACGCTTCTGCTTCGCCCCCGCCGTGGAGTGAGATGAACAAACTGCGCCCGTCGCTGGGAGCGTCTCCAAACGTCGTGAAGTCGTAGCGCAGTGTGATGTCGCCCACCGCGACGGCTTTACGAGCATGCTCGTCGGCTCGCGACTCACCGATGTAGGCGACGTGATCTTGCCACAACAGGTCGCGGGCGACGTCGGCCTGCTCGGCAGAGAGCGGAACGTCGGCAAACTCTTGTTCCTCGAGGACCGGGCGATTGGCGCGCGGCAAGGCCAGATGCTGCTCCAACGCGGAGAGCGCTGACTCGCCATCCGTAGTCCCAGGGCCCGCCGTATTCATCGTCGAGTCCGAACTGCTCGAGCTCACGGCCTCGTCCGTCGAACTGCTGGCAGGCGTTGAAGGCGTCTCACTGACGCTGGGGAGCGACGTCGTCGCTACGGAACTAGTGGCGCCGGGTGCAGGTGCTGGTGCTGCCGTCGACGCGGCGGAGGTAGTGGGCACCGCGGCGCTCGGAGACGACGAAGTTGCGGTTTCGTTCGGCGCATTCGTCGCCTCCGAGAGCGGTGGTTCGGCGCTGCATGCGATACACGTCACCAACACCCACGCGCCTCGATCCGTGCCCGCGAACCACGTCATGGGCATACGGTATCAAGAAGCCACGCGTGAAACAGCCTGCGGCCGCGCCGCGACGCGACGCGGGACTACGTCGGTGGACGTTTCCAGTAAGGTAACACCCGTCTCGACGCGACCCGGCGGGCGCCGCCGAACGCGAGCGGAAAACTACCACGAAAAGCGGTGCTGCATCTCGTGACGGTAGGTGGTGCCCGGTCGTACGATGACCTGCGACTGCCAAGCAGGCACGTTGATGGCGTTCGGGAACGCCTGGGTCTCGAGGCACAATCCGGAATACTGCGTTAACTTTCTCCCGCGTCCACTCAGGCTACCGTCCATGTAGTTGCCAGTGTAGAACTGCACGCCAGGCTGGTTTGCCCACAGCGCCATCGACCGTTCGGTGCACGGGTCGACGAGCAATGCCACCTCACGGAGCTTGTCCTGGTCACCATCGACGACCCAATTGTTGTCGTAGCCACGAGGTTCGTTGCTGAGCCTTGCGAACTCCTGACCGATTTCCCGCAGCCGCGTGAAGTCGAAGGCAGTGCCTGCAACCTCCGCTATTTCACCTCGCGGAACGCTATCTTTGGCGGGCGTGTAGCGCGATGCGTTGAGCTGCAGGCGATGCTCGAGCACCGTCGGTACTTCGCCAGCGCTCAGATCCCAGTAGCTGTGGTGAGCCATGTTGACGATGGTCGGCGCCTCCACTTTGGCCTCCATGGTGACGCTGAGCACGTTGGCCTCGTCGAGCGTATACGTGGAGCGCGCCTCGACGGCTCCCGGATACCCCTCTTCACCCGCCGCGGAACGGTGCAAGAACTTCACCGACGCTCGATTGACGTCGGCCGAAGCGTCCTCGGTCGTCCAAATCGTCTTGTCCCACCCGATCTTGCCGCCGTGCAGGTGGTGCGGGCCATTGTTGGCGAACAAGGAGTAGCTCTTGCCGTCGAGACTGAACTTCGAGTCTTCGATGCGGTTGGCGACGCGGCCGACGGTAGCGCCAAAGAACCAGCCGTGCGCCTCGTATTCTTCTACCGTGTCGAACCCGAGCACCACGTCGCCGCGCTTGCCGGCGGAGTCTGGAACCCAGAGCTGCAGCAAGGTGGCTCCGTATTCGGTGACCCGAGCCACCATACCGCCGTTGTTCGAGAGCTCGAAAGCCCGCACCGGGCGCCCGCGATGTTCACCAAAACTCTGCTCCACTACTCGTGCCATAGTCCCTCACACGTCTCTGTAAAAGCGAGGCACTCGCCGTGAGATACTCGTCAATACCTCCCACGGAATCGTGCCCTCGATATCTGCGATCTCTTGAGCGGTTATCGTGTCTTGCCCCAGGGCGCCCGCCTGCTCACCCAGGATGACGGCTTCGTCACCCAAAGTCACGCCCGGTAAGTCCGTGACGTCCACGGTGGTGAGATCCATGCTGACTCGCCCCACGATGGGTGCTCGTTTGCCACGAATTAACACATGACCGCGGTTCGAATGTTGTCGACCGAGCCCGTCGGCGTAACCAATCGGTAACGTCGCGATCTGGGAGCGCCGCGTCGCCGCGAAGCTGCCGCCATAACCCACCGTTTGACCTGGCTCGAGCTCGCGCAGCGCGATTACCGTGGACAACACGCGCATCGCCGGCCTGAGTTCAGGCGCCAACCCCGCGGCGGGCTGCACCCCGAACACGCCGATCCCGGGGCGCACCACGTCGAAGTGTGTTTCCTTGAAGGAGATCAACGCTGCGGTGTTGGCTGCGTGTTTCACCTTGGGCACGAGGCCCGCGCGCGTAAACGTTTCCGTACCGGCCTTGAACAAGGCCAGTTGTCGGGCGACGGATTCGGCGTCGGTGTCGGCGCTCGCGAAGTGTGTCATCAAGCCTTCGAAGCTCAAGTGCTGGCTGGCCTCGATCACGTCCACCACCCTCGGCAAATCGCGCTGCGGGATGCCGAGACGGCCCATGCCCGTGTCGATCTTCACGTGGTATGGCACTTGACTCGATCCCGTATAGTCCGCCTCTTTTTCGAGCTCTTCGAGCTGGCCCGGGCTGTGAATGACCGGCGTCAGTCGGTAATGAATTAACTCGGCACGGCTAGCCCCGAAATAGCCGCTCATCACCAGGATCGGCAGGTTCACCCCCGCCTCGCGCAGCTCGATGGCCTCTTCGATGAGGGCCACGCACAAGCCGTTGGCCCCGGCTCGCTCCAACGTGCGAGCACACGCCTTGGCACCGTGACCGTAGGCGTCCGCCTTCAACACGCACCACACCTGCGACGACGAAAACTTGCGCAAGATCGCAAGGTTGTGCCGAAGGCGCCCCAAACTGATTTCGGCCCGGGTGGGGCGCAGGACGTCGGCGGGACCGGCGCGTCGAGGCTGGAAGATCCGCGGTGCGACGGGGGGCGCGGGGAGCGAATCTTCCTCGTCCCAGAGGGGATCCGTCGGGGACTCGGCCGGCGCTGCCGCCGGGTCTGGGGCGAATACCGGTGCCCTCGGGTCACTCACGCAACGACGGTTAGCGCCCGGCTGTACTCGGGTCAACCTCAATACGGCGGCCGGCGAAAATGTCAGCAGAAGCCACCGCTTTGCAGAGTATACAGGCGGGCCCTATGTCAGCCGTCCAAGAATTGTTGGGTCCCGAAAGTGACGCGGACCCACGCCTGTTCAGCCATGTGCGTGCGGCGATTGACGATATCCGCGCCGGCAAGATGGTGATCTTGGTCGACGATGAAGACCGTGAAAACGAAGGCGACTTGGTGTTCGCCGCCGACAAGGTCACGCCCGAACACATCAACTTCATGGCCAAGTACGGCCGCGGGTTGATCTGCCTGACTTTGACCGGCGAACAGGTCGACCGCCTCGACTTGCCGATGATGGAGCTGCCCCGTCGCGGTGGTCCGCCCCTCGGCACCGCCTTCACTCTCAGCATCGAAGCGCGCCACGGCGTCACGACGGGCATCAGTGCGGCGGACCGAGCTCACACTTGCCGGGTGGCCGCGTCGCCAAACGCGAGGCCCGAAGACGTGGTAACCCCTGGCCATGTATTTCCGCTCAGAGCGCGTGAAGGCGGCGTCTTGGTGCGCACGGGTCAAACCGAAGGCTCCGTCGATCTGGCACGTTTGGCGGGCCTCAACCCGGCCGGCGTGATTTGCGAAATCATGAACGACGACGGCACCATGGCCCGCATGCCGGACCTCGAGGTGTTCGCGAGACAACACGGGATGCGACTGCTCTCGATCGCAGACCTCATCCAGTACCGTCTCCAAACGGAGCGGTTCGTGCGCCGCGTTGGCGAGTTCGAGGTGGTCCTCGACCAAACGCGCACGCCTTGGCGGCTGATCACTTTCAGCGTGTTACCCAACGGTCGCGAGTTCGCGGCCCTGGTCAAGGGCAAGCCGCCGCGCGACAACACTTTGTGCCGCGTGCACCGTGGTAACCTACTGCAAGACCTGTTCTGCAGTCGCGGCGATAGCGGAGGGCGTCTGCTCCGTGATGCCATCGACCGCATCGAGCGTGAGGGTTCCGGCGTCGTGATCTACATCCCGTCCGACCGCACCCTCGGTCAAGAAGCTGCCCTCGACGCCCTCGCCAACGGTGAGGCTTCTCCAGAGTCGGTCCGCCCCGACGGCTCGACTTCTAAAGAGCGTACGTTGCGACACTACGGCTTGGGGGCTCAAGTGCTCCAAGATTTGGGTGTCGCCAAGATCCGATTGCTAACCAACTCACCTCGCAAACTCGCCGGCCTCCAAGGTTACGGTTTGGAGGTGGTCGACTGCATCCCTCTGAGTGAATAGGCAACAAGCAACTATGGTGACTTTGGAAGGAACTTTCACTAACGTTTCTGGTGCTCGTGTGGCGCTCGTGGCTTCACGCTTCAACGAGTTCGTGGTCGGTGAACTGATCGCGGGCGCGCGCGACGTGCTGGTGCGCCATGGCATCAACGATGCGGACATCACTTTGGTCCGAGTGCCTGGCGCTTGGGAGATCCCGCCGGTGTGTCAACGCCTCGGTAAGTCCGGCAAGTTCGAGGCCGTGATCGCGTTGGGCGCCGTCATTCGCGGTGGGACGCCCCACTTCGAGCACGTAGCCTCCAGCTTGTCTTCTGGTCTCGCTAGTGCGCAAGCAGCCGCCGGCGTCCCGATGAGCTTCGGCGTACTCACGACCGACACCATCGAACAAGCCATCGAACGCTCGGGCACCAAAGCCGGCAACAAGGGCGGCGAGGCGGCGATGGCTGCTCTCGAGATGATCGCGCTCGGGCGCGAGCTGGCCGCAGCCAAATATTGACCTGACTGGTTCACCCGAACAGTCGCTAACCCAAGCCAAGTATTGGACCAAGATCGTGGGAGCTCGAACAACCGGACGCGAAGCAGCACTGCAGATGCTCTTTTCCATGGAGTCCACCCAAACCCCGGTGGACGTAGTGATGCGCGATTTTTGGCGGGAAATCCCGCCCCCCGACGTCGAGGGCCGCGCGTTCGCCGACGGGTTGCTGCGTGAAGTCGTCGCGAAGCGCGAGTGGCTCGACTCGAAGATCACCGCCGCCAGCGAAAACTGGCGCTTGGAGCGCATGACGCCGGTCGACCGCAGCATACTGCGGCTCGGAACCCTGGAGTTGCTCGCGCACCCCGAGGTTCCGACCGAAGTCGTTATCGACGAAGCGGTTGAGCTCGCCAAACGTTATGGCGCCGACAACAGCGCCAAGTTCGTCAACGGCGTGCTCGATCGCATCGCCTCCGAACGGCCCGGAGCCAAGTCCGAAAAGTCTTGAGGCACCAGCGTGGAGTTACGGTTCACTCTCCCCAACTTGCGCGCGCTCGACAAGGTCGGCACCGTGATATTGGTAGCCAACACGACGGT
>CBINDO010000080.1:0-27743 GCA_966249405.1 uncultured bacterium | reverse complement strand
CTCCTTCGGCGCGCCCACGTCGCTCGTTCACTCTCCTTCGGCGCGCCCACGTCGCTCGTTCACTCTCCTTCGGCGCGCCCACGTCGCGAGGTGCCCGCGCGCGTTCGCTGACTTCACGCGCCGCAGCCCCCGTCAACCGAGCTGCGTGTGACGGAACGCGCCCACTTGACGCAAAGCTTCGAACAATACGATGGAAACCGAGTTCGCCAAGTTGAGCGAGCGTACCGCGCCCAACGTGGGCACGGCGAGACATTGCTCCGGACGAGCGTCGAGGAGCTCCGGCGCCAAACCGACGCTCTCTTTGCCGAATACGAACGTATCGCCCGGTTCGAACGCGACGTCGTAGACGCTGCGGCTCGCGCGCCCGGTGAGTAGCCACGTGCGACCGCGCCCCTCGCCTCGACGTTCACCGATCGCACGTTCGGCGTCGGGCAGAGTCGGGTGGGTGTGAACCTGCACCAGGTGCCAATAGTCGAGTCCGGCGCGCCGCACCGCGTGTTCGTCGATGCTGAAGCCGAGCTTGCCCACGAGGTGCAGCGGGCTGTTGGTCGCCGCGCACAAACGGGCGATGTTGCCGGTGTTGGGCGGGATCTCGGGCTCCACGAGCACGATGTTGAAAGGCACCGCGAGCGCAGGCGAACGCAGACGCAACGAGCTCACCTCAATGCTCGGCGCCTCGGGCTCAGCCGCTGCTTCAGCGTCGACCAAAGGCTCGGCAGCCGCGTTCGACGTCAAGGTCGCCAAGATGTTGCGGTGTTTTTGCTGCAGCGCATTGTAGTCCGATTGCTCGAGACCCAACGACTGCGTGAGCTGCCGCAACACCACGACCTCCTCGTTCGACAAGTGGCTGTCCACGGTGGCCACGTCGAGCATCATGTCGAGCACGTGCCGACGCAGGCTGGCGTCGCCGAGCGCCTTGAGGGTCCGAGCGTAACGCGTCGCCTGCGTCGTCGAGATGGTGATGATGTTGTCGGCGATCGCGGTCAAGATCACGTCCGCCTCTTTGGCGCCAATGCCGTCCACCGTCTGAAGCAGGTTGCGCACCATCTGAGCCTCGCGGTCCGAGACCTCGCGGTCGGCGTAACAGACGCACCCGAGCAACCCAGCCACGGCAGTGACGATACTCACCGTGTCTTCGTCCGCGTCGCGCAGGCAGCGCGCCACGACGGCGCCGAGGTCGGAGGACGGTGCTTCGGGCGGTTTCTTCGAACGAAAGAACACGACGGGCTCTTAACACCAGCGGGCCGCCGGTGACAATCCAGGCTTGACGGCTGTCACGCTGCCGCGGGCTCTGACGACGCGAACCGACCCCGAACGCGGGACGAGTCGGGTTGCGCGCGGGGCGGTCACCGTGTCGTCGGGCGACGTGCGTCCGCAGACCACCAGCGCTACACTCGGCCGGCGACATCGCGCGTCGTCCGGGCTTCACGCCGCCGATGGGTGGGCGGGAGCCGCGCTCCGTCTCACCGCGCTGGGCCCAACCCCCAGCTGTTCGAACCCGATCGCATCGGGCTTCACTCGACGCGCCGCTCTGGTCTGCGCGCTCAACCCAAGAGCAGCTTGGCGATGGTTTGGAGCTGCATGTTGCTCGTCCCTTCGTAGATCTTGCCGATCTTGGCGTCGCGGTAGAACTTCTCCGCAGGGTATTCCTTCGTAAACCCAACGCCACCAAACAAGTCCACGGCGAGCGAAGCGGTGCGCTCGGCGACCTCCGAGGCGTACAACTTCGCCATTGCGGCCTCTTTCACGAACGGCAGATGCGCGTCCTTGAGCCGCGCCGCGTTGTACACCATCAGCCGCGCCGCTTCGATCTCGGTCGCGGCGCGCGCCAGCTGAAACTGCACGCCTTGGAACTCGGCGATGGCTTTGCCGAATTGCTTGCGCTCTTGAACGTACGCCTTGGCTGCGTCGAACGCGCCTTGGGCGATGCCGAGCATCTGCGCGCCGATCCCGATGCGCCCTTCGTTGAGCGTCTCGATCGCGATTTTGTAACCTTTTCCAACTTCACCCAGAACCTGATCTTTCGGCACCTTCACGCCATCGAGCACGAGCTCACACGTGCTCGACGCGCGAATACCGAGCTTGTCTTCCTTCTTGCCGATCGTAAAACCCGCTTGCCCGCGTTCGACCAGGAACGCCGTGATGCCCTTGTAGCCAGCCTCGGGCGCGGCGTTCGCCAACACGATGAACAACGAGCTCTCGTTGGCGTTCGTGATCCACAACTTCTGACCGGTGAGCGCGTAGTGGTCGCCATTGTCGACGGCGCGGGTCTTGAGGGCAAACGCGTCGGAGCCCGAGCTCGACTCGCTGAGCGCGTACGAACCGACCCACTCGGTGGCCATCTTCGGCAGATACTTCTGCTTCTGCGCGTCCGTGCCCCAACGTAACAGGGCGTTGTTGACGAGCGTGTTCTGCACGTCGACCAAGACGCCCACGCTACCGTCCACCGTGGCGATGGCTTCGACCGCCAAGATGGCGTTGAAGAACGAGCTCCCAGCGCCGCCGTATTGCTCGGGGATCTCGATCCCCATCAGCCCCATCTCGAACAATTGACGGACGAGTCCCGCGTCCATGTGCGCGTGTTCGTCCATCGAGGAGCGGAGCGGCAAAATCCGCTCGGCGGCAAACCCGCGGACGGAGTCGCGAAATAGGGCTTCTTCTTCCGACAGGTGCGTGAGCGCAGACATGAAAACGAGCTTCCCTCAGTTTGCTACCCACCAGCAAGAAACGAGCGCGCTGGGCGGGCGAACGCCCGGATTGAGCTGCCGCGAATGTCGTCTTCTGTGGTTGGGCCCAGCATTTGACGTCCCGGTGCGGCTCCCGCCCACCCCCTTCGCCCGCGGCCCGAACGGCGCGTCTTCACATTGACGCGATGCGTCATTGTGGAACGCCCGCGTTAACTCGAACTCGGGACTGTAAGCCCGAGGCGGCAGCCGCGTTCACCTTCCGAACCCCAACGGAAGGAAGACTCGTGCGTTTACCGACAACTCGACTACTCTTGGTTTTGCTCGCCTGCGCTGGTGCCACCCTCGGCTGCACACGCAGCGAACCACCGGTTGCCGCCAGTGACTACGCCGCTGCTCCCGCTGGGGAAGCGGCCCCGCGAGATGCGCGCGGCAGCTCGTGGCCCAGCGCACGTCGACCCGAATCGAGCGCCGAAGCCGCTTCACCCGCGGCCAACGACTACGCCGAGGGCGCGCGCGCCCAGAAGCAACGAGAGGAAGCGCCGGTGCCCGAGCGACGTCCGGGTTTGGCAACCAGGTGGGGCGAACGCCGGGACAGCTCGGTGCAGGAGGTGTCCTTCGTGCGCGACGACTCGCAACCGTTCGCGGTGCTTTCGTTCCAGTACGACGACGAAGACGGCGTCAGCTTCAAGACCGGGCGCGATCCCGACGATGCGTTGCCCAGCGTGTTTTCGGTGCGCGGGGGTGCGATCGAAGTGAGCATCGTCTCGTCCGGCGACGATCCCTTGCCGCAACTGCAGTCGCGCGGCAAGACCTACATAGTGGGAGACACCGACGATCGCTACGCGATCCGTCTCACCAACTTCACGCGCGACCGTTACGAGGTCGTCGCGAGCGTGGACGGCCTGGACGTACTCACGGGTACCGAGGCACACTATCAGCAGCGGGGTTACATCTTGGCGCCGTGGTCCACCTTACACATCGAAGGCTTCCGCGAGAGCGCCGATAGCGTCCGCGCCTTCCGATTCGGGGACATCGAAGAATCGTACGCCATCGGACGCGGCTACGGTCGAGACATCGGCGTGATCGGCGTTGCGTTGTTTGGCGAACTGACGCGACCCACACACACGACCGATCCCTCGCCGTTCCCAGGTGAATATGCTCCGCCGCCCCGCTACTGAAATCCGGTGCTTCAATAATTGCCGTAATGTCGACTAGTTTTGGAACAACCGCGTCGATGACGAGCGGAAGGAGCTTGCGGCAAAGCCCGAACAAAGCGATCTCGATCCGGTGATTTTGCTCAAGAAGTCGGATCTCGGGCGGGGTAAGCGGTTCCGGGCCCGCACTCGAGATTCGCTGTCGCTCGCCTCGTTGGCTTCGGTGCTGGTCGCGGGTTGCTGGAGCCAGCTCGACGGGTTCCGCCCGAACGACGAAACGGACGCCGGGGCCGACGGTGGGGTTTGTGCGGACGAAAACACGTGCGGCGGCAACTGCCCGGCGTGTGGCCTCGGCGAGCCTTGCAAGCTGAACTCCGACTGTGAGAGTCGCGTCTGCAACGGCATGTGTTTACCCGCGGGTTGCGGCAACAAAGTACGTGACGAAGGTGAATCTGACGTCGACTGTGGCGGCAGCTGCGACCCGTGCAAAGACGGCCAGCGTTGCGAACAAGATCCTCACTGCCAGAGCAACGTCTGCGAGGATGGGTTCTGCCAGGAGGCCACGTGCTCCGACGACACCAAGAACGGTGACGAGAGCGACGCCGACTGCGGTGGCGACGATTGCGACAAGTGCGTCGATGGCAAGAAGTGTGAGGCTGACAAGGACTGCGAGAGCGGCTTCTGCGGTGAAGGCACCTGCGCCGATCCGAGCTGTGGCGACGACGCCATCAACGGCAGTGAGACGGATCTGAACTGCGGTGGGGATTGTCCCACGTGCGTGGCCGGCAAGACCTGCGACGTCGACGCCGACTGCGAGAGCAAGCGCTGCGAGCCGGACGCCGACGAAGTGCTGGTGTGCGCGCCCAGCGAGTGTGACGACGACCTCCAGAACGGCACGGAGAGCGACCAAGACTGCGGCGGAGACTGCGACCCCTGCCCCGACGGAAAACGCTGTGCGGTCGGCACAGACTGCGCCAGCCTCGTGTGCCAAGCCGTGGACGACGTGCTGACGTGTGTCGCACCGACTTGTAGCGACGAACGGGCCAACGGCGCGGAATCCGGCACGGACTGCGGCGGTGAAAGCGACTGCAGCGCTTGTCCCGCCGGCGAGACGTGCACGCGTCACGAAGACTGCGCCACCAACAGCTGCGCGGACGACGTCTGCCAGGAACCAACCTGTGACGACGGTCGTCAGAACCAGGACGAGATCGGCGAAGATTGCGGCGGAGAGTGTGATGGTTGCCCCGCGGGAACCGCGTGTTCACAACCCGACGATTGCAGTAGTGGCCGCTGCGATACGACGTGTCTACCCGGGGGCGCTGGGACCGCGTGCGAAGAGGGCGGCGAATGTCTCTCCGGGAGCTGCACCTCCAACCGGTGCGCCGCCGGCGGCGCGGGTGAGGACTGCTACGAGAACGTCGACTGCCTCTCGAACGCCTGCGGCGACAGCAAGAAGTGCGGTCCATCTGGCCTGGGCCAGGCCTGCGACGGCGACCTGGATTGCGCGAGCGCCTTGTGCGACAGCGAGGATGCGGAGTGCCTCGGGTCCAGCTACACGCTGCAGACGAGCATGGGCAGCCCAACGGACCAACAGATCACCTTCGAGGCCTGGGTCCACCGCGGCGCCACCGACGCGGCGCGCGAGTGGAAGGACTTCGCGATGTTGTACTTCTTCAGCCCGCCGGCTCCCCCGAACGGCACCTACGACTTCGTCGCGAAGTATTACAACGGCCCGGACCAAGGCGTCGACGACAGCCGGTTTCTCGCTCGAGAAGTGGCTTCCGGCGAGTGGGTCGCGATTTGGCGTGCCACCAACGACAACGAAACCGTGATCCCGACGGCTCCGCCCTCGAGCTCAATCCAATTCCAAATCCACGGCTTGCCGTACCTGAACTTCACGGACACGGGTGACCACTCGTACGTCGCCGGCTCACGGGTCCAGAACGACAAGGTCGTCGTGTGCCAACGCGTCGACGGCCGCTGGATTCACACGCAAGGCCTAGCACCCGAGTCTGCCCCAAATCCGTGTGAACTCGTCGTGGACTCTTGTCCCACCGACGGTGAACTCGACTGTGACGTGATGCAACGCACCGATTGACGCCACCGTCGAGTTGTGACTGGCGCGGCAACGACGCCCGCCGCTGCTTATCGCGGGTCTATGAACGGACTCTGGGGTTAGAACCCACCGCTCAAGAACCCGTAGAACACCTCGATCGGTCCCGTGGTGATCACGCCCCGCGGATACTGCGGTTGTACGTGGTAGGCGAGAGTCCTCGGGTAGCTGCCGTCGGCGTTGAGCTTGCGCACCGCGGAGTCGTAGATGTACGTGTAGTAGTAGCCGTCGCTCTCCTCGACGGCGTATTGGATCTCGGTCCACACCAGCTGCGCAGAGTCGGCGATCCAGTGTAAACCGGTGTAGTAGATGCCCGGGGACGCGAGCTCGTGTGCCATCCATCGATCGTCGTAGAAGTCGAAGGGCACCGCGGCCGGCCCCACCGCGAGGTAGGCGTAATACGAATCCGACTGCACCTGTGAAATGAACGCCAAGGTGCGTCCGTCCGGTGCAACCTCGAAGTCGACGACGTCGTAGCCGACGCTGACGTTGCCGTCGGCGCCGTACTCACAGCTGGCTTGATAATTGCCCGTCGCGTCGATCGTCACCGGGATGAACCACAACGCTCTGGAGGAGAGAACCATCAAACCTCCGTCGACGACGGCGACCTTGTCGAAGCCATCCAATGCAGGTTGACGAGCGTTGAGGCAATCGAGGATGGGACTGTAATCACTGCCGTCCACGGGGCTCGCGCCGATCACCGGTGACGGCGGTTCGCCGCCCTGGTCTGCCGCCCAAACGACCGATGTCTCACTCCACCAATCGGTCGTCCAGGGCGTCCAAGCGTCGAGATAAGAGACGGAGTTGGCGTCGATGGGGGAGACGATGAGCGCAGAATCGACGTAGTCGACGCGGGAGAGCTCTTTGCCAGAGGGCGAGAAGTCGGGGAATGCGCCCGCGGTCAAATCCACGGGGCGGTTGTTGGCGCAATCGCTCTTCGCGGTGGCCACGTGGGTGTACCCGCTGTCCCGGAGGTTGTCGCGGAAGTGATACGCGAAGGCGGTTTGCTCGGCGGGAACGGTGGGGTAATCGAACCCGATCGCCTTCGTCTCCTCTGAAACGCCCTGTAACCAAGGCCTGAAGTCGCCGAAGTCCCAGCTTTCGAAGGAGCACCCGACGTTGAACGGCTCCAACGTTTGATCGGACGGCACCATCATGGGTTCGTGGGCGTACGCGCCGTCGGGACCTTCGGTGAGCTCGAGGAACCCGACGTCCACCATCGCAACCGTGACGGTGGCGTCTACGTCGACCGACCCCTCCTGGGCTTGCAGGTGCAATCGCAACGTGTAGCCGCCAGCGACGTCCGGGACGAAGGTCACTTGGCTAGAACTGGCGTTGCTCAGGCTGACGTCGCTCACTTCGCTACCCTCCGGCGTCGCCAGCACGCTCCAAGACAACGTCAGGTTGATGTCCGGCAACCCGAGGGCGCGGAACGTCGCCGGCAAATCGACCCACGACGCGTCTGCCGCAATCCCGACGTCCCAGACGATAGGCGGCGCGCTCGTATCGGCGGGTGAAGTCGAATCGCTCGTGACGGCTTCCGTGGTGACGCTCTCGCTCGTCGGCGCTCCACTCGTATCGACGGTCTCGGAGGCGACATCGCTGCTCGAAACGGCAGGCGCGGATGTCACCGCACTTGGTGCGGACGACGTGTCGATGGGCGGCGCCGAAGTCTCTTGCGCGTCACTAGTCTCGGACGGCGGTTCCGACGTGGGGGTGTCGCTGCTGGAATCCACCGGGGCCGTCGACGCGCTGCCTGAGCCAATGGTTGGGGCCGACGTGTCTGGAGCGGACGTATCTGGAGCGGACGTATTCGTGGATTGCTCAGCGCTGGAGCTTATCGGGGCGACACTGGCATCGTCGCCAGCATCACCTCCGAGCGTTCCCAAACCGACGGAAAGCATGTCGACGGCTTCCCGGGTGTCGATGCCGACACTCAGATCTTGCGTATCGATGCCAGTGTCCCCCGCGTCCGTCCCACGTGGATCGGCAGAAGCGAAGCCGGTCGCGGCGTCCGCTCCGCCATCGCCGGCCCCACCAACGGAGCTGTCTTCGCATCCTGCCAGGAGCCCGGTGACCGCCACGAGTGCGCCACCGAATCTCTCGAACCGTAAACGACCGCCACGCAATACGCCGTTGACCATAGTGTGCGGACTATACCTACCCCAGGGCCGCGAATCGAGGCGGGCGGCACCACCCGGAGATTTTGACTAGGTGAATGTTTGCCCGCGGCGGCATTTGGCCGGTGAAAAACACGATCGGTCTTGCCCGGAGCATTGTTCTACTTATAATAGAACAATGCTCATCCACATCGATCCTGGTGCGGACGCGCCGTTGTTCGCGCAAATCGCTGCGCAGCTGCGGCGAGCCATCGTCGAGAAGCGACTCAACAACGGCGAGCGCTTGCCGGCGGCGAAAGAGCTGGCCGCATCGCTCGAGGTAAACATGCACACGGTATTGCGGGCCTACGACGTACTCCGCGACGAGGGTCTGCTCGAGGTGCGCCGTGGCCGCGGTGTGGTGGTCGCCAATGCCGGGCCCGGCCGTGCGAAATTGCTGGAGCTCGCGCATGCGTTGGTCGCGGAAGCGGTGCGGCAAGGCTTGAGCCGACGCGAGTTGGCGAAATTGTTGGAGGACGTATGAACGACAAACCTCGGCGTTGGGTGGGCTTGATTGCTGCGGCGTTTTCGACGCTGGTGATCGTCACGTTGTTCGCTTCGTCGTGGGAGCGTTTGCCCGAACCCATGGCGACGCACTGGCCGCTCCAGGGGGGCCCCGACGGGTCAATGCCGCGTCTGGTCATCAGCGCGGCGCTGACCGTCGTCCCGTGGGGCGTCGCGCTCGCCGCGCTGCTCGCCAAATCGCGTCAAGCACGGGCGAGCCTACTCACGATCACGTTCATCTTCAGCGCGTTCTTCAGCGTCATCGCCTGGTCACTCGTGACGCTCAACCGCGGTGCGGACGATTGGCGTGAGGCAGCCAGCATCCCATGGTACCACTTGCTCGTGCTCCTGGGTTTCGGCGTTGGGCCAGGGCTGGCTGCGCGCCAGATTTACCGCCCCTACTTCACCGCGAAAGATGCCGGCGCAGCGCCCGCTTTGTCACTCACCGCAGAGCAGCGCGCGGTCTGGCTCGGCAGCGCCCACAACCATTGGCTGTGGCTACTAGCCGCGCTTCCTTTGGTGGCGGCCACGTTCACTAGTCGCGCCTCGACGTCGTTGGCTGTGACGACATCCGCCGTCGCGGTCGCGACCCTCTTCCTCGCGGACGCGTTCTCGATGGTGCGGGTCAAGGTCGACCGCAACGGCGTCACGATCACTTGCGGCCACCTCGGTTTGGTGCGGCGCAAAGTCCCCTTGGCCGACATCAATCACGCCGAGGTGTTCGATCTCGTGCCGATGGCTCACGGCGGTTGGGGCTACCGCGGAAGTTTGTGGCTGATGAAGCGCGCCGCGATCGTGGTCCGAGGTGGCTCCGCGCTTCGTCTTGCGCTGCAGAGCGGCCGCGAGCTCAGCGTAACCGTCGACGACGCGGTGGATGCCGCTTCGCTCATCAACGGCATGGTCCGACTGCGCTGAGACGAGCCGAAGCCACTGGAGTCTACGGGCCACGGCAATTCGCTCCGCAATGGAACGCGCGGAGCCGAGTGCTGTCGCGCCGCAACGTTCGAGCGACGGGCGCCGGGCATTTGGCGCTCGAGTTTCGCTGACGCCTTCGCCCTTCCACGACGAAAGAACGGCGTGACCTTCGTCAGGCGCGAGAGAAGGGAGAGAAGCTGCGGTGAGATATTGACGGCGCCAGCCGCTTGACACCGCTCCTCGCCGCGGGTTCATGACGCTGCGACACGAGTTTGACGCTCGAAAAAAGGGCTACGCAAGCGGTTAACAAACGACCAAACTACCCCGTTGAACGAACTACGGGGTCCTGCGAGGTGCTGGGCCTCCATTGGAGCAAGCCATGCGATTTGACGTCAATTCATCGGGCCCCAGGCCCACGACCGATACCGACAAGTCGGCCGGGGTTGGTCGCGCCGCCGCAATCTACGCAAAGAAACAGCTGCAAGGTCTACCAGGAGCGGCAGGCCAAAACCAGAGCGCTCCCGAGCACCGCCCGCATGTCTCACCCATGGGACAGCTGATGCGAGACCTTCATGGCCTCAAGTCGAACGACCCCAACGCCTTCGCCAAGGTAACGGCGAGTATCGCCAATCGCCTGCACGAGATCGCGGCGAACGAACCCGACGAGTCAGCGGACCGACTGAACCGCCTCGCCGACCGCTTCGCGCAGGCGTCGCAGACCGGCAACTTGATGGCCCTTCGCCCCACCGCGCACCTGCCTACGCGCGCGCTACACGGTGCGGCGGCCTACGCGCAGGCTCATCAAGAAGAGCGGAGCGAGATCCGTCACGAGGTGCGCTCGGCCATCGACGAGGTGCTGTCGGAGTATCTCACCGACGTCGTCGACCCAGGCTCCAACGACCCCCAAGCGCTCGACTTGCCTGGACTCGACCCGCATGCGGGCGCGCCCAAAGATGGCGCGCCCACGGGCCTCAAGGTCCTCGTCTCGGCGTAAACGGACGCGGTTGGTGAGCGGTCGTCATTCGTCGGTCTCGACCGCCGGCAAGATCGGCCGCTCCACGGTCCCCGCGCTTGGGCGCACCGTGAGCGGCCGCATGGGCAGCCGGGCCAAGCGACGTGGAATGCGCAGCCGTGGCAACTGGAAGAGCAGCAGCGCCAGAGGTATGGCGCGCAGTGTGCCGGAGACCATGAAGATCTGCGTGTACGAAAGCACGTTGTCACGCAGCAACGTCCCGCCGATCCAAGATGCTACCACCTGAAGCACACTACTCAGCGAGTTGGCGAGCGAGAAGAACTCGGTGCGGTATTCGGCGGGCGTGTCGCGCATCATCAGCTGGAAGCTGCTGTACTCCAATGCTGCCCACGACGCGCCGCTCAAGATGTGCACCCACAGCAGCCAATCCAGACGGGCGCTCATCGCCCAACTGATCGGCACCAGCGCGACGCCAATGCCGCCAGCGATCAGCAATTTGGACAGCCCCAAGCGCGCCGCGATGCGGTGGGACACTGGAAAGAACAGCGCCTTGCTCGCGAGTGAGGTCGCGGACATGGATGCAAAGAGGCCGTAGTCCATGCCCAGCTCTCGCAGCATGTAAGGCGTGAAGAACGGCGTAGAGATCGTGGCGCCGAACATCAGGAACGCCATGTACGTCGCGACGCGGAATTTGCTGTGCCGATAGGCGCCCACACAACGTTGCCACGCCGTCAGGCCGCCCAATTGCGATGCCGCGTCGAGGACATCCGTTTGCAACCCGAGCGCCACGCTGCTCGCTACCCTCGCCACCAGACCGATGGCGCACAATACCGCGAACGTGCCGAGGCTGCCGTTGCTGCTTTGCAGCAGGTACCCCGCCCCCAGGAACGCGAAGAAGACGCAAGCTTGGTTGATCGCCGAGCGCCGTCCGAAGTAGCGCTCGCGTGAGATGTTGCTGGTGAGCGCCGTTATCCAAGAGTTCCAAGGCGGAGTGAGGATGCCGCCAGCAACGAAGAACGCGCACTTGGCCATCAAGAAAGCGCCCAAACCTCGATAACCTCCAAGCGCTATCAACGCGAGACCACCCATCGACAGGCCTTGCGCGAACGCCCCGGCCACGACCACCCACTTGCGCCCCCACACCCGCGACAACGTGCCGCTCGCGAGCTGCGACACCGACGCCAACGCCAACGGAATGGTTGCCAACCAAGCCTGATTGAGCGGCCCGTGACCGAGCTCGACGGCGAGTGCACCCAAGTAGCTCTCCGCGGCGCCCAGCATGATGGCGTGGAGCGACCCTTCCACGACCGAAATCACCAGCGACCGCTGAATGCGGCTTTCTTCGTCAGTCACCGTGGTCCTCTATACGACGCAATCCCAACGCGGCTAACTCTTTGGCGGCTCAAAGTGCGACGCCAAACGCGGTGCCTCGACGAGTGAGCTAGAAATGCCGACTGGCCAGTGCTACTGCGCCAGCGTGTCTCCGCCCCCACGTCGCACCTCGGAGTTTGCGCCCGGCCCCACTTCCACGCTCGTTGGACACAGGGTCAAACTCGCGCTCGACACACCCGGCAAGGTGGCCCAATTGCGGCTGCCCGCGGACGCAGGAGGCGCGACGATCCCGACGGTGTTCGGGAGTGTGCCACCCGAGACTCGGGTCGGGGAAGAGGTCGAGGTGTTCGTGGTGACGGACGCCAAGGGCGCGCCCGAAGCTAGCTTGACCTTGCCATCGTTGGTTTGGGGTGAGGTCCGGTTCCTCGAGGTGACGTCCGAGACCGACATGGGCGTGTTCGTCGACTGGGGACTTCCCAAGGAGCTCCTGGTGCCGAAGCGAGAGCAGCCGATCCGGATGCGTATCGGTCAGCGTTACCCCATCGCCTTGCAGCTCGATCGTCAGGGTAGACTGTTGGGCACCGGCAACGTCTCCGAGCTGTTGCACCAGGAGCCGGCTGCGTTCGAAGAAGGGCAGTGGGTAGCCGGCGAAGCGTGGCGCAACGATCCAAATATCGGCTTGTTCGTGATCCTCGCGGGTAAATGGGTCGGGCTATTGCCGAAGGCCGAGCCCCATCGACAGCAGCGCGGGCAAGAGTCGCAATACCGAATCAGCCACGTCCTCCCCGACGGCAAGTTGGAGCTCTCGCTCCGCGGTTCAGGTGTCGCGGAGCTGCCCGGCGACGTGGAGCTGGTTTACGACGTATTGACCAGTCGCCCCAACTTGCGCGTCGGAGACGAATCTTCGCCGGAGCAAGTGCGCGATGTCTTCGGGATCAGCAAAAAGGCGTTCAAGCGCGCGCTCGGAGTATTGCTCAAGCGCGGTCAAATCGAGTTCGACGCCAAAGGTTTCGCGCGCGTAACCAAGTAAGCCTGCCGCACGCTGCGAGCGGACGGCTCGAACAATTGACTACGGTCCCTGACTGTAACGGTCTTGACGCCAACTCGTCGCCGTGTTGTCACGAAGCACGAGATTCACCGTGTTAGGAGGGGGCCATGCCTATTTCACCATACAGCCGCTTCGTTGCTGCAACGATCCCATTCGCACTCGTAGCGAGCGCGTGCAGCTCAGAGTCTGAACCGTCGCTCGATGATGCCGAGTTCACGACACTCGGTGCCGCGCTCTCGTCACAGTCGCGAGGCAAAAGCCCGCGTTACCGTGAACGAAACTTCAGCGCCTCGTTGCTGGGGCGCTACGCAACCGGGATCACGGACTCCGAGTCATCCGGTGAGACGGCGGCCCTCGACGGAGACCGCTTGTTCGTGACCAGCGCCACCGCGACGGTGCTCGACGTGGTCGATGTCGGCGACCCGAGCTCGCCCGTGTTGCTCCAGCGCGTGGACTTGAGTCCGTACGGCGCGTCCGTCCAGAGCGTGGACGTCTCGAGCCGCGGCCTGGTCGCGGTGGCGGTCGGCGCGCCCCAGAAGACGGATCCCGGCAACATCGTCCTGCTCGACCGTGATGGCAACGTGCTGCGCAGCGTCACCGTGGGCGCGCTGCCGGACATGGTTACGTTCACCCCTAATGGCAAGAAGCTCCTGGTCGCCAACGAGGGCGAACCTGACTGCTACGGCGAGGGCTGCGTCGATCCGCTCGGATCGGTGAGCATCCTGTCGGTGCACCCGTTGCGCCGCACCGTGCCGGTCACGACCTTGGACTTTGCGGACGTCACGATCCCAGCCAGCGTGCGAGTATTCGGTCCGGGCGCGACCGCCGCCCAAGATCTCGAGCCCGAATACATCACCGTCTCGGACGATGGCAGACGCGCCTATGTCTCACTGCAAGAGAACAACGCCGTAGCCGTCGTGAACCTCGACAAACACGAGATCCTGGAGGTGCGCGGGCTCGGCTACAAGGACTTTTCGCAAGGTCCGAGCACGCTCACGTTCGAGATCGGCGAACTGCCATCGATTGGCAGCACCAGCGCAGGCCAGGAGCTCCGCCTCGGCGGCTTCTCTGGTCTGCACTTCGAGGGAAAGACGGCCACGGGCAAGTTGCGCTTCGTCACGCATACCGATCGCGGGCCCAACGGCGAACCAACGGCTGGTAAACGGCCATTCTTGCTGCCCGGCTACAGTCCGAAGATCGTACGGCTCGAGCTCGACCCAAAGTCGGGGGAAGTCGACGTCGTGCAACAACTCGACCTGAAGCGCGCCGATGGCAGCGCGCTGACGGGGCTACCGAATACCACGGTCGCGGGTGGGACTGACACCACGGCTCACAACGACGAAGTCCCCGTCGACTTGTTCGGCAACACGCTGCCCTTGGACACACTGGGTGGGGACTTCGAGGGCATCGCCGTCGCCAGCGACGGCACGTTCTGGTTGGCCGACGAATACCGCCCCGCCATCTATCACTTCGACGCGACGGGCAAGCTCCTGGCACGCCTCGTCCCGGTTGGTTCACACGCGGCCGCTGGACTAACCGTGCCCGACGTTGGCGCGGCGGGTGAACTCGGGCTCGAGGTCTTGCCGGCCGTCTTCGGCCAGCGACGTCAGAATCGCGGCTTCGAAGGACTCGCCATTCAAAATGGCAAGGTCTACGCGATCGTGCAAAGCCCGCTGCGCAACCCGGTGAGCGCAACCAACGGCAACCTCAACGCCTCGAACAACGTGCGCCTCGTGGAGGTAGATCCGAACACCCACGTCACGCGACAGTTCCTGTACGTGATGGACAACGCGCCGAGCACGGGCAGCGCCGACAGCCGCGCCGACAAGATCGGGGACTTGACGGCGATCCCGGGCGGTGGCTTCTTGGTGGTGGAACGGGACGACGACGCGCTCCCGGAGGACCCGGCTGAGACGATCGCCAAGAAGGTGTACGCGTTCAACCTCACCGGCGCGACCGACATCACGTCGGTCGACGTCCTGTATTCGGGCAAAACCCTCGATCAGATGAGCGCCGCAGAGCTGACGACGGCCGGCGTCAAGCCCGTCACCAAGGTGTTGCACATCGACTTGGTGGCGGCAGGTTATGCCGACTTCGAGAAGGTGGAGGGCCTGGCGTGGGTCGACGCGACGACGTTGGCCGTCGTCAACGACAACGACTTCGGGGTCGCCGGCATCGTGGTCGATCAAACGACGGGCACGTTCAGCTACGCGGACGGCTACGTACCTGAACCGGTCGCGCTCGGAGTGATCACCAAACGCGGCCTCGACGCATCGGACCGTGACAACGCGCTCAACATCCGCAACTGGCCAGTGTTCGGAATGTATCAACCGGATGCCATGGCCAACTACGAGGTCCGCGGCCGACGTTATCTCGTCACGGCCAACGAGGGCGACGCCCGGGATTACGACGGCTTCGCCGAAGAAGCGAGGGCTCGCAGCTTGGCCGCCAGTTACCCGGGCGTTCGGGAGGTGTCGAGCGACCTCGAGCTGGGCCGTCTCACCGTGACGACCGCCCCACCGAACGGCGACTACACTCGACCGTACGTCTTCGGGACGCGCTCGTTCTCGATTTGGGACGCCAATACGGGCGCCCAGCTGTGGGACTCGGGGTCCGACGTCGAACGCCGCGTCGCCGACGCTTTCCCGCTGTATTTCAACTCCAGCAACGACGCGACCGCGTTCGACAACCGTTCGGACAACAAGGGCCCGGAGCCCGAGGGCATCGCGGTCGGCAAGTTGGGTGGCCGTACGTATGCGTTCGTGGGCCTCGAACGCATGGGCGGCGCCCTCGTGTACGACGTCACGGACCCCGCCGCACCGACCTTCGAGACCTACCTCACGACCCGCGACTACACCGCGGGCGAGGTCGGTCCCGACAGTGGCCCCGAGATCGTGAAATTCGTCGACGAGGAGCACAGCCCAACGGGTGAGCCGATGTTGATGATCGCTCACGAAATCACGGGCACCGTCACCTTGTGGGGCCTCGAGCTCGAGCGCGGCGAAACCTGCGAGTGAGCGCGACAGCCAAGCCGGGGTTCGTCCGGCAGCAGCCCCGATTTGCAACACCACGAACGCCTCCAGCGGCAGCTCAAACCCAGTGTTCGGTTCCATCGAACCGAACACTGGCGATGAAACAGGCCCACCGGCTGTAGTTCAAGCACGTGAGGCGATAGGAACGCTCTCAATCGCTGGGGCGGCTCGAATTGCGGTGAGGTCCACTCAGCCGAACAGTGGTTTGCGGCGCTGCCTCACAGCAGCCGTCGAGTGCCATTGTCGATCGCGACGCTTGGCACCAAACTGGGCGCATGGATCGCAGAACCCTCCTCAGCGGACTGACTGGCGTCGTCTCTTTTGGTTGCAGCCGTCCGACGAAGACCGGCGCGAACGGGTCCGAAGCTCGCGAGGCCAACGCTTCCGAGACGTCGCTGGCGCAATCGGGCGCTCACGCCGGCACCGTTCGAGCCGAAGCGCTCCCGCCGCAGGCGTTGGTGTTCGACGCCTTCGCTCTGGGTGCGCCGCCGTGGCCAACTTTCGATCCGTTCTTGTTCTGCGTTCACCACAACGACGCGTACGGGCGCGGTAACGAAGCCTTGGGTCCCACCGCGGCGCTCGAGGGCCGGAACTTGGGCAGCGACTTCTCGGGACGTGACGGCTGGAGCATGTATCACGGTGAGACGGTACCCGGCTTTCCCCGCCATCCACACCGCGGCTTCGAGACGGTGACGTTGGCGCGCCGAGGTTTCATCGACCACTCGGATTCCCTAGGCGCGACGGCGCGCTTCGGACATGGCGACGTGCAGTGGATGACCGCCGGGGCGGGCGTGGTGCACGCCGAGATGTTCCCGCTGATCCGACAAGCCGACGACAATCCGGTGGAGCTGTTCCAGATTTGGCTCAATCTTCCCCAAGCCGACAAGTTCGTCAAACCGCACTTCTCGATGTTGTGGAGCCACACCATCCCGCGGCGAACCGTGACGGACGCGAGCGGAAATCGAACGGAGCTGGTGCAAATGGCGGGCGCGTTCGGCGGGACTGCGGCGCCGCAGCCGCCACCACACTCTTGGGCGAGCCGCCCCGACTCCGAGGTCGCGATTTGGACGTTGACGATGCAGCCCAACGCCACCTTCGAGCTTCCGTCCGTGAACGCGACGACGGCGCGCACACTTTACTTCTTCCGCGGTGGGCAGGTGCGCGTCGGTGGTGAGACGTTCGCCGCTGGCAACGGGATTCGGCTCACGCCGGGCCCCGCAGTCGTGCTCGAGAACGGCGCCGAGGAGAGCGAGATCTTGTTGCTGCAAGCCAAGCCCATCGGAGAGCCCGTCGTTCAGCGTGGACCGTTCGTGATGAACACGCCCCAGGAGATCGTCCAAGCGTACCGCGACTACCGGGCCACGGAATTCGGTGGCTGGCCTTGGCAACGCAACGACCCAGTCCACACCCGCAACTCGGGCCGCTTCGCGATCCACGCCGACGGTCGCAAAGAGACGCCAACCTGACGCCGTTCCCGCACGCGCCCGCGGCGTTAGGGAAGGTTTGCCGACATCACGACCCAGTTGTTGTCCGTGCAATACGGACAACCGCCGCCCACGAGCAAACCTTTGCCGGTCGCACCTTGGTCGCCTTTGAGCCACCAGTTGAGCCACGCCAAATTGATCTTGGTGAAGTCGCCACCCCGCGGCTCGAACAAGTCTCCCCCGTGACCCGTGGTCTTGTCTTCGAAGTACATGATGGGGATGCCGGCGGCGCTGAGGTTGTCGTAATCTCTGCGACCGTTGGGTTTGGCTTGGTCTGTGTCGTTACCGACGACCACGAGCACCGGCGTGTGCACGCTGTCGTAGAACGGCTGATTGACGCCGAACAGCCCGCTGCTGTTGACGCCCCAGGTCGTGATCCGCGGATCGGCGGCGGTCCCCATCGACATCAGACCACCACAAGAGAAGCCGTTGGAGGCCACCTTGGTCGCGTCGATGCTGTGATAGTAGGCACTGCAGGTCTTGACGTTCTCTTTTAACGCCCAGTCTATATACCTCACGAGTGGCCTGCCCATACCGACCACGTCATCGGCGTTCATCTCACGGTTGGGGTCTCCGCCATTCGGCGTCCCGTCCGCGATCACGACGTACCCGTGAGACGCAATCTCCGCCATCGCCTGGACGTTGTCGAGCCCCTTGCGCGCGCAACCACCCTCACCCCACACGAACAGGGGGAAAAGCTCGTCTCCACCGAGTTCGGCAGGGCGATAGATCGTGCCTTCGTTGATCCCCGCCGCCGAGTTGGTCTCGATCACGATGGCGTAAGGTCCGCTACCCGACGTGTTGTTGTTGACGCGTTGAAAGGTGGTGCAGGCCTCTTCGCTGTCCGGGCCAAACGTGTCACCCGGTTGTGAATCCTCGGGTTGGCTGGAGGTCCCCTCCGCATCGGAGACGCTCGTGCCGTCGGAAGTGCTAGAGACGCTGGAAGCAGTATGGCTGGACTCGTCGTTCGTGCTGCCGGTGGGTTCAAGCTGCGAACTGTCTGACTGGGTTTTGGGGATCTGGAGGCGACCGTCACAGGGATGTCCCATGGGACACCGCGACGTCCGCGACCGCCGCCCGCGTCGTTTCGGCCCGTTCGAGTTGCCAATGCGGTGGCACGAGTCGTGCTGAAGAGCGTCGTCGAAAGGTGGTTCCCTATGAAGAGATTCGGTGATCCGTGGTTGTGGGTGTTGCTTGCAGTGGTGGGATGTTCAGGCGAGACGGACAGTCTTTCGTTCGACACGTTGAACGAAGCGCTCCTTACGACGACGGCGTCGGCTACCGGCAGCACCGGCAGCACACCGACGGGTTACCTCGGGACACTCGCGGCAGTGGGCTTTCTGCCGGCGCACGGCAGCACGTTGTACGGCTCGGAACCGTGGTACGACGCTTCGGTTGGCGTCGATGGCGCCATCACGATTGAAGGTGGCGCAAATTACCTCCCCCCTAGTGCGGTCACCAGCGGCAACCTTCAGGTGCGGATCAACGGGGTCTACGGCGCCTCGATCCTTTGGAGCAACATCGGTCCGAACGGCGGCGCGATAGGTTTTGAAGGCACGTTGCCCGCATCCGTCGACCCGACGTGGGTTCACCGCGACATCTCCGTAACCGTGTTCGACAACGTGACTGGTCGCGTGTTCGCACGCGCCACGAACGTGATCTACGATCTGCGCCGAGAAAACGTCGCCTCCCCCAACGCTGAGCCAGGTGCGTTCGAGGGCATGTCTGCGCACCTCATGCCAGCCGGCATCGGCGATGATCCACTCGAGGACCACCCGACCTCCCTCGAAACGCCGCACCTGTCGAGCCTACCGCTCGATGGCATCACGGCGTTCAACGAGGCCCTGGTCAATGCCATCCAGAACGAGACCCTCGAGGGCCCGCCCGTGACCGCATGTTTCAACCTCGACGAGGTCGACGATGCGTTCAAAACCTTACCCCAGTACTTCCATGTGCTCGCCGAGGCGGCAGCACTGTACGGAGTTTACGAGGCGTGGCAGCAGGGCGGCGAAAAGGCGTGTCTGGCAGCAGCCCAAGCGGCGTCGGCGGCGGTCCCAGTGCTGGGTCTCCTGGCGACAGCCGGCTGCTCTGTTGTCATGCAGGATTGGTGCGTGAAGGACCTGCCTGCAGCTAACGACTTCGAGGTGTGTTTTGGTCGCATCGACGGGGCTCCTCGAGCTCTATCCGTCGGGTCCGTCGACGACGTGCAGCTCAGCTTCGGTGCGGGGACGACGGGCGCGAGCATCGCTGCCCAGATCGCACTCGGGGGCATAGAGGGCCGCTTGGATGGCCTCCTGCGCGGCGCGACGGTGCGTTGGGTCGACGAGAAATGCGAGGGGCGCCCATCGGCGGACGTGCCAGACAGCGACTGGAACGACCACGAAGACGCGTCCGAAGCTGCAACCTGTCACGACCTGACGTTGAGTGCGGCGATCGCGACCACGAGTGAAGACACGGGCGCGAACTTCTCCGTTCGGAAGCGGCAGCAAAACGGAGAACGCGTGAGCGTGACGCAAACCGCGGACGCGCAATTCACGCTCGTAGAGCCGGAACAGTCCGCGCGCGTCGACTTGTGCGCAGACGCGGCGTTGTGGTCCGGCACCGATACGCTCCTCGCCTCGTTCCACCTGTTGGTCGAAGACACGGTCAGCGATACGTGGAACGAAGGCCAGCAGCAGGCGCGGGCGCTGGAACTCATGCTCCAGCGCTTCGAGCTGGGTCGCACCAACCATCCCCGCTACGACCTGTCGGCGACGTTGTCACGTCTCACGAGCCAAGCCGATGGCGCTGATCTAGCGTGGAATACACTGATAACCCCAAAGGTGCCCCTCGTCGATTTAACACCGGGCATGTATTACCACCCGGCGGGTGACGCGCCGTTTGGCCCCGACGGCATGGATCCAGAGGATATCGATCTCGACTTCGACATGTCGTTCACCCTGAACACGGGTTTTCTCAACCAGATCATCAGCACGCAGGCCAAGACCAACCTCCTATACTTCGAGTTCGCGCCAACCTGGGACGAGGTAGGCGAGCGCTTCGGCGCAACGCCCGACAACACGGGCCTTCCGGGTGATGCGGATCCACCGCTCAACGGGGCAGTGCTCTCGTTCTTGCACCCTGCCTTCGCGGAGCTCGGCGGACGCATCGTGGAGCTGCACGTCCAACCCACGCTGGACCCCCTGGCCTGGATGAACCCGGACCCGCCACTCACGGACTACGCGGACCTCGCGTTTGGAGTGAACGCGCTCGACGTCACGCTCGTCGAGCCCGCGACCGGTCTGGTTTGGCTCAGTGCTCGCTACAGCGTACGAGAGCCCACCTTCGACCTCGACATCACTCGGGGCAGCAACGTGCTCGGCATTCCGACGGAGCTCTCGATCTCGTATTTCACCATCCTCTCGACCCGATTCACAGGCTGCCCGATGGAACCGCCGGGCACTACCGGGACCTGTGAGGAGGAGCTCGGTGAGGCGATGAACGCACTCTTGACGTCCCTCGTGGAGCCACGCCTGCTCAGCATGCTCACTCGGATCCCGGTCCCCAACGTCTGGGACGTGCAAGGGCGAGCGGCCACACCCGTCGAGCTGGTAGAACTACGACAGTTGCAGATGAACCAGAACATCACGTTCGTGGTCGATATCGAAGACCGTTAGGCCCGCTCTCGAGTCGGAACAGCGGATGTATGGCGCACCGCCGTGCGGGGCCGCTCGGCGGTGGTGCGACACACCTACTCGCGACGGATGAACCCAACGCTTCCGTCGTCGCAGAACAACGATTGCCACTCGCTCAGCGGGAAGTCACACATCAAGTCGAAACTCTCCGGCGGGTTATCGGGCGAGAAGTAGATCCACCGAAAGTAGCTCGTGAGCGGCGTCAACTCGTAGCTGATCGCGCCGTCGTCTTCGTCACACTCGCGCACGTTCGCGACCAGACGGCTCTCCTCGGCCACGAAGACGTGGTGACCGACGAAGTGGGTCCCCTGGCCACCAACATCCTCCAAAACTTGGAACGTCGCTTTGCCACGCTCGTAGTAGATGAGGTCCAGCTTGCAAACTCCTTCGGCGTTCACGTTCTGCAGCGCCACGGCGCCTTCGTAATCTTCACCGTCGAAACGCAGCCACTGGTGCGAACTGCCGTTGAGTTCGGGGATGTAGAACTCACCCGTGTTCGGATCGTAGAAGTCCGAGTCCGTGCCCGCGGCCGCAACCCAAAGCCCTTGCAGTTGCTGATAAGGTGGATCCACCCCCAGCGAGAAGTCCGCGGGCTGCTCGGGTTGTACCGGCTCGTAGGTGGGTTGTCGAAACAGCGAGCTGAGCTCGAGCGGGATCGAATAACCTTCGAGACTCAACTTGAACGAACGCATGCCTCCGTAAAACTGGCGGTCCTCTGCCAAACTCGCGGTGAGGACGATCGGGTCCAAGTCCACGTACAGCGAGCCGCTGCCTTCGCAGTTTTGAACGTCGACGCGACGAACGGCAGGCGTCAACGTCAACGTGTCGCCATCGAGCACGGCGCTCCCGACGGACTGGTCGAACTGACTCACGAACGCGCAGGCGTTGGACGTGCCCGAGGCGTAGTGGGCAAAGTAGTACTGGCCGTCCGGGGTTATCTTGAGCTGTGCGCTGAACCCGGACGTCGCGGAGAAATCTTCCCCGAACTGGTTCGTGTAGTCCCCCGACGAGGCCCGCGTCTGTTGCCAAACCCCGGCGAGTTCATCCGGGACCGAACCGCTCGGAATGGTCACTTCGGGCAAGCCAGCCTCGACTGGCAGGAGTTCTCCTCCGGTGGCCGTACCGAGCCCAGTCGCGGCGTCCTCGGCGACGGGCATACTCGCGTCGTGGGTGACCTCGGCAGCCGTGTCAGCGCTGGCGTCGTCGCCGAGTGACCCCCCCGCGTCGCCAGCATCTTTGGTGTGCTCGGGGGAAGACCCGCCGCCTTCGACTCCAGCCTCACGCCGGCCGCCGCCGTCTCCCGCCGGTCGGTCGCCTCCCGCGGCCACCGCGCCGTCGTCCGAGCACGCGCCGCTGAGAAGCGCACACACCAGCGGCACGATGACCGGAGCACGACCGTGCCCTGGGTTTACCGCAACGCCATCGACCAATACCCGACGTCCCACGGCTGCACGAATCATAACCCGATCGCATACCAAACTCGGCCCAATCCGGCAACGACAATGGTCCTACGCGTCACGGGTCAACAACCCTGAAAATCACGCTGAACGTAACGCTGCGTGAATGCGGCGCGAACTTGCCGCGCAACATGAACGGCGTTTGACGCCGGACCCCGCCGGGCTCGCACCGCTTACCGCACGAACGCACGTGTTACCGCACGAACGCAGGCGGCGCTCCGTGAGCCAACGCACCGGTGGAACACCGGCGTGTGGCAGGCACCCTTTGGCGGAACCCTTGACGATCGGGAAACTCGCGGCGACCCAAGGTTCGCACCCAAGCCAGCGGCGCGCACCACCGACGGAAAGGGCCAGCTCGGTGGGCTGCGGAGACGGTAGGCAGCGAACCCGCGCAGGCACCTCCCGCTTCAGGTGCGGTTCGGCTGACTGGGGCGCGCGTCGAACGGCACTCGGCCGGCGCGCCCTGCACGTCACGCGGAGGTCGAGAAATCCAGGTGTGGTCCGTGGCCGGACTGTTGCGTCCGAATCGGAAAACGGGTCCGTCGAATGAGCGTCAACCGATTAGAATAATTCGGCTTTCTCGAGTGAACGGGGTGCCACGGGCGGCGGCGGCCCAGGGCTCCGGTGGCGCGGTACTGGCGCCCGACTCGGCGGCGTGTGCGATACCCTGTACCTTTGGGCTTCGGTAACTACACTGCGCCGCCGTGGAACCGATGCCGTTTTTCAGTCGCGTGTTTTTCGCGATCGCCTGCTTCTTTCGACTCATCTTCGATGGTCGCTTCGCCAAAGCAGTGGAACAGACGAAGGTGTTGCCGCCAACGTCGAGCGGCCGCGAACGTAAACCTCCAACTAGCAACGGCGACCGCGACGAGCGGCACGCGATCCCTCCCGACGAAGTCGCGACGGATGCCGATACGCGCGACACGGATTCGTTGACGCCCCCGAGTGACACGCGCGCTCGCGACACGATCGACGACTTGGTGCGCAAAACTCCGGCCGAGGACGACGACGAGGACTCGATCCCGCCGGTCTCCACCGAGGGGGTGAACACCGGCCTCCGCCGGCGTAGTCCGCCGAAGCCGAACACCGTTCCGCCGCCGCCCGACGCCGAGGGCACCGCGGAGAACATCGCGCCGCCGCCCGACGCCGAGAGCACGACGGAGAACGTCGCGCCACCGACCGAGCCGAGCCCGGGCACGACGTTGCCGCCCTCGCCGCCGAACTACGAAGTGGCGGCGGTATCATCGGCGGTATCGAGCGCGCACATCGCCGTCGACACGGACTCGAATGATAACCTGGAGCCAGCGCCGAATACCACGCGGGACACGCCGGAAACGAAGGGCGCGAGGCCTCCCGCGACGCCCGCCGTCGCGACGCCGAATGTCGAGGCTGCGCCGGAGAGTGGTTTTGCGGCGCGCGAACGCGGAGCACTGCTGTTGCTCGCGCTGTTGCAGCGTGAGGGGCGCTTCGTTGACTTCTTGCAGCAAGACGTGACCGACTTCGACGACGAGCAAATCGGCGCTGCCGCGCGCGTCGTCCACGAGGGCTGCCGCAAGGCGCTGAAGGGCCACTTGCAGGTCGTGCCAATCCGCAGCGAGGCCGAAGGCGACAAGGTGACGCTCGAGGAAGGTTACGACGTTCAAGCCAACAAACTCGTGGGTAACGTCGCGGGCAAACCGCCCTACAAAGGTTCGGTACAACACCGCGGCTGGCGCGCCCAAGAACTGAAATTGCCGAGCGAAGTGGGCGATCACGATCCCAGCGTCTTGGCCCAAGCCGAAGTCGAGCTTTGAGTTCACCCATGACGACGAATAACGCAACGACCATTGGAATCGACCTAGGCACCACTCACTGCGCTTTGAGTATGGAAGGCGCTTCGAGTGCCGAAAGCGCTCTCGATGCAGAAGGCGCTAACGGCGCGTTCGGCGTCCCGCAACTCGTGGCCCGCGGCACCGTCGAAGCACCGACGCTGCTCCCATCGTTTCTCTACTTCGCGCACGAGAGCGAAGGCGCGTTGGCGCTGCCGTGGGACGAAGGCCGCACGTACGCCGTAGGTGAATACGCGCGTGCTCGCGCCACCGAAGCGCCGGGGCGCGTCATCTCGAGCGCCAAAAGTTGGCTTTCGCAAGCCAACGTCGATCGGCGAGCCGCGTTGTTGCCGCTCAACGCCGTCGACGACGTCGCCAAGATCTCGCCGGTCGAAGTTTCGCGTCGTTACCTCGAACACCTCGTCCAAGCGTGGCAACACTCGGACCGCGGCAAAGCCTTGGGTCCACTCACCGAACACGAGGTCGTGCTCACCGTGCCGGCGTCGTTCGATGCCATCGCCCGCGAACTCACGAGTGAAGCGGCGCAACGAGCCGGCATCTCGCAGCTCACGTTGCTGGAAGAGCCGCAAGCGGCGTTGTACGCGTGGATTGCGCAGGCTGGAGACACGTGGCGCAACCTATTGACGCCGGGTGACGTGATCTTGGTCGTCGACATCGGCGGCGGGACCACCGACTTTTCGGCGATCGAAGTCACCGAACGGGAAGGTAACCTCGAGCTCGTGCGCGTGGCCGTGGGTGACCACATCTTGCTCGGCGGGGACAACATGGATCTCGCGCTAGCGTACACCGTTCGCACGAAGTTGGGCGACGCCGGCAAGAAGCTCGACGCCTACCAGATGGCGTCACTCACCTACGCCTGTCGCTCGGCCAAAGAGAAGCTGCTGAGCGCCAACCCGCCAGCGACCGTCCCGATCTCGATCGCCAGCAAAAGCGCCAACCTGTTCGCCAAAGCCGTGCGGTCCGAACTCACGGCCGCCGAGGTGGCCGACGTGCTGCTCAACGGGTTTTTCCCGGCGGTTGCCGCCCAGGACAGACCGGTGACGCGCGCGCGTTCGGGTCTCAGCAAGGTTGGCCTCGACTACGCGAGTGATCCGGCCGTGACCAAACACTTGGCCGCGTTCTTGAGCCGCCAAGCGGGCGCGACCCAAGGCAGCACCGGTAACCTGCTCCGAGTGAACAAAGTGTTGTTCAACGGCGGGGTGCTCAAAGCTCCCGCGATTCGCGAGCGAGTGATCGAGACGCTGAACCAATGGTTGCGGTCCGAGGGCGCGCCCGACGCCGCCGTGTTGCCCGGCGACGACCCCGATCTCGCAGTCGCGCGAGGCGCGGCCTACTACGGGCAGGTTCGTCGCGGAAAAGGTTTACGCATCCGCGGTGGCACGGCGCGTTCCTACTACGTCGGCGTCGAGAGTCCGATGCCGGCGGTTCCCGGCTTCGAACCGCCCATGGAGGGGTTGTGCGTGGCGCCGTTCGGGATGGAAGAGGGCACGCACCACGAGCTCTCGCACGAGGAGTTGTTGGTGCGCGTCGGTGAGCCCGTGCGATTCCGCTTCTTCGGGTCTTCCACGCGCCGCGATGACACGGTCGGCATTCACCTCGAGAACGCGGAGAGTCGCGTCGAAGACGGCGAGCTCGCCGAGCTGCCGCCGATCGAGCTCACGCTGGCGGCCGCGGAGCGTAAATCCGGCGACGTCGTGCCCGTTTACCTGCGGTCGTCAATCACCGAAGTAGGCACGCTGCTGCTCGAGGCCATCCCGTTCCAGAGTGCGCGCGAAAACGAACGCTGGAAGATCGAGTTCGGCGTCCGCGAGGATTGAGCGCCATGGCTACCGTCGCGCAGCGCCGTGTGATCGGCATCGACCTCGGGACGACCAACACCGTCGCCGCGACGAGCACCGTGCCGGGAACGCCGGTCGGTGTCGTGCCGCTCGTGCAACACACCGACCAGAGCGAGGTTGAACGGCTGAGTCAGTTGCCGTCGGTGTTGTATCACGCGTTGCCGGAGGAGCCGTTCGCCGAGTTTGCCCCGAACAAACCGTGGATCGTCGGGCAACACGCGCGACGGCGCGGCGCGGAGGTGCCGGAACGCGTGATCACTTCGGCCAAGAGCTGGCTATGCCACAGCGGGGTCGACCGCACGGCGCCGATCCTGCCGTGGGTAACACACGACGAAGACGACACCGTTGCTCCGCGCTTGTCACCGGTGGATGCAAGCGCATCGATTTTGAGTCACGTAGTGGCCGCCCTCGAAGACGCCGGTCAGTCCGCGACGAACGCCGACGTCGTGGTGACGGTGCCGGCGTCGTTCGACCAAGTGGCGCGCCAACTGACGGTCGAAGCCGCACGCCGCGCCGGTCTTTCGGTGCGGTTGCTCGAGGAACCCCAGGCCGCGTTTTACGACTGGCTGCACCGCGCGAGCCGTGCCGACGTCGAGGTGTTGCTCACCAAACCCGAGGGTTTCGTCGTGTTGGTCGTGGACGTGGGCGGCGGCACTACGGACCTCACGTTGCTGCGCGTCACCGCGCGTGACCAGCTGAGCGCGGCCGAACGTCTCACCGTGCCCGCGCGTGAGCTCGTGTCCGTCGAACGCGTCGCCGTGGGGCGACACCTGTTGCTCGGCGGCGACAACATCGACCTCGGGCTCGCTCACTTGCTCGAACGGCGGTTGGTCGAGAAGAAGAGCGACACCGCCAAGCGCCTGTCACCCGCCGAGTTCAGCCAGTTGATAGCCACGTGCCAAGCCGCCAAGGAGCGTCTGCTCGGTGTGGATCCACCGCACAAGGTTCCGATCCGCATTGCGCGTCGCGGCAGCGCATTGTTCGGCAACGTGCTCGGCGCCGAGCTCACCCGCAGCGACGTCGAGAGTCTGGTCTTCGACGGATTTTTGCCCGATCACGACGTGGATACGCCGGTCAAACGCAGCCGCAGCGGCCTGTTGGCGTTCGGTTTACCCTTCGAATCGGACCCGGCCATCACCCACCACCTGGGGCAATTTCTGCGGCAACACGCGGCTGCTTCGAACGGCAGCGAGGGTTGCGCCAAAGTGCACGGCGTGTTGTTCAACGGGGGCTTCTTCAAGAGCGCCGCCATCGTTACCCGCGTGAGCGCCGTCCTCGAGCGCTGGATGGACGCCGCGGTCTTCACGTTACCCAACGCCGCGCCCGACGAAGCGGTGGCGCGCGGCGCCGTACATTACGGCCTGGCGCTCCAAGGTCGCGGCGTGAAATTTACAGGCGGCGCAGCTCATGGCTATTACCTGAAGGTGGACGTCGCGGACGGCGCTCGTAAGGCCATATGTGTCGTGCCGCGCGGCACTGCGGAGGACGAATGGCAGAAAGTCGATCCGCTGCCCCTGCGGCTCACGCTCGGCCGACCCGTGCGT
>CBINDO010000079.1:0-28107 GCA_966249405.1 uncultured bacterium | reverse complement strand
CTTCTCCGGCGTGGGAAGTACCTCTTGGCGTTTCGGGTGGACTGTGAGCATGTCGCAACGACCGAGCAACCCCTTTGCTCTCGATGACTTCACGGACGACGGCATCGCTCGCGTGAGAGACGCGCTCGTCGCGGGTGAGATGACGCCCGCGGCGTTTCGTGCCTGGCTGACGTCACTGCCGGTTGCGCGATGGGACGACGCCGTGGACACGTTGTTCGGCCTCGACCCGTTCGTTGCTGACGGAAACGAGTTACCACCAGGTTGCGTCCCTTACATTGCGGCTCCCGCGAGCGCCCTGGTGCGGCTCGTCTCGCTCACCGAAACTTCGGCTGGCGCGACGTTCGTCGACGTCGGATGCGGAGTTGGTCGCGCCGCCATGCTGGTGCACCTCCTGACGGGTTGGCGAGCGATAGGTGTCGAGATCCAAAGTCACCTCGTCGAGTTGGGAACCGCAGCCGCTCGCCGGCTGTGTCTGAAGCGCGTCGAGCTCAGGCGCGGCAACGCCTGCGAGGAAGCGGCGCTGCCAGACGGCGACATCTACTTCATGTATTGCCCCTTCGACGCTCGGCGCGTGAGACGTGTGCTCGAAATCTTGGAGCGCCGGGCCCTCCGCCGCGAGATTACGATTGTAGGGTTGCAGGTAAACTTCCCGTGCTGCGAGTGGCTGGGAGATGGACAGCCTGCGGTGGGTGACTTGCGAGTTCATCGCAGCCGGCGGCCCTGAACGCCCGGCGCACATCGCGCTACAGTCATCGCACAGAACTTGCGCCAATAGGCGAAGGGGGTCGCCTCCGGTCAATACTAAACAAGTTGCTTTACTATTGGGAGCGCCCGGTTATACTAAAGCAAATGCTTCAGCATTCCCAACTCGACGGTGTCTTTCATGCGCTTTCCGACGCCACACGCCGCTCGGTGGTCGAGCGCCTCATGGACGGCCCGGCCTCCGTCAGCGAGCTGGCCTCGCCTTTCTCGATGTCGCTTGCGGCAATCGGTCAGCACATTCAGCTGCTCGAGGCGTGCGGTTTGGTCAGGACCGAGAAGGTGGGGCGGGTACGCACCGTGACGATGGTGCCCGAGACTTTGCGCAGCGTCGAACTGTGGTTCGAGGCGCATCGGAAGCGGTGGGAGCAACGGTTCGATCGATTGGGCGCCATCCTTTCGGAAACGGAAGACGATGGCCTCGAGCCCCCGATGGGCAAACCGAAAGAGAAAAGGAAGAGAACATGAGCACTGCTGCCGTCATCCACAAGAGTTTCATCATCGACCGCATTTATCCCACCGGCGTGGAGCGCGTGTTTCGCGCGTTCTCGGATCCCAGCAAGAAGCGGCGCTGGTTTGCCGAGGGTGAAGGCTTCGTCATCGACAGCTACTCGCTCGATTTTCGTGTCGGTGGCTTCGAGCGGACGCGCTTCCGTTTCGGAGAAGGTCCGGCCATGACGAACGATTGCGTTTACCTCGACATCGTGGAGCAGCAGCGAATCGTGTTCGCGTACTCGATGACGTTCGGTGGCGCGCCCATGTCTTCGTCCCTGGGGTGCATGGAGTTCTCGACCGTGGACGGCGGGACACGACTGCTGTTTACCGAGCACACGGCGTACGTCGATGGCCACGATGGGTCCGCTGCTCGCAAAGAGGGGTCGCTAGCACTCCTCGAGTCGCTGGCGCTGGAGCTGGAGCGCGTGGACTGAAGCGGCGATGCCCGGGGGCGCGCCGCCGCTCACTCGTGTTATTTCGAGGCAGTAACTCAGGTCTGGCGGACGCCGCGCCGTGGCTGTTTTTGGGCGGTCGCGCCATCACGACGGCGTCTCGCCAGGGGGAGTTCGAGTCGCCAGCGCTTGCTCGAGCGGAAAGCCTGCCGGGAAATTTCGGATCGGGTCGGTCGTGCCGGTCACGGCGCGATCGCGGATGAGGAAACACCACGTGCGGCACCGTCCTCGGGGTTAGGCTAGCCAATCATGTGGACCATCCGCGCGTCGGGCCTCGTCGTCATCACGGCCTTCGTGACTTCCTGTACCTCCGGTGAAGGCACTGGCAGCGTGGGCCAGCCAGGGACCTCTGCGGTTACGGGGGCGACCGACTCGCCGGGTGCGCCCAGCTCGTCGGCTACGTCAGGAAATAGTTCCACTCTAGCAATCCCGTCGGTGTTGCCAACCCACTCCACCACGACGTCAGTCAGCACTTCGACGACCGTAACTCCCACCACCTCAGTAACGGGTTCGACAGCGAGTGAAGAAGGATTGGCCTCGTCCAACGAGTCGTCACCCACGAGCGTCGAGGAAGTAGAATCCAGCGCGCCGACGGGTCCGGTCTTGATGCCGCAAGGTTACTGCTACTTCCCGAACAGGTACGCGGCGAGCGACGTGCGCGCCGCCTACGACGATTGGAAGGCGACCGTCGTCACGAGCGACGGTGCAGGTGGTTTTCTCAGGGTGAAGAAGCCGGACTCGGGCAGCGTGATCGGCTCGACGGTGTCCGAAGGCATCGGCTACGGCATGTTGTTGGCCGTTTACATGGACGACGCCGAGGTCTTCGATGGGTTGTGGAAGTATGTGAAGCTCCACTTCAATGGAAACGGCCTCATGGACTGGGAGATCCACCCTGATGGTCACGTGATCGGATCGGGAGCGGCCACCGACGGCGACGAGGACATGGCTTGGGCGCTGATCATGGCGGCGCGCAAGTGGGGAGGGCAGGGCACCCTGGACGCCACGTATGCCAGCGAGGCCACCGACCTCATCAACGCGATGTGGGAGCACGAAATCGATCACAGCCGCGGGGAGATGGTCAAGCCGGGGGACACCTGGGGTGACACGGACATTACGAACATCTCCTACTTCGCCCCAGCGTACTACCGCGTGTTCGGCAAGTTCGTCGGCAAGGAATCGGACTGGAACAAAGCGGTCGACTCGAGTTACCGCATCATCGAGGCGAGCCTGACCGCGGAGCGTGGCAACGCAAACAACGGCTTGGTGCCGGCGTGGTGTGACTCGCGGGGCGTCCCCACCGCCGCCTACGACGGGGCTCCTCTCCACTTTCAGAACGACTCGACGCGCACTCCCTTCCGCGTGGGACAAGACTACTGCTACTTCGGTGAGCCGCGCGCCAAGGCGTACATGGAGAAGATCACCTCGTTCTATCTGTCCGTGGGCGTGAGCAACATCGTCGACGGCTACGATCTCGACGGTACGCCGCACCCAGAGCACTCGGACGGCACCTCCTTGCCGGCCTCCTTCGTCGGGCCCGCGGCGGTCGGCGCGACGTATAGCGACGCCAATCTACCGTTCATCGATGAAGCCTACACTGCGCTGGCCACGCTCGAACTCGACGCGGGTACCATCTATTATCAGAAGTCGTGGACGGCGCTTTCCCCCCTGATGTTGACCGGCGGTTTCGTCGAGTTGTGAGGAAGTTCGCGCGGCTCGCCGTCGCACGCAGTCACCGCAACGTACGATGGCGTCGGGTCATAGAGTTCCCCGCAGCAGGCGCTCACTGCCGTCGGGCATCGTGACGAACACCTGGAGCGCGACCGTCGTGCGAGGACCTTGGAAATAACGAAGCTCCAGTTGGTGTAATCCCGGCTCGAGGTGCGCGATGGCGCGGACGCTCACAGGCCCGTGCTGACCGTCGTTGTCGACGACCACGTCGCCGTCGATGCGGAGGATCGCGCCGTCGTCGGAGACGACGCGGAAGCGATAGTCGCCGGCGTCGCGCACGGTGAGCGAACCGGTGTACAGGATGGCAAACCACTCCGTGCGTTCACTTACACCGGGAAATCCCGCCGTGAAGCTGCGTGGCGTGACGTTGAACACGTCCGTGAAAAACTCACCCTGAACGTTGCACAACCCGAGCTGACGCAGCGCCTTGGTGCCAGGTTCGATGAAACACACCTGGCCTCGGAAGTGCCCGCTCGCCCCGCCGAAGCTGCCACGGCCGTCACCGAATCCGGCGCCGTTTCCGCCCCGACCGCCGCCGCTGCCTTTGCCCATGCCGAACGTGGACGAGTCGTCGATTCGCTGGCTGGCAGCAGTTGGTCGTACCCGTTCCGGCGCTGCGGCGGCACTCGCCGCGATGAGGGTTCGCGCCGCGGTGGGACGGGTGCGCAGAGCCACGACCTCTTTGCCCGACTCGGACGCGAGCATGCTGTCGAGCGCGAACAAGTCTACTTCCTCGGCTTGTTCGGCTGGTAACGGGTCGGTCGTCGGCTGTTGCTTGGCCGTGACTGGAGCTGGTCGCTCCAGGCGCTCTGGCGCGGCTTTGGCCGCGACGTTGACCGGCTTCGTGCTGCGCGCTGGCATCGCGGCGAGCGCTTTGCTCTTGGGGCTCTCGCCACGGTCGATGGAGCCTCCGCCGGCCGAACGTTCACCGGGAGCCTTGTCCTTGGGTTTGCTCAGCGCCTCGTCGGCAAATTCGATCTCCCAATAAGGCTGTAAATCTTGGACGACCATCGCTGGTAAAGCGCGGTCTGGCAGTTTGGCGCTGTAGAGCACACCTCCGCCATGAATGCTCAGCGCCAGGCCTAGCGCGTAGCCGATTCGGCGCGTGTAAGTGAAGTCGTGGCGCGTCTTGCCACCGCGGAGCAGCATGGTGGCTTGGGTTTCGCACCCCGGCTGACGGTCGACAAGCGCCGGCAGCGAGCGCGCCCCAATTCGGCGCGGCGAGAGACGATCGAGTCGACGCACCCGCGGTGGGCCGGCTACACCCTGTCTCCAAAACGCGGACGGCGAAAGAACCCGCTACAAACCGTGAACCGACTCGGGCTCGCCGGACGTCTTTCTCGTCGCCGCGCGTCTCTGTCGAAGGCACGGCCCGACTCCGGCTGCGTCGCCATCTAGCTACGCGTCACTCACGCCATGAAACCGGGCAGGGGTTCGCCGACGCGGTCGAGGTCGTAGTCCGTCGCCCACAGGTTCGGATCTTTGGTCTGGGTGTCGGTCGAGCCGTAGCCGGGTTGACCATTCCGCTCGTAGTCCTCCGGCGACAAACCCATCGCTTGCAACACGGAGACCAGGAACTGGTTGTGGGGGATGCCGCGAATCACATTGCCATCCTCTTGAGAGAAGTAGGCGTGGCCTTCCCAGTCGATGTAGTCGAGATAGCGTCCGGTGGTTATCGCTCCGCCAGCGCTGCCCGCGGTCAAGCAAGGCACGCTGTAGGCAAGGTGATTGAAGCCGAGCTCGTTACCCCAATACACGAAGGAGTTGTCTAGCATCGTAGACTCCCCTTCGGCGACGTCGAGCTTCTCCAGCAACTTGGCGAAGAACTCGCCCGCGACCCAGCGATTGATGCCGGCCAACATGCGTCGCGAGTTCTCGTTACCCCAATCGTGAGCCAACCCGTGCCACGTTCCGCCAGCGGCATTTTCCGAGTGGTAGTGCCCCGTCAGAGTGGTGTCGGCGGGATCGGGGCCGGGCCCGAGCGCCTTGTGCACCGCCAACGTCACGATACGCGTCCGATCGCACATCAGGCCCGCTTGCACCAAGTCGAGCATGATGTCCCACTTACGCACGATGTCGCTCGCGTCGGTGTTCTCGTTGTTGCCGAGTGACTCCGGCTCGGCGGGTGCGGTGCAAGACAACGTCGGCCTGACGCTCAACTTGGCCTGCAACTCCGCCATCAGATTGACGTATTGATCGAGCTTCACACGGTCCGCGGCCGAGAGCCGCGAGCTCTGCTTGAGAGAGCGATACTGGTCCATCACGCGGTCCACGAGCAGAGCGTCCCGTTCGTTGCCCGCGCTGCTCTCGCCCCCGCCCGAATCGACCGGCGCGGTGGCGCCCCCGAACAAATCGTTGAAGGCGTCCAACGGGTTGGTGCGCGCCTTGAGTTGTTCGACGGCCCCGCCGGTGCCGCGATCGGTGTACGACATCGAGTCCGAGACGCCCTGGGACAAGTGCAAGTAACGAGCAACCGGGACCTGGGGGTAAAACTTCGACGAGTAGGCGAGCACCTGGTCGATGGTCGGCACCGCGTCGAGGCCGTCCGCCGTACACGGCGTTGCGTTCGTGCAGGACGCGAAGTTGCCGAGCAGACCGCCGTAGTTGTGGTTTACCTCGGGCAAGAAGTCCAGTCCTCGGATCAGGTTCATCTTCGGCAGATAAGGGTTCAACTTCTCTCCGAGGATGCCGCTGATGCCGCTCGACGTTTGAAAGTCGGTCAGCGGCGCCTGCGTGTAGGGCTGCCCCGAGACGATCGGTTCGGTGAGCAGCGTCGTGCCGTCGGCCTTGCTGCCGTCGTAGCGCGCGTTTTTGAGGACGTAGCCGTTGCCCTCGAAACGCGGGTACCAATCCTTGACGAGCTGAGTGCTGAAGGACTTGACCACGATGAAGCGCTTGGGTCCGGTCGCCTGTGCCCGCGCGGTTCGAGGCTCGAGTGACTCGAGGAACGGCAAGGCAAGCGCGGCGCCGCCGAGACCGCGCAAAAACAAGCGCCTTGGCAGACCACGGCCGCGGACGTTGCTGTGAGACATTTTGTTCATTGGGCTCCCACCTTACGCTGATAGAACGTCGCTAGTTCGGCGATCCGGCGAAACCCCGCCAGTAGGCCGTCGCTCTGAGACACCGTGGCCACTTCGCGCGTCACGCATGCATCGCTGGTTCCGGATGCGACATCACGGCGGCTGACGAAGCGGAAGTACTGCGTCGCGAGACACGCCTCGACGTTTCCGGAGTCGAGCATCAACCGGTTCAGCTCGGTCGGGTTTTGCACGGTCTGGGTGACGCCACCGATAGCGACTTCAGCGACCGGGTCGACGGGCAGCTCGGCGAGCAGCTCTCCCGAGGCGTCGTCGAACACACGCTCCACGGTGCGGTAGCGGCCGAGCGAGTCGTACGCCTCGAGGGCATAGCCGACCGAAGAGAACAGCCCGTGACAGCCGGTGCACAGGTCGTTGTTGGCCACCTTGTTCTCGAACCTCTCGCGCGTCGTTTCGGTCTCCGTGGTCTTGGGGATGTCGAGGGACCCAGGGGGCAGCGCCGCCGGATCCGGCGCCGGGAGCGCCTCACACAAGAGGTTTCGCTTGACGAACGCGCCGCGATGGAACGGGTTGGTTTGTTCCAGACTCGACACGAGCAGCGCGGCGCGCTGGAACAGCCCTGCTCTCTCCGTCGCGTTCAAAGTGGGGAACTCGCCCGTGCCGGTCCACGGCGATACGCCGTATAGTGCCGCCAGCTGCTGCGACGGCGTCACCGAGACGTTGGTGTTCAATAGCTCTTCGAACGTGCTTGGTTGGTTGAAGGTAAACTGCTCGGTGAGGACCCGCACTTCGTCGACCATCTCGGCATACAGATCCTCCGTCACGTCGAGATCTTGGGTCAGAGCTTGGAAACCAGGTCGGCCGAACTCGAAGCCCGTGAAGTTGTCGAGTGCCAGCCACTCGCGCCAGAACCGCCACAAGCTCGTCTTGGCGCGCGGATCTGCGAGCACGTGATCGAGCGCCGCCTTGAGTCCGGCCTCCGTCAGGACGCTGCCGTCGCCGGCCGCGGCGAACAAGTATTGGTCCGGCATCGTCTGCCAGAAGGTGTAAGAAAGTCGCGAGACAACCTCGTACGGCGCGAGCTGCAACACGTCGCTGTCGTTGCTGAGCCACGCGCCGTCAATCTCGACGTGATGGACGAAACGTGGCGCCAGCATCGCGGCGAGCACGACGGAGCGGACTTGCTCACGAGGGTCGTCAGCGCTCCGTCCGTGCGCGAGGAGCTCGTCGCGATCTGCCTCCGACAAGGGATGGCGATAGGCGAGCGTGCCGATCACCTCGACGAAGTCACTCAAACACGCGTCGCTCAACGTTGTGGCGAGCGCGCACTCACCGGCAACAGTCTCGAGCAGCGCGTCGTCTTCGACGATGCCCGTGGCGACTTTGCTCGCGACGTTGTAATATCCCTCCACGTGCTCCAAGGCAACGCGCGTATCCAAGCCCGAGAACAAGTCGTTGCGGCTATCGTCTGGGATTGCGGCGAGCAGCCCTTCCAGCTCGGTCGTCAACTCGTCGGCGCCCAATTGACCGAGCAAGTCGCGCACGGTGTTACGGTATTGTTCCGTGCTGAGCTTCACCAGCGGCGAGTCATTAGCCGTTAGGTCGCATTCGTCCAGTTCGCTGCCCGGGGGTACGGCGGGAGCTGGCGTGCCGTCGGGGAATACCCCGGGCGGTTCATCGTCCGGGGGAACCGCGGGCGTCGAGCCGCCCCCCGTATCGTCGGGGCTCGAGCCGGGTGGCGTTGGGGTCGGCTCGTTCGAGCCTTCGGTGGTGGTGGCGCCAGGTTCATCACTCGGCGACTGCATCACACCACCGTCGCCAACCCCGCCGTTCTCGGAAGAATCTTTCACGCTTCCAGAACACGCAACACACGCGCCGGCGAGTGCGACTCCGCCGACCCAGTGCTGCATCGACCCGCGTTTGCTGAGTATTCCCATGGCCACGGGCAGTAGTACCCCTGGCTTTGGAGATCGGCCCACTCGGACCGCAAACAATGGTCGACGACCCGGCTGCTTCGTTCACCCCGTGGCATTAGGGGAAGAAGTTCTGCACTGCCCAGATCTCCCCGTCTGGAGTCGTGTAGGTGCCGCAAGCGACCCTCGAGAAGTCCTGGCTCGACATGTTGATGTAGTGGCCGTGGGCTTGGAAATCCTCGCCCGGTCCTTCGTCCCACATCTGCTGGAGGCAAAAGTCGACGATGCCGAAGCGTCCCCCATAGCCCGGGCATTCATTCTGCGCAAAGCCGCCAGGTTCACAGATGTCGGCGCCGATGCCCGCGTGAGCCTCGTCGACCTCGTAGTCGTATTGGGCCTGTTGGTCAGCGCAGTTCTCTGCTTCGGGATAACGTTCTAGGGGCGGCAAGCATTGGCATTCCCACCTGAATTGGTTGATGCGCGCGACGCAGTCCGCGTAGTAGTCCCCGGTTTCTTCGAACTCGGGTTGGCAGTTTGGCAGCGGTTCAGCCAGGGGACCGTCGGGGCACAGGGTGGATGACCCACTGGTAGTAGTACCTTCAGATGAACTCTCGGCGCCGTGCGTCGACGTCGGGTCCGGAGACGTGGCAGGCTCGCTCGAAGACCCCGCTTCGCTCGTGGGTGACGCGCCGGGCTGCGACGCCGAACCATCGTCAGCAGTGGTTTCGTCCTTGGGGCCGTCGGACGTATGCTGGCCGTCGGAATGGTTAGACGTTGGGCCGTTCGACCCGGTTGGCGCCGGACTCGTGGTGGAGGTCGGGCTCGAGGTGGTCGAGGTCGGCTCCCCCGAGTTTACGTTCGCGTCACTGCTGGAGTTACTGCTGGAGTCACTGCCGCACGCGGTCACCCAAGACACCACGACGACTGCAAGCCACTTGCTCATATATTGCCCTTTCTCGTGTGCGACACTGCGAACGCCGCGCAACGCGTGGCACTCTAGCGCGTGCCGCCGCCACTTGCACTCGTCAGTAGCGCCGACGTTAACGGTAGCGCTACCAATTTGCCGCCATCGCGCATCCTTGCCGTAGGGTGGTTCCGAAAGTTACCTATCCCCACACGAAGAGCCCGGCCTGCGGCACTGTCTGGCCCGCCGGGGGTCGCTTGCTGAACCCGTTGTCTCGCGGGCGCCAGATCCGGTTCAGCCCGTGTAGCGGTATCGCTCCGCGTCCAGAGCCGACGTCGCAGCGTCGTTGTGGGCGGTGGTGAACCCGTCGGGCAACATGCTCATCAACGTCTCACCGTGCTGACTGAGATCCAAACCGACCCGCTCTTCGTCGGCCGACACCCGGAGCGGTATGAAGGCGTTGGCGATCTTGTAGAGCAGCCACGCGCCCGTGAACGTGAACACGGACACGCCAACCATGATCGCCATCTCCGTCGCGAAGCCGACGACGTTTCCCGCGATCAGCCCGTCGTGCTCGGAGAAGACTCCGACCAACACCATGCCAGTTATGCCGCCGATGCCGTGGCAAGGGAACACATCCAACGCGTCGTCGATCGCCGACCGCGGCCAGCTGCGCACGACGAGATTACTCACGATGCTACCAACGGCGCCAATGAACATACTCGCGCCAACGCTGACGAAGCCAGCGCCGGGAGTGATGGTGACGAGACCCACGACCGCCCCGATGCATGCGCCCATGGCGCTCGGCTTCTTGCCGAGTGCGAGGTCGAGAAACAGCCAAGCGAGCAGCGCAGCTGCGGATGCGGTATTGGTCGTCAAGAAGGCCCTGACGGCCAAGCCGTTCGCCGCGAGGCTCGAGCCAGCGTTGAAGCCGAACCAACCGAACCACAACATACCCGTGCCGAGCAGAACGAGGGGGATGTTGGCCGGTTGGTGAGCATGGGAATGGCGAGTACCGACCAGTCGTGCGCCAGCGAGCGCGGCGAAGCCCGCCGAGATGTGCACCACGGTTCCACCGGCGAAGTCGTGTAGCCCGAGCTTGCGCAGGACTCCGTCCGGATGCCAGACCATGTGTGCCAGCGGCGCGTAAATGCAGAGGCTCCACAACGTGACGAAGATCAAGTAGCTGGAGAAGCGGATGCGTTCGGTCAATGCGCCGCTGATCAGGGCCGGGGCGATGATGGCAAACTTCAGCTGGAACAGGGCGAAGAGCGCGAGCGGGATGGTTGGCGCCAGTCGCGAGCCCGCGTCGAAGCCGACGTCGCGGAACATGACGTAGGTCGCGGGATTGCCCACGAACCCGCCGAGAGAGTCGCCGAACGCGAGGCTGAAGCCCACGGTAACCCAAAGCAGTGTGACCAGACCCAGCGCGACGTAGCTCTTCAACATGCAGGCAATGATGTTCTTCTTGCTCACCATGCCGCCGTAGAAGAACGCGAGACCCGGGGTCATCAGGAGTACCAAGCCTGAGGCGCTGAGCATCCAAGCGGTATCACCAGAATCGACCTTGGTCGCCGAGGGCAAGCTGGCGGGGGATTGATGAAGCACTCCACCAATCAGACAAAGCCCGCAAAGGACGAACAGAGGAAAGCTGCGTTTGATTTGTGTCGAAGTCATCATCACTCCTAGTGCTCACTCTGCCGCTTGGACGCGAACACTGCCCGCCGCTTGCTGCAGCGAAGTCAGCGTGTCTGGTCGTAGCTTTGCGCCCATCACGAGTTCGATGAACTCCCGAGTTCGCAGCAGCAATACGAGGCTGGCTCCTGGTGTGCTGGTGTCGGGCTTGATGACCCCTTCGAGGTAGGCAGAGTCCAAGCCAAACGCGATGTTTGCCGATTCGACAGCGCGCAGTGGCACGTCCGGTACTTCGCCGAGCTCGTCGACGACGAGGCCTACGTAGGATCCGTCGAGTCTCATGACGATGATGTTGTCGGCGCCCGAGGCCGAGCCCATTTGTCCCGCCAGCAGGGGACGCGCGTCGACGACGAGAGCGGACGTATTGCGGTAGCGTACGACGCCCTTCACGGCATTGCTGCTGGAAGGAATCGCCGTGATTGCGGTCAACGGTACGGCCTCGATGACGTCCTTTGCCGGCAAACCGAGCCACAACTCGCCGATGCGGAACGTCGCCACCTCGACCGCGCTTTCATTGAACGAACGTTTCGGGTAGGCGACCTTCGCGTCACCTGGGGCGGCGGAGTGTCTGGCGTCGGGTAGATCCGAAAGGCGCAAGAACACCAGCGCGATCACGTCGTTGCGATAGTTGTCCCGACTCGACTTGAACTCTCTGTAGCCGTGACTGCATTCACCCCCGACCGCATAGAGCCCATCGGCGGCTTGCACGATCTCCCGGCGGGATTGGCCATTGGCGAGCGTCAGGAAGGCTGCAGGCACGTCGATCCGAGCCCCCGGCTGATAGCCGTCATCCGAACACGCAATGACGCGGCCGGAGCGCTCCACGAAGACCGCGCGGCAACCGTGGAGCACGCGGCCGTCTCGTTCACATGGCAGCGCGTCTCGCAACATTTGGCCAAACTGCGGCTGGCTGTCGAAAACGACACCGATGCCACCGACGTTGCGGGCCGCCACCACGTCTCGGATCGGCGCGGCGTAGATGTACGTGGGACGGCCGTCGTAGAGCTCGGAGGCAGCAAACGGGGAGACCACGTAGTCTTGCGTGGTCTTGAGCGAAAGCACCCGTCGCGCCTCGTCTGCGGACACGCCCTGCTGGCCCCGCGCCACGTGGGCTGCAGAGCTCGCCACGACGCGCCCTTGGCTGTCGAAGATGAACAGTGAGGTGTAGACCGTATACAACCCGTTGATGTGCCTCAGGATGCGTTCGAGCTCTGCTGCATCGCGAGCGTCGGTGCTAGCCGACGCAGACAGCGCCCGGCGGAACGTCGGAGTGAGGGCCCACCAACGGCAGTCGTTGGCGCGCTCGTACAGGTTTCGATCCATGATGTCGATGGCCAGCGACGCCGCATAACCGGCATCCGACAGCACGCTCGAGACCACGGTTTGGTATAGGTTACCAATCGCTCGCTCGAACACCTCTTTGGTACGACCACCAGTTGCCGATATCTCGCGAAGCAGGACCTTTCGAGCCGACAAGTTCTGGACGCTCTGGGAATCGCTTTCCGGGAGGTGTCCGTTCCAAACCGTGCGGTCGAGCTCGGCCTGCACGCCATCTGCTTTCTGGACGAGTTCCTTGAGACTGCGCGAAAACAGTTCGGGGTTGTCGGCGATCGCCTTGATGAAGTGGGGAGGGGCGGCGTTCGTGGCTGGCCCGGTCGCGTTGAAGGCGTGTTCCAATGGTAACAAGGCGCAGCCGTACCAGCCGAGCCCAGCGTATCCCTGATAACCCTTGGTGCGACAAGCCCGAGCCAGGTACGCCCTGCCGCCGAGCCTCAAGATCTGCGGTTCGTCGAGCGGAACCTGTGATAGTTGTGTTCCGCACGGCATCTGCAGACTATCGCTGCTAGCGATGACCTTGCCCGTGGGGTCCAAGAGCCCGAGTACCGTCCAGTCGTGCCGTCCGATGAGGTTGTCGAATACGGCGCGGAGCTCGAGTTCGAACCCGAACGTGAGACTGAGGACGGCGGCGGGGTTGCCGCTTCGGTCGTTGACGCGGTACGCGTAGATCAGCTTGTCACCCTGGCCTGGGTAGATGTCACAGGGTCCGAAGTACTCGATGTAGGCGCTCGAGGTGTGGAGCGCTTCGTGGATGAAGCGAGTCGCCGACGCGTTTGGGGCGGGCGATTCATCCAGACGGCACAATACGCCGCCGCTCGGATCGAACAAGACGATGTCCTCGTATACGGAGTACTTGGCTACGTATTCTGCGAAGCGCTCACGCAAGGCGACGTGGAGCGGCGCGGTGCGCTCGGAGTCTCCAGCGCTCGACTCGACGAAATGCCGTACGTCGTCGTCCGTTGCCAGAAATCCGATGTCCGCCGTGCGCTCGAAGAGGTTGCGGATGATGATGTCGATGGCGACTTGCGCCTTGAAGTGCAGCATGTCGGAGAACTTCTCCAACGTCTCCAGACCGAGGTTGCTGATCAGCTCGTGCGTGAGGGCGTTGAATTCCTCGCGCGTAGTGGTCATGTCCGTACCGGTTCCGCAGACTTGACCCAAGATGGTCAGCAGATCCCACTGGTGGCCCAGTACCGAGAGGCGCTCTCGCACGAGCTCGAGATCGAGCATGTACGGGATGACCGCTCGTAATTTGGAGGGAACCAGGACGCCCTTGTACTCCTCTGTCGCGTTCGCGATGCCTGACATAAGTTCCTGAGCGAGCCGTCGACTTCGCAACAACAGCCGTGTTCTGAAAACGACCCACTCGGGGCGTGGCTAAAGTCCTCAGGCGCGGCAAAACTGCGACGCCAAGACATTGACGTTTCGCGCCGACGGTCACGAAATCTCGCGACGCGGCACTCGGTAATCCCGACCGTGTACCCACGATGTGGGCGCAAGTCCCGCATCGTCCGCGGGCACGGCCGTTGCTTCGTCGATTGCATGGCGGCTGTACCGAACACCCAGCTTGGAGGGGAGGTTCACCCACTGGAGCTGGGCGGGTCTACCGTGCGAATTGGGGTGTCGGGATGGCGATACGCTCCTTGGAGGGGTGTGTTCTACCCGCACGGCCTCCGGCAAGCTGATGAGCTCGGGTTCATAAGTCGTACGTTTTGTACCGTCGAGCTGAACGGTTCGTTCTACTCGCTGCAGCGCCCATCGCTGTACGCAACCTGGCGGGACGCGACTCCCGACTCCTTCGTCTTCTCGGTGAAAGGAGGTCGGTACGTGACTCACCTCAAACGTTTGCGTGATGTAGACACTGCCTTGGCGAACTTCTTTGCCTCCGGTGTGATGTGTCTGGGTCGTAAACTCGGGCCCATCCTCTGGCATTTGCCCGCCAGGGTGACGTTCGAGCCGAACGTCATCGAGCGCTTTCTCGCGCTGTTACCCCGGGATACGGCTGGCATGGCCAAGCTGGCGGCGAATCACGACGAGCGCGTAGCCGGTCGAAGTGTCGTCGAGCCGCTCGTCCAAGCCCCGGTGTTACATACCCTCGAAGTGCGTCACCCGAGTTTCATCGATTCGAGGTTCTATGCTCTTTTGCGGCAACATTCCGTGGCTTGTTGCGTCGCCGACAGCGGAGACGAGTTCCCCATGCTCAACGAAGTGACCGCCCCTTTCGTGTACGCGAGACTTCACGGCTCGGAGGAGCTTTACATGAGTGGTTATCGGCCCGCGCAGCTGCGCAGCTGGAGCAACCGCGTTCGGAAATGGGTGGACCAAGGGTGCGACGTCTACCTGTACTTCGACAACGACGGTAAAGTGCGAGCACCGTTCGACGCAGCGAATCTAATCCGCACTCTACAAGGCAAGCCGATGCGACGTCACGCGACGAAAGAGCCACGCGCAACGCCGTGAGGGGCGCCGGTTCTGCGCCACGAGTCGTTCGCGAAATCTCGCTTCGTGGTGGGCGGGAGCCGCACGGCTGTCTCACCAGGCTGGGCCCAACCACCCCCGGACCGGGGTCGGCTCGAATGCGAGCGCACGTCTACAGGCATCCGATGGGGGAGGTCGCCACGACGAGTTCGTCGAACACCATGTTTACCCCGGTCGAGTCTTCGGCGGGTGCGCTCTCGATGACCGCGACCGTGAATGGTTCGCCGGGGGAAGTGACCACAGCCGTTTCGTCGATGACCGGAGCTCCGTCGAGAGACACACGAACGGACCCCGCTTCGGTGCTGAGCTCGACGTCCACCTCGATGCACACCCATTCGTCCCTCGGCAGGACACCCTCCGCGCTGGCCAGTACCGAAGAAAATGGTGAGAGATTGACCTTGAGTTGGTCGTTTTCGATGGCATCCAAGCTGATCTTGTTGCCGGGTCCGTCTTCACTCGTCCACAGCTCGAACAACCCGAGGTAGCGTGGGACCACGAGATCTCGGGCGAAATACGCATACAGCCGGATGTGGAGCGGACCGTTCAACAGCGGAGAGGACAACCACATCCGGGTTTGGGCATAACCGAACACATCCGACTGGAGGCGCAAGGCGCCGGCGCCACGCGCTACCTCGCAGTCTTGGAGCGACGCCACCTCTTCGTCGCCGTACCACGTCGAGTATTCCGCGGGCAGCGGCGCGTCGAACGTCTCACAGAGTAGAGCGTTCGGCTCCGAGCAGTTGGACTGCCGTGGCTCTAGGTCTGCGTCGCTGGTTATTGGCAGAGTGGTGCAGACATCGGCGTCCCCTTCGGACTTCGCCGGTAGGCAAATCCGAGAATCCATCGCTTGCTCACACTGCGCGTTGCTTGCCAACGCCGACCCACACTTGCCGCCGCCGCACTCCGCATCAGTTTCGCAGGAGCGAGTGCACAAGCCGCACTCGCAGCTTCCGGCGCCGTTGCATTCGACGCTTTGCGCGCACGTCTTGAGCCAACTCGTGTTGGTCCCAACCTCGGTCGTCGTGTCTTGCGTCCCGCAGCTGAGCGTCAACAATGCGGCGACGGTAATCTCGGGCAATCGCCTCATGTTTCCTCTCCCAAGGCCGTCACTGACTGACCGACGTAGAAGGTCACGCGTCGCGAGCTGCGCTCATCGAGGGGACGCTTTGCGTTCAGCGTCTCGACTTCGTTCCACAAGGTAAACACGTCGGATCTGACGCGCTCGAGCAGACCCAATACACGCGCGGCCGCGGGGTGCGTTGCGTCGATCTCGAAGGTCAACGTCGAGCCACCCGTCGTGTCGTCGGCCGTCGAGCGCGTCGAACCTTGCCGGAGCTTCATGGTGATCGCCCCAGCGACGGCCTGAAAGTGGTCGAACACTGCCGCCTCCCAGCCCGCCTCGGCGCCAACCGGAATCACCATGGGTTCGGGGGTGACCCTGCCGTCGCGGTTGGTGATGCGGCCCTGCGCCGTGAGCGACGCCACGGCCGACTCGACTAGGTCTTCTGCCAAGCCCAAGCGCTCCGCAGCATCCTGAGTACTGGTGTTGGGATTACGGCACAGATCCAGCCACACCAAGGCAGCGACGGTCTCCTCCTTGCCCAAGCGGGCGAGCGCCTGACGATCCTCTTCTGGTGTAACCGCAAACAGTGCCGTCCCACCACTCCCAGTCCTGGAGGCGAGGCCGGACCGGACGAGGTCATTGAGGATGGCACCCAGAGCCTCCGGGTCATCGCCGCAGAACTGCTCGTGCACGTCTTTGCGCGTGGCTCGCCCGCGCGCTTCCAGATATCCGAGCACCAACTGCCACAACGTCTGCCCTGGATTCGTCGCACTTTCACGGAGGCGTTGCACGCGTCTCTGGTAGCTCCGGAGGGCCATTCCAAACATGTCGGCCACGAGCTTGCGAGACACTCCCTGCGACTCGAGCTCACTGGAAAGGCTCAGGAAGACTTCGTCCGCGAGGTGAGCCAATGGTGCGCGGATCCCGGCAGTAGCGGCAAACTGAGCGATGAGCACGATCGTCTGCCGCATGATCGAGTCGATGAAGACTTTGGTGTCCATAGTGCGGGTCCCGGCGGTATCGTCGGGTGCCGCCTCCCTTAACACGTTGGGGAACGGTGGCGGGCGCTGTCACGAGTGGGGTGGGGGTGACCGCCAGGTCACCGGCGCGATAGCGGATTTGTACGCGCCAGCGGTGCGCCCGTTCCGCTACGGTAGGAACGACGCTGGCGCGCACCACGCAGTTGCGTGATAGATGAACGCGAGAACGAACCCGCCCGCTAGGGGTCGACTCGAGCAAGCTAGCAACGAACGTCGTAGGCCTTCCAGTCGACCGTCGTTTGCCGGGTCGTGATACTTGGCGTTGGCGGTCGGTCGCCGTTCGGGCCGTTCACCGACACCACGGCAATTCCAGAAGGGAGTTTGGTGCGCCGTGCAAGTTCGGAAAAGGTACTCGGCGTGGTCCGCGCGGCCGGCGCCCCTCCCAAGCGCGACACCCCGAGCACCTGGCGTGGAACATGAACGCCACGCATGGCTCGAAATCTGTGTCCGATCACGGGCCGACGCTTGCTGGATAACCGGGGGCCAGGTTGATGCAGGATTTCGCCCCACCCGTATGCGGAGTTTCCCCTCGGTAGCGACACGGTAACGTCCGCCGCGGGCGTCTACGTTGCGGAGTGAACACCGGGGTGCGGCCCCGCGGCGGGTGCGAATTCCCGCTGCCACTCGCGGTAGCAGGTTAGCAGATGCGGCAGAATGCAACGTAGAGGCCACGGCTCAGTTTCGTCTCGGATGAAAGCCTGCACGTCGTTGATCGACCGGCCAACGAGGCCGTATTGGCTTCACGCAGCCATCGCTGTATCTTGCGCCGATGCTTAGTCTTTCGAAGACCTCGTCTGGGACCGCCGGACTAGATGACGTGTTGATGGGGGGGCTGCCTACGGGACGCCCTACGCTGGTCTGCGGCGCCGCGGGTTGTGGCAAGACGCTGTTGAGTATGCAGTTTCTGGTCCGAGGCGCGCTCGACCACAACGAGCCAGGCGTCTTCATCGCCTTCGAAGAGCGCACGTCCGACCTGTATGCCAACGTCGCGTCGTTGGGTTTCGATCTCGCGGACTTGGAAGCTCGGAACCTGCTTTCCATCGATCACTTCGTGGTCGACCCGAGCACCATCATCGAAAGCGGTGAATACGACTTGGGAGGGCTGTTCCTGCGGCTCGAGCTGGCAATCCAAACGGTCGGCGCCAAACGCGTCGTGATCGATACCCTGGAGACGCTGTTCGGGGGGCTCTCGAACTACACGATCATTCGCTCCGAGCTGCGCCGGTTGTTCGAGTGGCTCAAGGACCGAGGGGTGACGGCAATCATCACCGCGGAGCGTGGCGACAACGCCCTCACGCGCCATGGCCTCGAAGAGTACGTCTCCGATTGCGTCATCTTGCTCGACCATCGTGTCGTCGACCAGGTCTCTACGCGTCGCATCCGGGTCGTCAAATACCGCGGTTCGGCTCACCACACGAACGAATATCCCTTCCTCATCGACGAGAGCGGGATCTCCGTTCTGCCGATTACGAGCGCCGGGCTGGATCACGCCGTCAGCGACGAGAAGGTTTCGAGTGGCATTCCGCGCCTGGACGCGATGATGGGCGGCGACGGGTATTTTCGCGGTTCGACGGTGCTCGTCAGCGGGACCGCAGGCACCGGCAAAAGCAGCATCGCAGCCCACTTCGCCGACGCGGTCTGTTCCAGTGGAGGTCGGTTCCTGTACTTCTCCTTCGAGGAGTCGCCGTCCCAAATCATCCGCAACATGCGGAGCATCGGGCTCGACCTGGAGCGCTGGGTGAGCGCGGGCCTCCTGCAATTCGTCACGTCTCGCCCAACGGCCTTCGGTTTGGAGACGCACCTTGCCGTCATCCACAAACACATCACCGTGTTCAAGCCAGCGGCCGTCGCCATCGACCCTGCCAGCAACTTCGTCGGCGCGGGTAACCAGGCTGCCGCACACGGCCTACTCGTCCGTCTGATCGACTTCTTGAAAGAGCAACAGATCACCGCGATGCTCACCAGCCTCACATCGGGAGCCGACGCTCTGGAGGCGACCACCATGGAGGTGTCGTCGGTGGTGGACACGTGGCTCTTGCTGCGAGCCGTCGAATCATCCGGTGAGCGAAACCGCGTTCTCTACGTGATCAAGTCGCGCGGCATGCCGCACTCGAACCAGGTGCGCGAATTTCTAATTACCTCGTCTGGGGTTTCTTTGGTGGATGTGTACGTGGGAACGGAAGGCGTGCTCACGGGGTCCGCCCGTTTGTCACAAAACGGCAGAGAAGAACTGGAACGACGTCGGAGGATAGAGCGATTGGAACAGGCCCAAAGGAAGTTAGCGAGGCTCGAAGCTCTGCATCGGGAGCAGAAAGCCAAATTGGACGCGGAGTTCGCCGATGAGGCCGAGACGTTACGGGTTGCGATCAACGCCATGGCCGAAGACGACGCGCAGTTGGCGCGAAGTCGCTCCGACATGGCGTCGTCACGTCGTGCCGACAGAAGGGAGCAAGCCCCGTGACCACACTAGATCCAAGCAGCCAAGGCAAGTTCTGGAACCTTCGGCTGTTCATCGCAGGCGACTCTCCCAAGTCGCGAACCGCCCTGCAAAACCTCGAACGGCTATGTGAGCGCCATCTTCCCGGCCGCTACAACATTGAAGTCATCGACCTCGTCAAGCGCCCCGAGCTCGCCAAGGCGCACCAGATTTTGGCGATACCGACCCTGGTTCGGGAGCTTCCCGAACCCATCAAGCGCGTGATCGGCGATCTTTCGGACGAGAGTAAGGCGCTTTTGAATCTGGATCTCGACGCTCTGGGTTCCGAGCAGAGTGGCAGTTAGCCCGAGGAGCAACATCATGGTCGATCCACGACACGAGGTCGAGTCGCTGCGTAGGCAGCTTGCCGAAGCCAACGCCACTTTGGACGCGATTCGCAGCGGCGGGGTCGACGCCGTGGTAGTAGGAGTCGGTGGAACAGACGAGATTTTCACACTCGAAAGCTCGGAGCTTCCGTACCGCGACTTCATCGAGCAGATGGAGGAGGGGGCGTTGTCTCTGGGGCCAGACCTCGAAGTCCTGTACTGCAATCGCTTCCTCTGCAACCTGATTGGTGTGGACCGCAGTGCAATTCAGGGGGCGTCCATTCTGCGCTGGCTCGACGCTGTCTCCCAGCGCGCGCTGATCCAAGCTGCCGGAGCCAAAACGGCATCGACGGTCGCCGTCAATATTCTACGGGGAGGGTTGCACGCGGTGCCGACCCTGATGTCGGTGGTTCCGGCGCCGGCCGGGCGCTCGCGACGCTGCAACATCGTAGTGTCTGACCAACGGGCGTCGTTTCACCTGCAGCAGGTCACCAAGGCGCACGACGCCGCGAAGGCCGAAAGCAACGCCAAGGACCGCTTCTTGGCGGTTCTGGGTCACGAACTTCGAAACCCGCTTGCCGCCATCGCCAACAGCATCACGGTGCTCCGCGACGTGCCCTTGTCGGAAGAACAAGTCATCCACGTCTACACTGGCATGTCGCGGCAGGTGCAACAGCTGACGTCGTTGGTGGACGACCTGTTGGACCTGACGCGAGTAGCGCAGGGCAAGGTCGTCCTCAAGCCCGAGCTCCTCACGCTCGACGAGCTCTTGGAAGACGCTGCCAACTCCGTGCGAGGGCTGCTCGAACAGAAGCAACACCGTCTCGTCACCTCAGGGGTAGAGCACGGCTTGGTGATCAGAGCCGACCGGGTGAGGTTGGAGCAGGTGCTGCTCAACCTGCTCTCCAACGCGGTTCGGTATACACCCAACGGTGGGACGATCACCGTCGAGGCTGGAGTCAACGGCAACGTGATAGAGGTCTCGGTGTCGGACACCGGCATCGGTATCGACGGCGAGCACCTGGAACGCATCTTCGAGCCTTTCGTCCAGGTCGGCGCCGAGGGCACCGGCGGTCTCGGTATCGGGTTGAGCTTGGTGAGACAGTTGGTTCAGCTGCACGGCGGCTCCGTCGTGGCAAAGAGCGCCGGCTTGGGCCATGGCGCAACCATGCAGATGACGCTGCCCAAACCGAAGTCTGCCAAGTCGACCCCGCCTCCACCCATTGCTCACAACTATGCGGTATCGGAGGCTCAGCCAGCCTTGCGCGTCTTGATCGTCGACGACAACGAGGACGCCGCCGAGATGCTGGCGCTGATGTTGCAACGGCTCGGACATCGAGTCATGACCGTGGCTCGCGGCGAGGACGTCCCGGCCGCCGTGGACGAATTCGAGCCAGAGCTCGTATTGCTCGACCTCGGGCTGCCGGACATCTCCGGCTACGAAGTGGCCCACAAACTTCGGCAGGCAGGTCATCGCGAGCTCACGATTGTGGCGCTCACCGGCTTCTCTCACGAGAGCGCGCGCGCTCGGACCTTGGCGGCCGGCTTCGATGCCCATCTCATCAAACCCGTATCTTTGGACCAAGTCTTCGACGCCGTTCGGCAAGCGCGACCACGGGCGGCCAACGCGAGTTGACGCGTTCGGTGCGGGAACGAGGCGTCGCACACGAGGCCATCGCAGGGCCACTGTCATCCCGCCAAATATCCACGCAATCCCCACAATCGACGGTCGTCGGTGCTGGTAGCCTCGAAGAGTGAAACAGCCGCGGGTTTCGAGAAGAGGTTGGTTGCTGGGTGCGGCGGCCACGGCCCTCACCGCTAGTTACTCGGTGTTCATCGAGCGCTACGCGGTCGAAGTGAACTACTACGACGTCTTCGTCCCGAACCTCCCGCCAGAGTTCGTCGGTTATCGCATAGCCCAGATCACCGACACGCACTTGGGCTGGCTCATTTCCGCGAACTTCTTGGAGGAGGTCGTGGCCTTGACGAACGACGTGGGCGCCGACCTCATCGTCGGCACGGGTGACTTCGTTCACCGTCAGCGTGACGAAGTGCTCCGAGTCTGGCCGATCTTGAAGCGTCTTCGCGCCCGAGACGGGGTGTGTTGCGTGCTTGGTAACCACGACCATTGGGCGGATGCCGCCGAGTCACTGGCTCAGCTCGAGTCCAGCGGGTTCTCAGTGCGCCATCGGGCGTTGCCCATCGAGCGCCAAGGGCGACGTCTCGTGGTGTTTGGCGCAGGCGACCACATGGAGGACCGGTTTGGATGCGATAGATTACTGCGCGCCGCTCGACCGGACGATTGTCGCGTCGTTTTGGCACACAACCCGGACGCCGCGGACCAGGCGCGGATGGGGAGGGTAGATCTGATGCTCAGCGGACATACCCACGGCGGCCAGGTGCGCATTCCGGGTTACGGCGCGCCAATCCTGCCGCTGCACAACCGAACGTACGATCAAGGAATCAAGGAGGTCGGCGACAGCTCGCTTTTCGTCAGCCGCGGGATAGGTTGCGTCGGGTTACCCGTTCGTTTCGGGTGCCCACCCGAGGTCGCCGTGTTGAGGTTGAGTGACGAACGGCGCCCGAGCGTCGTCTGAGTTGAGGTCACCATCGGGGCGTCAGCGCGGCGCATCGGACTTGGGCAGCGTCAACACTTCCGCTCCCAGCGTCTCGTCGCGTTGCCGCAGCAGTGGCGTACGCCGGGCAATGATCTGGAGCTCCAAGGAGCCGCGTCCCACCTGCAGCGCCAGGAGATGACCGCCGTGGGCGGCAAACGTGCGGTCGGTAGAGACTCCATGCAGGTGCAACGACGGCACGCCGTCCTTCCACGCGATACTACCGGTGATGCTCGCCAACTCGACGTCGCGAAAGTCGCGGCGGACGAAGTCTCCGAGTGCAGGGTCGAAGTAACCAAACGTCGCGTGTCCGAAACCGAAGCCGGTCAACGTCGCCCCCTGCAGCCGTTCATCTACGGCGAGCTGAGTCAGGTGAGCGAAAGCATCGTCACCCTCGCGGAGCACCATCAGGTAGCCGTTCTCGCTATGGACATACTTGGGGGGAGGCTCGTCTCGGCTGCACCCTACAAGCAGCCAAGCCAGACACATCGCGAGCCGCCCTCGACCACGCATTGGTACCGAACCCTCGATCATTGGGGCGTCAGCTTCAGGAGTTTGCCTTCGTCCCCGTCGGTGAGTAGATACAAGGCCCCGGATGCGCCCTCAACGACCTCTCGAATGCGCTCCTGGCGGTCCGTAAGCAAGCGTTCTTCTCCGACGACGCGGTCGTTCTCGAGCACCAGTCGGATCAGCGCCTGACTCGACAACCCTGCGATGAAGAAGTTTCCTCGCCACTCGGGGAACAGCTCGCCCTTGTAAATCGTGAGGGCGCCAGGAGATATGACTGGGTCCCAATAATACACCGGTTGTTCCAACCCTTCGGCCTGGGTGGTCTCGTGAATGGCCTCGCCAGAGTACTCCTCGCCATAACCGATGGTGGGCCAACCGTAGTCCTTGCCACGTTCAACCAAGTTGAGTTCGTCCCCGCCTCGCGGACCCATCTCGGCGACCCATAGCCGGTTCTTCTCGTCGAGTGCTGCACCGAGAACGTTTCTGTGACCCGAGGTCCAGATCTCGGGCTTGGCTTGCGCATTCGATGCGTAAGGATTGTCCTTAGGGACGGTGCCGTCTGGCAAGATTCTCACGACCTTGCCGAAGTGGCTGTTCAGGTCACGTGCTTGTTTCCGACCATCGAGAATCGAGCGTTCGCCCAGGGTGATGAACAGGTGACCGTCTGGAGTAAACACTAACCTGCCGCCTGCGTGTTTCGTCGAGTCAAGAGTCGGCATCATTCTGAAGATGACCTTGCCGTCGGTCAGCTTCGGTTCGTTTCCGTCTACGAACTTGGCGCTCATCACCGCGAGGCCGTTCCCGCCGTCCCGGGGCTCGTAGTAGCTGAGGTACACGAGGCCGTCCTTCGTATGCTGCGGGCCGAGTTCGACGTCCAATAAGCCGCCCTGATCACGGCCGTCTACTTTGGGTACGCCGGCGACGTTGACCGAGCTCTTACCGTCTTTGCTCACCAACAGCAGTCTGCCCTCGTGCTTTTCGGTGACGAACATTCGCTCGTCCGGCAGGAATGTCAGCGCCCACGGTTCACTGAAAGGTCCTGCGACCTCTGTCACGAGGAACTTGTTCTGGGTATGCACGGCTTTCGCCCGCGTCTGACCTTCGAAAGCGGGTTTGAACTCCGGAACGTTGGGTTCTCCAACTTCGACCGGTTCACCTCCTACGGCGGGTCCCACTCGGTGTTTCGCTGCCTCGCCATGCCCTTCAGCCTCCACGACTTTTGCCTCCTGCTCGGGTTGCACGGGTTTCGGGTCCGGCTTACTGCAACCCACGGCCAACACCACCAATGTCGAGAACTCGATTCGGCGCATGCGCCAGGCAATGCACACTTCGTGCCGTTGTCCGTGACATGGCCAATAGTCGTCAGTCGACCGAGTTGGTGGGTTCCGCGAGCATTCGTACGGCGTCGCCGGCAGGGCTGATTCGCGTTGGCGCCCTACGCAAAACGAGCGGCGTTGACACATGTGACGCTTCCGCACGTGTCCGCGCCTGCTGAACAATGGCGTGTGACGGTGCCAACGCGCAGCTCGGGTCCGTGGCAGAGGAGTCCCCGGTCAAAGCAAATGCCTGGCAACGACAACCTCCGAAGTCGCGCTCGCGCTCGTCGCAGCTGCGGCACGGCTTCGGCAACCAATCGCTGCCACGATACTTGCATAACGCCTTCGAGCTTGTCCACAGCGCCGACAAGGGCGCGCTGCGCACATCGTCGAACGACAAGTCAGGTAGGCCGCGAGCGGCATGACAAGGCAAAGCCAACCCGTCTGGGCTGACGACGAGGTAATGGCTACCCCAGCCTTGCATGCAGGCGCGCGGACGATCGGCGTAGTAGTCGGGTAGAACGAACAGCACGTCGGTCTTGCCCATCAAGCGCCGGCGCGCGGCCGAGGCGAGCCGCCGCGCCGCATCGAGTTGCCGTGCGCTCGGCAACAACTGATCGCGGTTGTGAAGCGCCCATCCCAGATACTGCGCGTTGGCAAGTTCGATACGATGAGGCTCCAGCGCTTCGACCATGGCGAGCGTTTGCTCGAGGTTGGCGATGTTCTGGCGGTGCACGACGATGTTAATGGTCAGCGGTACGCCCAATGACTTCACCCACCGCGCGACCTCCAATTTGTGTCGCGTGGCATCCAGTCCGGCCGTGCGCGCGTTGTCGTCGGCGTCGGTTCCTTGAAAGGAGAGTTGAACGTGATCCAGGCCAGCTTCCACGAGGTCGCTCAAGCGCTCGCGCGTCAGCGGAAGGCCGCTGGTGATCAGGTTGGTGTAGAGCTGATTGTAGCGTGCGCGCTCCACCAGCAGTTCGAGACCTTCGTGCAGAAGCGGTTCGCCGCCGGTGAAGTGGACGTGCAGGGCGCCCAACGCTGCCGCTTCGTCGAGCAGCCTCGACCAATCGTCGACCGAGAGTCGCGGGGCGGAGTGGGTCGTTCGAGTCGGATTGGAGCAATAAGCGCAGCGCAAGGGGCAACTGTACGTCAACTCTGCAATCAGGGTGAGTAGCCGCGGTGAGTTGCACGTCATGGATGACCTTCCGTGGTTGGCTACCGGTCACGAACCCGCGCTGAAATAGATGAGTTGACGTCGCGCCAGCTCGGTAAGGAGGTCCAATACGTCTTGCGTTACCTCTGCCAGAGTTGAACCGCGTTCTGCTTGCTCGGAAACGTGGCGTGAGCCTGGGCTCTCCGCCATACCGCCGGCGTGCGCCTCGGCGGGACGAATGGCGATCGAGTGGAGCTCGACGGCTATTTGCCGCACCGTAAGCAGACCGTTGCAACGCATGAGAATCTCCGTGGCGGACGAATTCAACCGCAACCCACGTTCGGGGGAGAGGAGGACGTAGCTGCGGGTCGGTGGGTCGTACCGCAAGCGAACGCCGCGGCTCAACGTTGGCCGACGATCGAGCTGCTCGTTGTCGCCGGCCATGGCCTACGAGACTTCAGTCTCGATTTTGGGGGTCGATACGGTTTCGAAATTCACGCAGTCGAGCAGATGCCACAAGATCTGACTCTTGGTGAGAAGGGCCCGTATACACGCGTCCTGCTGCTGACGTGTGACCGCGTTGGCGACGACGTAGTCTATCGCTTCCGTGGAATCGCGTTGTGCACGCGGTACCCGCTCGCGGAAGTATTCGAGCGCCTCGGGGCGTACGAACGCGTAGTGCTTCTCGAACGCCGCCACACGTTGGGACATTAGATCGGAGGCGAACACCTCCGTCAAGGATGACGCCACTGCTTCGAGCAAGGTTGACTCGCGGACGAAGTTTACGTACGCGTCACAGGCGAATCGTACACCGGGCAGCACTTCTTTCATGCTCACCATGCGGTCACGGTCGACGCCTAGCGCATCGCCCAGACGTAGCCAGCGCTCGAGCCCGCCCGGCTGGTAGTTGGGGTCGCTGGGGTCGGAACCTCCGTCGTGGTCGGTAATGCGGCGCAGCCACTGCCGTCGGAACGCCGGATCTTCCGACTTCGAGACGATGATCGCGTCTTTTATGGGGATCCTGGATTGATAATAATAGCGATTCAACACCCACAGCTGTAGCTGTTCTCGCTCCAGGCTCCCCTCGTGCATGGCGAGGTTGAACGGGTGAGAAGAATGGTAACGAGCGCTTCCTTCGCTGCGTAGTTTGGCCGCAAAGTCTTCGGCGGCCATGGGTTCGTCGCTCGCCTTACTCGATGGTTGAATCTTCGCGGACGTTACCCGGGGCTCCGAGGTCTCGTTGGCGAGTGCCTCACTCGCCTTGATCTCGGGACGCGAGGAACTGGTGTCGAACTCGTTGCGTGCCGGCACTACCGGTGCGCCGTCGGGCACGATGACGTGAAGTGCATCAGCCATGGCTGGGCGTGTACCCGCTCGTGGTGTAGTCGCCGAGGAACGCCGCGACGAGGTGCGGGATTCTGCTACCCGACCTTCGTGCTTCCCCGCTGTATTTCACGAACGGAGGCTCAGGGCGCTCACCGCCGTCGTAGTCTGGCTGATACCCACCGATCTCCGCGTTCATCGCCAATTCTTCGAAGCTCGGTTTTTCCCAGTTGCTCATGAGCGCAGCATGTTGCAAACACCGTGCGAGCTCCGCGCTGCGGGTCAAACGAGTCTCGAAGTGCGCTCGGAACGCATGCCGAAGCGGTTTTTCGCATTGGTGTCCGGCCGGGGCTGTGTATCCGCGCCAACACGCAGCGGAGCATAACGCCTCAGGCGTGGCGCGAGTGCCCATACGCATTCGGGTGGTTCAATCGTCGTGTGAAACGCTACCCAGTTCCCCCAACGGACCTACGCAACACGGATGCCGCTTCACGTATTGGTTTTGGGCTCGGCCGCAGGTGGAGGTTTCCCACAATGGAACTGCGGGTGCGACAACTGTGCGTCCGTTCGAGGGGGACGCCCCGGGTTCGCTACGCGGACTCAGGATTCGGTCGCCGTTTCCGCGGACGGCGAAGGGTGGTTCTTGCTGAACGCTTCACCGGATGTCCTGCGCCAAATTCAGGAGAGGAGTGAACTGTGGCCCAAGGCGGTGCGAGGTTCGCCGATTTGCGGTGTAGTCCTCACCAACGGGGATCTCGACCACGTGCTGGGCCTGTTCCAGCTACGGGAATCTCAGCCTTTGGCCCTCTACGCCACGTCGCGCGTGCACTTGGGACTTCGCCAGAACGCAGCACTCCGCACGTTGCACCGCTTCGATGGACAGCTCGGCGCTCGCAACTTGGAGCTCGGTAAAGTATGCGAGCTGCGTTCGCCCGACGACCGTCCCAGCGGCGTATTCGTCGAAGCCGTGTCCGCAGGAGGTAAACCACCGTTGCATCTCCGTGAAAGCGTCGCTTCGGAGGCCGGCGCCGAGGCGGAAGACAACGTGGTGTTGCGCGTGCGTACGGCCAGCAGCGGGGTTCTCGTCTATGCCAGCGCCGTTGCCGACGTGGAGCGGACACGACACAGCTTTCAGGGCGCTTCAGCCTTGCTATTGGATGGCACCTTCTGGTCCGAGAACGAGCTTCCAGACTTGGGCGTAGGACTCGGGCCGGCTCGTACGATGGCTCATCAACCCGTCGGCGGTGAGCAGGGTAGTTTGCGCGCGCTCCGGGATCTCGACGTGCCGCGTCGCGTGTTTACCCACCTCAACAACACGAACCCACTTCTGGATGCCAACTCGAAAGAGTATGCCGCAGTCGTTGCTGGCGGGTGGGAGGTCGCGTTGGACGGCCTCGAGTTCCTCGTCGAGTGAAGGCTAGCCGGCTCAACTGCCGTTGGTGGGTGGTTTCGAGCTCGAGAGGGGCGGCACGCTCAGCGCGG
>CBINDO010000078.1:0-28220 GCA_966249405.1 uncultured bacterium | reverse complement strand
TGTGGATTGCTCTGGCGTCACCCTTCGTCCGGATCTGGATACGTTGGGAATCGCTTCGAGCCCAGTTCTACCTGGACGAGAAGTTGAAGGCACTCGTGGACCTGCAACCCGTCCGTCGGTGGCATGCCGCAGTCTCAGCCATTGTGGCGTTCGGGGCTGCGCTACTCCCATTGGTCCTTCGTTGACCAGATAAGCTGCATATCCCCAAACGCAAAAAAGCCGGAGGCACATAGGCCTCCGGCAGAACTTCGTCTAGATTTGGACGCGTCCCCTTAAAGGACGTCCGTCGCTCAAGTCACGTCAACATCTGTAAATATATAACACACACCCGGTGCACCAGCGGCACCGGTCGTGCTGGCAGTACCCGCGTAGATGGTATGGCCATAGCCACCTCCTCCACCACTACCTCCCCCGTTCGTGGTGGAGGCACCGCCTCCACCACCGGCACCGTAGCCTCGACCCGATATGCCGGGCCCTGGTGGAGGGGTAGCGACCCCCCCACTACCACCGGCACCGTACCGAGAGTGTTGGCCACGGTTGCCCGCAGCACCTACGGCCGGCTGGGATCCCCCCAGGGTAACATATGTGGTGCTCCGAGTGACATCGGAGGGGAGACCAGTAGCGGAACTGCCTGTTCCGGTTGTCCCACCAAACGCACAAACCAATGTGATTCCACTGGCCTGGACGTATGTCGCACCACCACCGGTCGCGTTGGTAGTAGAGGCCGCACCAATCGTCACGGTCAAGCTTGCTGGAAGTTCGTCGGCATCAAACACAGCCTCCATCACCTCACCCGCAGCACCTCCGGCTGCACCTTGACCAGGGTTACCGTCCGCACCCTTCCCACCGCCACCAACACAAACGATCCGTACGGTCGTAGCCCCCGGTGGCTTGTTCCACGTACCGTTCGAAGTGAACTTTTGTTTCACCGGGCACAGCCGGTTAACCAAGTAATTCACGTGCTCTGCGGCAATCGGAGTTCCTGGAACAAACCCGTTTCCGAGATCCGGGGGAGCTACCTTGGTTGGGTTTCCGAGGTCCGGGGCAGTTACCGGAGCGATGTAGTTTGCGTTAGTTGCAAACGGCATAAGTTAACCCCAAGCGCGGTACAACCTACCGCCAACGTTGGAATCTGAAGCACGTCCCCAACCGCCAGTGGCTGCACCCCAAATGGCGTGGGGTAGAGCGGCAGGCGTGCTGTAGATAATCAGGCGTTCGTGAGCAGCCTTCGCTGCCCGAAGCACCTGGTTGATGGCTGCGAGAGGGACCGTATCGTCCTCATCGATTCGTACCCCCACCATCGCGAACCCCGGGTTCCACCACCTCGGAACACCGGCGTAATCCATGGCCTGGATCACACGGAGCAGGTCATTGATCGTGCCACTGCTTCGGTTCGCTGCAATCCTTGCCTTGATCAGGGCACGGTAGATCTCGACGGGTTCCGACGAGTATCTTTGACCAACGATTCTTCCGAGCACCTGCAGCTGCGGCAACTCAGCGTTGTCCACCTGCCGGAGTTCGATGACGGAATGGATCGCGTCTTCCAGCTCTTGCAGGCCGGAGATGAGCGCCCAAAGGAACGAGGCGATCCTCGGCTTCCCCAAGAAGGGGCCGTTCAGATTTAACACCGCGGACCTAACGTGGTCCTCGGTGTGGATGAGTTCTGTCACAGGTTAAGCGATGGCGTCCGAGTAAATCTCGAAGATCGAAGCGGAGTAGTTGGCGATCGATCCGGTCGATGACGTGATGGTGAGACCCACAGTGGAGGCTCCGGCAGAGGCACTCGCGGACAGCGAGAACCCGGACCCGATCGTGAACTCAACCGCATTGCTTGATGTCACGATCAGTCCAGATGCGTTTGTGGTGCAACAACAGCGAACGCGGGCAGCATATTGCGTTGTCCCCCCGACCCTAACCACACACCTCAACCAGTACTCGCGGACAGCGTGGGGCGTCGGAGGGAAAGTGTACGTCAACACCGCGGTCCCAGACGCAGCAATCGTGGCACCCGCCAGAGACTTGGCTTCCGCAACCTGGGAGACAAGCGGCTTTAGAATAACAGCCGTGTCAACGGGGGACTTGTATTCGAGATTGGGTCTCGGAGCTTGCCCGTCGGCAAAGGTGAAGTACCCTTGCTGACCGTTCCCAGGGGCGTTAATTCCCTGCGTAAACTCGTCCAGAATTGCGCCGTCAAGACCACTCATACCAGGTTCACCGTAACGGTTATGTTTGCGTCGCTAAGCAACAGGATCTGGTCCGCGGCTGGCACAACGGAGTTAGCCACCGGTGGTGGTGGGGGACCACCCACGGTCAGTGAGCTAACGTTGATCACGGCATCAAGTGAGGCTGGACCAGCGATCATTTTGTTGGCGTACGCAGCTTGCCCGACCTTGTTTGGCCAAAGCGCCATGATCGATGACTTTACGTCATCGGTTAACTGCGTGGTGTTGGTTCCGGTCGGAGCTGAAACCGTCACGGCCACGAAGCAGACCACGTAGGTTGCTCTAGAAAAGTTAACCGTCTTGACCTCACCGTAGAGGTCCACCGCGGTTCCACTAGCTGCCCCAAGGGTTGGGGCTCCTGCAGACTTGTTGTCCAGGATTACCTGAGCCAACGAGTTGTTGCTCGCAGCAGCTCCGATGCCGTCCCAAACGACAACGCGGATGCTGTTGGGCGGCATCGAAACCGAAGCGATCGTTTGGGTCACCGCAGAATCGTTGTAAAAGACGCGACAACCAATGACTCCCTCGACGGTACTGACGGCCTTATCGATGGCAGCAACGGTGCCGCTACCCCCAGCTCCGAGCTCCTCTTCGCGTCTCGCCATGAGGTCGGGGATGGACTCGAGATCCTCACCCGGGGTGGCGTCGGTGGGGTTGGTTACGGAGAGCCAACCGCTCTTGGTTTGAGCTATGACCTTGAGCTTGTTTGCCAACGCGAACTTGAGCCCCGCAGACTCAGCGATGAACGGAACGTTGGTGTATGTTCCGGCAATGGTGCTCGAAACCTGGTCACGGTTAACCCAACGGTTTTCAGGTTGGCCTTCGACGTGAGCTACAAGCTCCCCCGGAGCGAAGGTGCGACCCGTGTCAAGACCCAGTGTGCAGAGCACAGACCCCTTGGTGGGCTGGCGTCGCTTGGTCCCGGTTAGTGCTGCCAAGCTAACCGCAAGCTGCCCTTCGGCGTTGTCGGGATCGAACTGATTTCTCGCGACTTCGAGGGCCTCCCAAATCAAGGCTTCGATGTCAGCCCAAACGTCAACAGCGTTACCGAGCCAGTCCTTCGCGTCCAGGGCGAGGTCCTGACTGATCCGAGCCCTGAGCCGAGCACGCAGGTCGGCCCCTGCTTCAGCAAAGGTTTTGCCCCGGAAGCCTGTTGATGTTTCACCGTATACGGTCATGAGGTGACTTGAGCGATGTCGATGGTGTCGGTAATCTCCTCACGGCTTTTCAGCTGAACGGAGAACGCGACGAAGAGCACTCGTGTGGTCTTGTCAACGGTGAGACTCAGCGAGGTCACCGACTGAACTTCGGGATACGACAGAAGATGCTTGCGCAGCTCGGATTCGATGGGGACTCGTTGGGTCTTGTCGAGCCAGGTGAGCCACGGGATCCCCGCGTTGACGTCGTACTTGTACGAGGCCAACAGGGTGTGGATGCCAATGCGGATCCGTTGCCTCACCCGGGTAACCCCGGTCGTGAGCATGATGCTGGTTCCATCTGGGGTTAACCGGATGTCACCAGGCAGATCGAACGTAGCCACTACTGCGTGTAGACCTTGGACGACGAAGTGCTGTTAGTTGTGGGAGGGGGAGTCGAGGACGCAGCTGCGGTGCCTGTCTGGGCAGAGGCGAGCCCGTAGTCGCTACGGCGTGGGTGTGGGTCGTCAGCCAGTTCTTGATGGCTGTGATGTTGCTATCAACCGTGTCACCCCAAGCTACGGGATGAGACGCACCGACAGCACCCAAACGGATCTTGTTGGGTTCAACCACGATCTCGCAGTCACCAGCATCGTTGCCCAAGTGGAGGAAGGCGTCTTCACCACCATCGTAGGCGGTGTCCGCTTCGCTCCCGGGAATGGCTAGGGGGTAGATACCGGCATCACGCGAAAGGTTCGCTGCAGACTTCTCCCCGCTCTTTCGGTACCGACTTGGATCCCACTTGTGGAACTGAAGCGTTACCTCGTCACCAGCGTTCAGGGGCCCAACTAACCTGTATCCCCCGAACCGAGGCCACTTGACGGGCACAGCTGGAATAGGCGGGAGTGGATTACCGACGTGAACCATGGGTTCGACAACAGCGAGTTTGGTGGCGGGGTCGTACGAGACGACCTTGCCAGGGAGGCTCGTCATCACCGTCTTGGTGGCTGCCTCCATTGCGGACCGCAGCACTTCAGCTTCGGATGGCTGTCTCACGCTGCGGCCTTCTTCTTCTCTGGGAGGAGCCCGTCGCTGTTGGCACCGAGGGGAATTCCGTGAAAGATCACGTGCCAACGACCTTCGTCGTAGCCGTCACCCTCGTGGATTGTGGCGCTAGCAACGAAGTCGCCGGTTACTTTGTCGGACTCAACGCGGAACCCCACTCCAGGGCGGAGGTCGGGGGTGAGCAATGCCTTACCCTCAACGTTTCCTCGACGGTCGAGTCGAACATCGATGAGCCCACTTGAGGGAGAGAAGAGCGGTCCGTCAGCCCTATAGGCCTCACCCTTCTTGGAGCCTGCGAATTGCCCGTCCTGAAACGACCAGTCGATGCCAACGGATCGGCAAAACAGGTTCAACTCGAACACCGCACTGCCATGAGCAACGTAACCTGATTCGAGAACGTTGGCCCCCGAGGACGAGAACGTGAGCCCCTTCAGCTGTGAGGCGTTTCCGAGCTTCATGCCTGTTGCTTGAATCAGAGCAACCAACACCGTGTGCAGCGATGTTTCAGCAGCGAAAGCCAGCGAGACTTCCTTGCTCAGGTACTCGTTACCCCCCTCCTCGTCCAACTGAACGCGGAGGATGTGGTCGGCACCGTCTCGAAGGGTCTCTGCGTCTTGAACGACGCCGAAGAAAATCTCTCCGGGTGCCTCACCGTATCCGGCAGCAATTCGGCACGTCAGTTCAGACTGAGCTTCGAGGCGCTGCCGGGTTTCCGCGGATAGCCCCCAAATCTTGACCTCTGCCGAGTTGGGCATCTCGGTTCGATCGCGTTCAATGCTGAACGAGAAGCGAAGCCCGCGTTTGAACGGTGTCTGCTCGATCCTTACGTCCCCGAGCTCCAACGTTGCCCTTCGACCGAATTGCTCAAGCTCCGCCAAGTGTCTCTCCGGGGTCGAGGTAGACGAGGTTGCAACGGTCCAAGGTCGAACCCGTTGGGGTATCCCTTGAGCCGTCGAGTTGAATCAGAAATAGTCGGCCTTCTGGACGTGCATCCTCGAAGCAGTTCCTCAACAGGTCATGTCCCACGAGCAGCTTCTTCCCAGTAAGGACCGGCGTGGTTGCTCCGGCTTCACCAAGAGCGTCCATGTCGATCGACCAAGAGTCAGTTCGCGAGTTGTGGCGAAACCGCAGGATGTAATCCCTCTCCGACAACCGGGTACGTTGCGAGAACACACCACCAGCTGTCGAGGGCAGCGGGACGAACAGCATTGCTTAGAAGATCAGGTGATGAAGGGCGGAACGACCTGCGTCGTCCGTTGCCGCTTCTTCCGAAGCAGTCGGCTTCTTCGCGGGTTGCTGACCACCGTTCACTTCGGGCTTCAATCGCAGCTCCGAGGGTGAAGGCAACGTGGCCGTATCGGTCGTGGTCGTATTGACCTGGGTCAGGGTCACCGAGATCGACCCCTTCGACGTTCCCGCCGATCGCTTGTAGGAGATGGTCTCGATCGCTAGGTTTTCCCAAACACGCCCCAACCAATCGAGGTTCAGCAAACGCCCTTCGAGACGACATGCTTCGAGCGACGATACCAACTCGTTGATTCGGTCACGAACGTTCGGGTTCTTCGCGGTAGCAACCTTGAAGCCCCCGAACCCCAGCTCCGAGCCAAACCCGAAGGCACCAGTCACGGCACTTACGGCGGCAGAGGCAGCCTCTTCACCGAGTAACGATAGGAGCAGCAACCCCTTGGGTCGAAAGTTCGTCTTGGGCAGGTTCAACGTTAGGTCAGCTTCGGGGAACTGAATCACCTTCCCGTCGGGTCCAACGTCCTCGAACGGCTCATTCGTTTGAACGATCTCGACTTTGACTTGGTCCGGGAAGTGGATGATGTGATCCGAATAAACGGTCCCATCTTGGACGGGAAATTGCGTAACCGTCGACGATTGGGTGTGCTCCAGCGATGGAATCACATCGACTGCGACGTATCGCTTCGATGAACCGTCAACCCAGTACAGCTTGGGCCCGTGCGTCTCACGACGGACCGGGGCTGCCAGATACGGGTAAGGATTGGCAGCAAGCTGAATTGGCAGTGCCATTTACCTGGTCGCTCCAACCGCGTGACGAAGGACCTTGCGGTTGTCCTTCATCGTGGACGTGTAGTTGCGTTCAGCCTTCTGCTGAGCAGCCAAGGTTTCCTTGGGTGTGGTCGTCTGGATCGTCGTCTCGAACCGCTGGTCGTAGTTGACAGTGATGTTCGACCCCGGGCCCCCAGGGAGGAATGGACTCGAGGGAGCCCCAGCATCCAGTGCGTTCGCTGCAGACGTCTTCGGACCTTGTCCACCTTCAGGGGCCTCGTCCCCAAACAAACTGCCCACACCGGGGATTCCCTTGAGTAGTGAACCCGCGTCGGTCAGGAGCGATGCAAGCCCATCGAGAGCTGCGTCCCAAATGCCACCAAGGAGCGAAGCGATGTTGCCCGCCCACTCCTTCAAGAAGTCGTAGACGCCCCCGAAAGTCTCACGCAGATACGAGTCGACCGCGGTCAACCCTGATTGGATGAGTGCTGGGACATCGTTCGTCCAAAGGTGGTTCCAAGCGAACTTGATGTTGTCGACAATGCCACTGAACCAGCCAGAGAACTCATTAAGCAGGGCTTTCCCCTTGTCGATCGCGGATTGGTCACCGCTCAAGGTTCCCCAAAGGAGCATCGCTGCCCCCTTGAGACCCTTGAAGCTCATCTGGAACGTTTCGAGGATCGTACGACCGGCTTCGAAGCGACCAAGCAGTTCACCCAGGACGCTCTTCCCGCCGTTCAACATGGTAAAGAAGTCGTCGAGGAGAAGCGTGATGATCGCAAACTTGGCGAACGCTGCGATGATGGGAGCCGCAAAACGAGCAAGCCGGGTGAACCAGGGTGCCAGTTTCGTGATGACTCCTGTGATTCCGCCGAACGAAGCCAAGCCGGTGAGACCCGCAGCAGCGAAGCCAGCGGACACGAGCTTCGAATCCTTCACGACATCTCGGAACCCACGGATGAGTGGCGTTAGTCCGGTAACAGCACCGCGAAGCGCGGGAAGGAACGTCAGGATGAGCTCAGAGCCCAGGCCGCCAAACTGAGCCTTGAACATGCCAAGCTCGTCGTTGGCAGCCTTGCTCTGAGCAATGAAGTCCTCGTCGTAAACGACAGCGAGTTCCTTGAGCTTCGCGATCTGTTGTTGAACAGCCTCGGTGCCGCCCTTGAAGCCCGGAGCGAGCTTGAGGCCGCCTTCGGATAGCAGCTTCTGGGTGAGGGCAACTCGTTTACCCTGGTCGTCGAGCTCAGCGAGCTTTCCTCCAACCAGAGCGAGTGTATCACCGAGAGGTGGGAGCTTCTTCTCCCACCCCGTCGTTTCAATACCCAGCTCTCTGAACGCGGCCTTAGCGGCCTTGTCGCCGCTGGCAACGGCCTGGAGCTGGTTTGCCAGGCCTTTGAACGATGCGGAGAGGTCCTCACTGGAAGCCCCCGCCTGGGAGGCGAATGCCATCCAGACCTGGACGTCATCGGTACCCGCACCCAAACGGGCTGAGAGCTCACCTACTGCATCGGCAGCCTTGAGCGTTCCTTCTACCCAAGCCCCAATGGCAGTAACGGAGAGACCAACACCAATGGCTTGGAGCCCCGGTCCTAGCTTCCCAATGCCGTCCTGGATCTTGCCCAGAATGCCAGGAAGCTTCTTGGCTTCATCAGCAGCCTTACGGAAGCCGTCGTCGACCTTGTCAAGAGCAGCAGCGGTTCGGGTCGCTTCCTTTTCGATGCCACTGAGTTGCTTTTCGAGCTTCTCGACTTCCCCCTTCGTGTCGGGGAGAAGCCGCAGCTTATCGATGGCTGCACGAACCTCTTCGGCCTTTGCCCTCCCGGCATCGAGTTGCTGTCGGAGCTTGGCCGAGAGCTCAGGTGAGACGTTGCTCCCCATCTCTCGAAGGGCAACGCGGATCCCAACCAGGGACTTCTCGACATCGCTGGTGTCGGTCGAGACCTTGATCCCGGCCTTACCCGCAGACTGAACGCCAGCAAGCTTGGCCTTCACCAAGTCCAGTTGGGTATCGAGCTTTTTAAGAGCCGATTCATCAACGCGAAGTACAACGCGTGCTATCAACTCACGTAGGGGTCCAGACATTAATCTCTAGCAGCTTCTGCCTTGGCACGGTCACGAGCGAGTTGTTCCACCCGTTCGAACTCGTCCAAGATGACGTTCGCTTCGAGCAACTCGGTGAACGTCCAGTGATCTCTTATCTCGACGTAGGAGTCGTTGTATCGGCCGCTGGTTGCGACTCGGTGGATCCTCCACCGAACCCAGCGAGGAAGGCTGAGAGCTTCGCCTCCAGCGACTTCATCGCGCCTTGGCCAACTTCGGCTAAAAAAGCCCCAAACTCCAAAGTGATACATTCACGAAGCCACTGGTAACGAGCCATGTGGTTCCTGGAGAAGACTTGGTCGTAGAAGGATTTCAGGGGGAGCCAGCGAGGGTTCCCGTCGTTGACGTCCCACCACTCGCACACCTCAACGAACTTCTCCCTGAAGACGCGTTCCTGCTTCGCAGCTCGACCAAGGCCGATGATGGCCTCGGAGACCTCGTTGAAAGAACGACCCTCGGAGATGAGCGCTGCTGCAGCGGGTGCAAGCAGCTCGATCAGGGGTTGAGCTAAGTCCTCCGCATCAACCACCTTGAGCGGCTTGACGCGGAACTTGAGCTCCTTGACCTCGAACTCGGTCCAGCCCATCTTAGCTCACCGCGTTTCCACCGATGATCAGAGCACCGGCATCGATGACCATGGTTACGTCGAACACGACGTTTCCGCGTTTGATGCCAACCTGGAAATCCGGTGGCTTGTCGATCCAGCACCGTGAAGAAGAAATCAACGTCGTTCCGTTGTTGTCCTTGTACAGAAACCGACCAACACCGGCTCCACCGCCAGCCTGGATGTCGGCGACCGCAACGGCCATGAGCTTGTCGATGTCCGTGCTATAGCCTTTGAACCCGACCTTGCACTTGACCTCAGAGTCATTGGTGCGACATCTGACCAGGAGACCATCGGCCCCCTTGTCGATTTCCCACGAAGGCGGGAACGTGAACTGGACCCAAGCGTCAGTATCGGGACCGTCATCAAGTGGGACACCGACAACGATGCAGGTGCACTCACGAATATTGAAGTGCGCGAAACGATTACTCATTTTGCCTCAAGAAAAGGACGCGACGGGGCTATCGGGAGAGGAGAACACCCACCCCGTCGCTGGTAGTTTGTTAACGTGTTGGGTTACCGGTCAGACGGAGAGAACTCCGGACACGTCGGCCCCGTTGATGGCGCCAGTGAAGTAGGCGAAGAACGCCTTTGCAGCGTTGTATCTGCGGGTAGCTTTGAGGTTGGGCAGGTCAGTGGCTTTCGGGAATGAGAGCTTCCAACCCGTGTCGAGAACCGTTGCCTTCTCGGCTTGATCCAACCAGGTGCGGACAACGCTTTCGTGGATGTCGAGCCCCTTCTGATTCGCCGGGATTTTCTCGAGCCGGATCTGCTCAGCAACCAGAGCGGCCTGAGTATTGGCAGCGAGCCAGTCACGGTCCCTGGTTAAGTCGAAGAACCGTCCGGAACCCGCGCTGATGTTGTGGGTAGCGTTCGTCGAGCTCACCGGAGTCTTGAAGGGCAAGTACAGCCCCAACTTCTTCGGCTTGGCGAAGCCGATTTGGGTCGCGGTGAGGTTGTCACTGGTGATGCCACCGAGAGATACGTTCTCCCAGTTGTTGCTTCCCGGAGCTAACCCGAACTGCCTACCCATCAGAGCCGCATTCCAGAGCGAGCTCATGTTCGACGTGTAGAACACCCCAGCATAGGTGTAGGCCGCGGCCACGAAGTCCGAAGCAACATCGGTAGTCGAGCTTGTGAGCGTGTCCGAGTCTACGGTGAGTCCGTGGAACATCCGCTTGTTCGCTTCACACCAGGAAGCAGCGGCGTTCAACTCGGCTTCGCTCATCCCATCGATCACGACTCCGTAAAAGTCACTGTCGTCAGCGACAGCTTGCGACAACGCTGTGGCAATACCAGCGTCAGGACTCGTGTCTTTGACGGTGAGGTAGCTGGGTAGCTCGTCGAGGTAGATGCGACGTTGCGTGTTGACGGTCTGAGTCAAAGTGACGAACGTGGTGTTGCTCGTGCTGGTGACGTTGACCCCCGTGATTCCAACACCGGTGAGGATCGTCTGCCAAGCCGTGGTCCAGGTCGTTGCTGTCTCCGAGGCTCCGTTGACCCGAGAAACCGTCACACCATTCACCTTGAACGCGTAAACCGTGCCCTGGGTCAGAGTTACCGGAGTGAGCGTCAACGCTTGGATGTTGGGGGAAGACCTGCGATAGATCTTCACGAGCTTCGTGTGAGGCTGCTGCTTCGAGATCGCCGAGACGGCCTTGTAAGCAAAGTCATTCTCAGTGAATCCGTCCGCTTTCATAGCGGCTAAGCCGTCAGAGCTGGGCTCGTAGGCCCGGACCGCTGACGATAACCCGTGGTAGCAAACAACCCCTACGGTCCCGAAGTTCGAGACCCCAACGGATGCATCTTGAATCAACGCATCGAAACCAATGATTAAGTTAAGGGAAGCCATAAGTCTTACTCCGCCGCCTCAGGTGGAAGCTCCCGGGCTCGACGAGCTCTCGGTTCGGGCTTCGTCTCGGGAACCAGGGTGGGTTCGTCCGCAGCAGCGGGTTCAACGGGCAGCTCGGTAGTGAACGAGCAAGCGAACAGCCCTTCGGCGTTTCGCAAGCTTTTCACGGGAGGCCCGGAATCACCGAGAGCCTTGCGCTGGAGGCGCATGGCAACGGTTTGAGCCATGTACGTATCCGGTCCCGTTACTGGGTGAGACAGCCAGCCCTCGCTGGTACGCTCAATTCGGAGCTCGTACCTGCGGGCAGGTGGTGGGAACTGCTGGACGATCACGACGTCCAGAGAATTGGGGTCACCTTTGACGGGTGACGTCTCGACGCGATGAGTCGTCGCCTCCAACCCAGACTCGCTAGTCTGAACTGGAAACAACGCAATCACCGCTTGGGCAAGTTGCTCCAAGTGCATGATGTCCTTCGATGTGCGTGCTAAGGAATTACAGATCCAACACGACGGGGATGAGCTCAGGAGGAGCGCTCAACTCACCGTCAATCGTTGCTCCGTCGAGGGTCGCATCCGTTTCGGAGTCGACGTCGTACTCGACGTATGAAAACTCAACCTCGTAGAGGTATTGGGGTAACCGATGCCCAGCTACAGGTACGGTTACGTCTCTTATCTCACTGGCGTCCGTGACCAGCTTCACGGGGAAGTCGGGATCATCAAGCACGGCTTCAACTGCCAGTGTTCTCCAGCCGAACCGCATTCGGTTCACGATCCGCCATGGGTTCGTCGCTGTAGTCGAGTCAGCCTTCCAGCCCTCGACTCGAACTTGAACCCTCCAGAACCAACGCTGAGCGAACTCTCGGGTGAGTTGGGTCCCGTTGTTCGCCAGCTCCTGATGGATGGAGATGGTCCCGTTCGACACGTGGCTGACGGTCGACAGGACGATGTTCGGATGTTTAGGGTCAGCTTGCTTCTGTGGCTCTTCTTGCCACCGGACTAACCCCTCGGGGATTCCCGGAAGAGCGTGTCTCGCGGCCTGAAGAGCGGCGCTTCGAATCGTGTCCTTGTAGGTCACTTCAGCTCAGCCTTGCCCTTGATGCTATTCAACAGCTGACCCGTGTCGACCAGGGGTGTCCCCCCAGTACGATCTCGAAGCTCGGGTTGGATGCCGGAGGTGATCTGGGCTTTAACACCGTCTTCGAGACGTTGAGCCACTACTTCAGCAGCGCCGAGGGGGTCTTCGCCCCCTAGGACGGCGTCAGCTGCTTCGTTCACCCAGGCATCGATCTCGTCCTCATGCTCGTCGATAAACGAACGTAGGAACGCTCGCTGTGGGATATCCGATGTACCGAACTCGTGAATGGCTGCGAGCTCAGCGTTGGTGATGCCGTCATCACGAGCCTCATCGTCGTGAACCCCGATGCTGATTCCGAGGTCTAGGCCACCCAGGAGGAGGCTGTAGACATCGGCTCGTTTGTCACCAACTGACATTGAGGACGCTGCACCTCGGAGTTGCCAACGCGTAGAGGGACCTCAGCCGAGCTCTTACGTCAGCGAGCATCCCCGACTCTTTCGTGACGGATGTTGGGAGTCCCGTGAAGCCGCTCAGGAGCAGCTCAATTGTTCGCCACTCCACGAGCTGGTCGTAGAGGCTCTGACCCTGCTCGTCCCCACCCATCTGCTCAACGCAGACAGCCACGGAGATGCCCACTCGGGCCCCCTCGAAGGCTGCTGTGATGGCATCGTCACCACGCTCGGAGAAGAACTCGTTACGGGCTTTGAACGCTGCGGGTGTGAAGACCAGGGCCATGGGGATTAGCTTGCTGTTGATTCAGCGGGCTTCTTGCCCTTCTTGGAAGCGGCTTGGCCGTCTTCGGTCACCGACTCGTCGTCAGCAACCTCTTCCCCCCACGCCAGGTAAGCTGACTTGAAGAGCAGCATTGTGTTGGGGTCAGCTTTGATCTTCTCGACTTGTTCGGACGTGAACTTCGTCCTGCTAGGCGTGACGATCTTGCCCTCTACCTCGCTCACCCTCACAACCGAAGGTTCGAGCATCCAGCCTTCAGTGATTTGGACCAGCGACTCGCGCCGGTTCAGTATGTATCTACCCATGATTCAATCCTCGAAATGCAAAAGGCCCAGCTCAGCCGGGCCCATCAACTCTGTGAGTGACTCGCGTTAAGCAGCGAGATCCATGTACGCCACAGCCAGTGGCTGACGAACCTGCGTTCCAGCAGCCCGTCCGAAGCAAGGCACGTTGATGTTGGTTCCCACTTCTTGAGGCTTCAGTTCCTGGAACGGCTGGTTCGCAATGAAGCGAGCAACATCCTTCCCCTTCGCAGCAGCCACAGCCCTGAAGCCGTTTGAACCAGATGCAGTGTCCAAGAGGTGGGACGTGATGATCTTCACGTTGTACACCTTCTCAACGTAGGCCCGAACGGTGATGTCCGAGGTCGTGGTCAATGGCTTGTCGAAGGCATCCACCATCGCGGTGGGAACACCGAGGATTGATGCCTCGTAATTTTCCTTGGTGGCTTTGAACACGCTTCGGACCAGCTTGCCCACGTCAGCAGCGATCTGGTGACCCGTTGCGGTCGTGGTCCAGTTGCCCGTGATGGCGCTGACCAGGGGAACGTTCGGATCGTTGAACAGACCGGTCCAACCCAACGTGCTGTCACCGATCAAGGCTGCGTTATCCATCTTCCGACGGATTGCGTTGACCGCTGCTTCCTTACGTTCCGCGTCCAAGCGGACCGTCGGGGAGGTCGCCGCGTTCTGCAGCTCAACCACGGTGTATCGGTACCCGCTGGTAAGCTGAGTAACCTTACGAGTGTACTCGGTACCCACCACATCAGCGTACGGAACTTCCGTATCCTGCGAGGAGGACCACTTCGCGGCCCCTACCTCGGTTACTTTGCGGTAGGTCTCCTCGTTTACCCCAGGGCCTCCACCAGAGGTAATTTCGAGGAATTCCGAGGCTTTGAGGGGTGCGAACTTCGTTCGTTGCAGCTCGGCATCAATGTGTTCAAGCTCGCGTGCGAACACAGGTGTGACGTCGTTGGCATCGAGGGTGATGCCGTGCTCGTCCTGCAGCTGTACCAGCCGGGCAATGACCCCAGCCATGTACTGGACGTTCCGGTTTTTGTCGGAAGGAATGAAAGGCTTCTTCATTGAAGATTCTCCAAGTAAGTTAAGGAAGGAGGTGAGCCTCAACCGTTAGGCGGCGGGCTTGACCTCAACGCGGACCAGGCCGGTCCCAGCTGTTAGGGTTCGGAGTCCGGAGACGGACACAGCATCGGTGCCGTCAGCATCGAGCCGGAGTGCTCCGTACTGCTCTGCACCAGCGGCTACGTGCCGAACGAACACGCTCTGGAGAGCAGTGATCGCGGACTCGAAGGCACACCAGATTTCACCCTCAACGAGGATGGCTACGGGCTCGTTGTCAGCGTATCCACCATCGTTCTGACCATAGGCGTTGCGGATGACGATCCCGCCCTTGGTGTTGGCAGTGACAGCTGCTTGGGGATGCTGGCAGTCGTTCGCTCCAGCAAAAACAACGTATTGCCCTGGGCGGCATGCCCCGTTGGCGATACGTGAGACGATGACGGGCTTCGCTCCACCTGAAGCGACACCACCAACGACACCGGGAGCCGGCTCAGTCGTGTAAGAGGTCTGCATAAGAAAAAGTCCTAGAAATGGCGAAGGGCCCGAAAGCAGCGATGTGCTCCGGGCCCTTCTGGGGGGATTGGTTCAGTTAGTGAGACAGGGGCGACTTAGGCCGTGTAGATGTCGTATCCGAGCTGGGTTGCGGGCTCCGAGCTCGAGTCCATCGAGAACCCGAAGCTTGCGGTTCGAAGCCCAGCGAGCTCCTTGCGGTGGGACGCTTGCTTCTCAAGCGCCTTCACGGTGAGCCCGTACGCGACCTTGAGTGCTTCATCCGAGGACTTTTCGTCGAAGTTCGAGTCCAAGGTACGAACGACATCGAGTCGAACCCGACGCGTGTCCTTGCCCTTGGTGGAGTACTCATTGCCCAACAGGCGAACAGCTTCGAGGCGCACTTCGGCGCCTTCTTGAGCTGCAGCTTCGGCGATACGTTCGATATCTTTGTGATCCATAGTCTTCTTCGGCTCCTCGACGACCGGAGCCGCTTGAACCACTGGAGCATCCGCAGTTGCGGGGGCCACTGGTTCAGCTGGCTTCGGTGCGTTCCCCGTGTTCAAAAGCTCATTCAGAGCCGGTGCCATTTGCACCAGTGCTTTGAGAGCGACGATGTCCTCCGGGGATAGTGTCGCACCGTTGTCCACAGTCTTCGGAGGTTCTTGGGTGACGTCACCGGAGTCGTTGGTCTTGATTGTTTTCATCGGAAAGTCCTCGTCGTCGTTGCTATCGAGCGTCAGCCCCACATCAACGCCTTGTCGTCCCCAACCCCTCGGGCCCAACGCCACATGGTTGAAGACGTAGTTAACTTGGGAGTACCCATACTCCTCGCCATCTGGGGATACCCCGGGCTGCGGGATACGTTCGTTGTCGTAACCGCAGCTGATGTCGACACCGCCAGTGTCACGAACCCATTGGTCGATGAGGTTCAGCGTGTCGGCATCGTTGACAACGACCGTTCCAACCGCGGCTTCTTGAGCTTCGTCCCAACGAGGGTCTTCGAAGTGCCCTACGGTGAGTCGTCTCGCGTTGGTGACGTCGACCTCTCCCCCGTTCTCTTTCGGGTGAAGGACGACAACGGGAGCCCCCTTCAGGGTGCCGACAGCTCGCTTGATTTCGTCTGCTGGTCGATACTCACGGACGACCGCGGTCCCCCGCTTGTATTGGAACACACCTGCTTTGGATGCTCTGGCAGGGTAACGCCTCCCCCCTTGGGGAGTCTGGGTCACACCCGCAGCGTCCAACGTGAACGTGAGGTATCTGCGCTTCACAGGTTCCGGTGGAACGTCAGCTGAATCCAGCGTTAGTCCCGTGAGGATTGGTACGTTGGGATGCGTGCTTGACCACTCACTCAGTACGGTGGTCAACGCCTTGCCCATCGCTAGTTGAGCTTTGGTTTGAGTCGCTTGGGGCTGCGAGAGGTACACGACTGCGTCCACTTCCAAGCCTTTACGAAGCGTCCTTGGAACCTGAACCCCCTCAACAAGGAAGGCTCCGCCCGCTTGCTCACAGGCCGCCCTCACCAACTCGGGCACTTCGGCCCATGGCTGGCTCTTCCAGTCATCGGTGTGAATGACTGGGCGGTCCGTGACCTGAGTGGTAACCGTTGTTTTCCCTGTCTTCGGAGCACCCGTGATTGCTACACGTGGGTACTTCGACAGGATGTTCCGAAGCTTCATGCAGCGTTAACTGGTCGCCACTTCACGTTGCAGACGGCAGAACCGGCTGCGTCAAGAACGGGTGCCCCTGATGGGTCCATCGAGAGCTCTCGGACTCGTTCAATTCCGCACATTCGGCACCGATTCACTTTGCCATGTGGGCATCGTTCCACTCGGTGCTCGTTCATCTGAGCAATGAATGTCATCAAGTCGTTGTCGACGTCTGGTTCATCGTCGGAATCGATGCTGTCCGCTTCCCCATCAAGCGGTGAACCTAGCTCGCCAGTGGGAGCAACCTCGGGCTGCTCAGCTTGCTTGAGGGCCTCGATGTCCTCTTTGCTCAGGGACGGACGGAGCCGATCACCGGTGAACCGCGAGGCGATGTGCTCCTTACGGAGCACGCCCATCTCGCGGTAGGTCTTGTCTGTGTTCGCGTTGATCGAGTCGACTTCGGCTTCTTCTTTGGGCGAGAGGTCCCACAGACTGGGGAACTTCACAGAGAAGCTGTCGGGAACAATTCCCCCCGTTGGGCCGTTCTTGGCTGCGAAGATGATGTTCAACCAGCGTTCGAGGGCTGGCTTCAGCACGGTCTTACGCTCGGACTCAACTTGCTTGTGCCAGTTTCTCAGGTCCGATTCACCCGTGGCATTGAGCCCAGCAGGACTAACGCCAAGTAGCCTCGTTAGGGGCATCTCGAACGCTGCAGCCAACCTCTCCTTGTACGAGGTCAATACGGACTCGACACCGCTCAAGGAGAGCTGACTTCGAACGAAGTCCTCGGTCTCAGCATCGACAATAATCGCGTTGACTGAGGAACGAAAGCGGTCGATGATTTCGAGCCGCTTCTTGGCTGCTTCACCGGCTTGACCAGAGCGGAGCATCTCCGCGAAATCTTTAAGTTTATAGATGTTCTGGTTCGCATCAGCGAGCAAGCTCAGCACCAACGCGTATGCACCGTTGAATTGCTTCAACGCCGTCATCGGCCGTAGCAGGACTGATTGTCCCCAACCGAGACTGTCAGCTCGTTGCCGCTTGGTTCCTCGAACACCGTGGAAGATGATGAACCGCGACTCATGAACATCGGTCTGAACCGACCGAGCAACCCCACCTGCGGTGAACGGGGAGAGGCGATAATGGCTGGGCTGCCCGAACTTGGGGCTCAAGGGGTCGCTGTAGTATCGAGATGGCTGAAGCTCGTCACGTTCGTAAGGCTCAGCGAACGCTATCCTCCCGCCGAGTTGGAGAGGCATCTCCTGGGAGACACCGTCATCACTGCCGACGAACACAGCGGCTCCCCCGAACAATCGAGACCACTTGCGAGCGTCGATGATCGCGGGTTGGATGCCGAGCTGGTCATTGAAGTCGATGACGGCTTCATTCTCTTCAGCTGTTAGGCTCGACTCAACGCTCCACCCCTTGTGGAAGCTGTCGTCGACAACAGCGTCCACCTTGATGGCTGCAAGCTCATCGGACCGATACAGGTCATCAAGAACAGCAGAAACGTCCCACTGTCTCCACCCGCCCATCCCGAAGGTGAAGCCAGACGTTTTGTCCGCTGGTCCACCAACACCGGTTGTGGGGTTGTACCAGCTGTCGAAAGTGAGTTGCTTCACGTTTGGGATAACAGGTAGTCCGCCATCGAAGAGGACTGGAGGGCTGCGTAGGCGTTACCGAGAGCGTCAACGGGGTCGTCGACCTCCTTGTTGTTGCCGACGAAGTTGGTCACGATGTCGATGAACGGCCAGAGCCATTCCTTGAGCGATTCCAAGCCGGGTTGCCCGTCGAACACATCAGGGTCCGGGAGCAGAACTCGCTTGTCGTTCCAGGCGATCGAGACTTCGGTGGCCGAGATGAGTTTATCCCCGATCGGTTGCTCGACCCGCAGGGGGATGTGCATCCGTCGAATGAAGCTCGCTGCACCCTTTTCGGTACCGCTTGCTCGCCAGAGCATCTTCCACGACGGCCGCTGAACGTGCTTCGCTTTGAGGGTGAGCGCGAACTCAGGGGCCTCAACCTTGTGCATGACGACGTTCGTCACGTAGAAATTGGGCTTATCCGGGTCGGCTGTTTGCTCACGAAGCATCGTGAGACAGACGGAGTAGTCGGCGGAACTCTTAGCTGAGTATGCGAGGTCGACCCCGTACGCCCCGGTGTACTTCTCTGGAAGCTTTCGGAAGAAAGTCGCGTCCGTGCTGGGCAGCGACATATTTCGCCTTTTCTGCGACAGCGCGCACCAGTTCCGGGTCGGTTCCCTCTTTGACTTTGCGCCTATATCGCTGGACCGTGCGGAGTGTTTTACCGAACTGGGTGGCAGCGGCAGCATCACCGTGGATGTCGCCGTAAGCCAGGATTGTCGCGATCTCGTTCTGCTTGTCCACGTTGTGTGGGCCTCATATATATAGGCCACAATTCGACGTTCGGATGGTCCGTAGCCAGGGGGTAGCGTGCTCCATCTCACGCTACCCAACGGTAGCTGCAACTAGCCCAACATCCTTCGTCGAAGCACAGCCTGGTAGAGCTCGGGCTCACGTTGTTCGAGCACTTGACTCGATACCAATGAGCGGTCGGCACCAATCCTCCGAAGCGCTCCGAGCCGCTTCAACTTGCGGCGGAGGTACACCGGGTTCACAGCTTCCCCCGCGGCTTGGTGCACTTCCTCGAAGCCGAGATTGGCTGGGAGTAGAGGTATCTCGTTCACAGGTTTTGCTCCTCTAGCCAGTAGAACCTCTCCAGCCATATGCTTGCCAGCTCTACCATCTCGTACTCAAGGGGACTCGTTTCGTACTCCAACGGGATGTCGGGAAACCCGAATACGTACTCAAGGAGCCGCACTCGTCCATCGACCGGTCCGAAGCGTTCGGCATACCATTGAATGGCCGTTGGGTGCAGTAGACCCCACAGGTGTTCCTCGCACTCCGCTCGCGTGTCGAATACTCTCTCACCGTACTTGTACTTGGGATTTTCAAGCTCGCAGACGCGTGCTCGCATGCCTTCAAGCACTTGCTCCTTCTCAGCCCAGTCTGGGACCATATGGTGTTGTCCGCTGACCACGAGTCGAGCTCTGATCTCCTCCAGGACTTGTAGGTTTGCCGTCAACCGTTCCAGTTCCGTTACTTGCGCCATTTGCTTGTCTCTCCTTCCAAACGTTTTGCTACCGCCGCTACTGTTCCCCCGGTGTCCGAGTCAGCTTTCGATAGGTGGCTCAACGCCAACTCAAGCAGGGCTATCGCTGCTGTGTTGGCCAGGTTGGCCAGAGTGTTCCTGGTCCAATCCCCGGGGTCCAAACACTCGTGCAGCTCACGCCATGGTGGTGACTTGCCCTTGGTACCTAGCTGTTCGAGCAGCTTCTTTCCGTGAGGGGTGTGGGGCCATAGGCTCACGACCGCGGGTAACCCCAGCTGACGTTCAACGAACCTACCGACTTCCCCGTACGCGATACTCAGAACCAGCAAACTGCGCTCCTGGCCGCGTTCCTTCATCAATTCGAACGCATCACTCACTTCGCTACGAACTTCACCAGGAGTCGGCTGGGCATATGGGTACTCCCCACTCCCGCAGTAGACGCTACCGGACCAATTGTACCCCTTGCCGTCGCACTTGAGACACGTGTCTGGATGAGGGTCGTACGCTTTGGCTTCCCTGTACTCGGGCCTAGGGATTGTCCCACTACCTCGACAGGGTCGACAGCGGGTTGTCTGGTCCTGGACCTTCGCTTGTTTGAGTTCGCCGATCTCCCCCTGTCCGATGCACCTCCAGCAGTCGACCTCGATTGACGTGCCGTTCGTCCTGGGGATCGATTGGACCTTGTTCCCTTTGCAGACGGGACACCGATGCATCCGCATGGACAGCATCGAGGCTCGTTCAAGAACCGCACCAGTTACGGAGATACCGCTGCTCCCAAGACCAACCTTGGACGGTCCGGTCTCGAAGTGGTGCCGTAGTACCTGAGCCACGTACCTCCGCAGATGGTCCGGGTAGGTCGGGATACCTGCGGTCATGCCCAGTATCCCCAATCGTTGACCTGAAGGGGCTGACTGGACTCAGGCCGCTTAGTCCGTTGGACCACGCAACTCAGGTGCTGCTCGTCGACGTCAATGGTGATGGTTGCCGCTTCCTCCCCGCGTTCGACATGAACAGCGATCGTGTCGGCTCCGACCTCGATACCGAGCAGCCAGGTTAAGCATCTTGCAAACGCTTGAACCTCCGACCGGGACGGGGTTCCGGCTTCCAGCTCCCGAACCAGCGGCAGCCACCTCCTGGTTGCACTCACGTCCCCTTCAGAGCTCGCCAGGTAGGCAAGCATCTCTTCGCTCAGTTTCATGGCCGCTCCATCCGGACATGGCGCTAGAGCGACGTACCCCAGCGCTAGTCTCACCTAGAGCTGGGGTATAAAGAGGTTATCTCGACATCGGCCGCTCAGTCGTCATAACCTGGGACGAACGTAAGCATAAGCTGCCCTCCAATAGCCGTTTGTTCCACATATCTCACCCCTTCCGATTCTGCAGGAGCGTCGCCATCCTCGGGGAAGTCGACCGCCAGGTACTGGGCCGCAGGCTCAAACACCACACCTAAACCAATCCGAATTCCCGCAGTCTGGCTTCTCGATTGATATCCTAGCCCAACTCCGATCGTGCTAACGATCCTCTCGGTCGACAGGGATGCAGCGACATAGGGTCCCCACCCGGACTCCGCCGTTTTTGTGTACGAGCCGTCATCGTTTTTGACCCCCCAAGTACTCGTAAGAAAGGGGAATGCGTAAAACGCTTGAAGACCGACTGCGGCAGAGAAGTTCCGTCGCTTGGCGACGCGAATCTTCCCACCTCGCACCTCCGCTGCTTCGATAACGTCCTTGGGTATGTAATTCATCAGGATGCCGGCGCTGAAGTAGTTCCAGATGTCGTCGCTTTCCTTGACCTGTGCGTCGGGAACGGTAGCCAGATCCACTTCTTGCTTTGAGCTGTCGGCGTTGGCGACGGGAGCCACTACGGGTGCAGGGGCTGGCGGGGGAGCCCGGACAGCACTCGCGTCTTGGGCCCAACAGATGCTGGAGACGAACATAACGTTTGCGCAAAACAGACACGACCTACCGCGATTGTTCATAATCCCTCTCATCAGAAAGATACGGCGGCGTACTTCTTTTGCACGCAATCTTTGGAGCAGTCCGACAAGTCAACTTGTGCGCCGTTATCCCGACATCTACAACTGGGGCAGTTGTGCACGTTGAAGATAGTTTCACTGCGGCAGCCCCCGACCAGCCGTCCTTAAGAACGCCGAGCACTGACTCTGGAGGCACCCCTCCATGCAGCTCCCCTGGTCCTTGAACCGCCATGACGAGCAAATCACCTTGCACTGACCCACGCACTTAGCTCGTTCGGCTGCGGCCTCCTTCGCAGCTTCTGCCTTCTCTGCGCGCTCTTTCTCGTCCATCCGCTTCTCTCCACGAGCGCGGGCTTGGTCCAACAGCTTGGTTACCTCCCCGATGTGTCGACCGTTCGTGTAAACCTTCCTGTACGTGATCGCCGCTTCACAAGCCTTCAAGAGTTCCTGGGGCTCCCTGATCTCGGGATTACCGCACTCACTTGCCTGAACCTCAGCCCAGGACTCGTCGTCGTCGATCGCGTTCGTAAGGGGCTCACCGATCTCGAGGGCAGCTCGAACTTGGGCTGCTTGGGGGACATCGGGATAGTCCCTCAAGAACCCTCTCAGGGGGTCACACGCGCTTGCCGTTTTGGGACTGGTGCACCAGTCCAAGCGAAGTTGGGAGAACGCCTGTGACGCCCTGAGGGCCGCTACGGACTTGAGGTCCACCGCTCCTGCAGCTTCTCCCCCGACGGTGAGTTTTAAAGTCTGTGTGGGTTCGACGACCAGGTACCCGGGGATCGCCGCGTGAAGGTCCACCTCGATCCTTCCGAGGGGGTCGGTTGTTCCCAACGTGACGATCTCCCCGTCCAGGTTGCCTTCAACGGTTGCGTTTCCGGCGGGGTGGACATCACAAGGTACCCCTCGCTTCAGAGTCGCTCCCGGAACAGACACCTCCCCTCCTGGGGTCTCCGTCGATCCTGAGGCTCGAACAGCGTCAATGATCGAAGCCGTGACCATGGCGACCCCACCAGCACTCAAGAGAATCCCAAAGCCACGGTCCTTGTAGGCGTTCTCTGGCTCCTCTTGAGTTTGGATCACACCGGCAGCCATCACTGCACCAATCCCGATGGCCGCTAACCCCGTCCCGGCAATCAGCCAGCTCTTGCCGGGCTCTTCGTTGTACTTCTCAACAACGGTGGTGCGGTTCACGATCCGTGTGTTGACCACGTCGCACGCTTTGGTCGCGGTGATCGTGACTCGGGTGCCTTGAGGTTTGATCTCGGCGAACACGCCCTTGATGGGCTGTTCAACTTCCTCGGTTCGAACGAGCTGATCGACGTGAACGGGCTCGCGTTCCCCGATCTTGACGCATCCGACCAAAAGAATCCCCACAACCAAACCCAAAGCTCGATTCCTCATACCGCCATTAGAGCGGATCCCCATATTCAAGTTAAAGCTTTATTTTTTCGAAACCGGTTGTCGGGTCACCTCATGACGTGACCCTGGACCCCGACCAGATAGCGGTGCAAATCGGCAGGAGAATCGCCGAGTTACGCCAGCAACGAGGCTGGAGCCAGAGCCAACTCGCGGACGCAATCCGCGGGAGTTTCCAGTGGGTGTCCCAGATTGAGGCAGGACAAAATCTGACCGTCCACACCTTGGTGAAGGTGGCCAACGCTTTCGGGGTCACATTGCAAGACCTGCTGGAGGCGCCGGATCCTTCGGTTCGTAGGGGTGGTCGTGGGAGGCCAAAGAAGTCCCTGTGATCCCAGCGCTCGTCTCAGGCATCGGAGCCTGAGGCTCGTGCCCAGGACTGGGAAGTGTTTGAGTTGTCGAAGTTTGAGGTCGAACGAGTGATCGGATCGGTCATGCACCACGTTCGTGCTGTGGATCATCCAAACCCGCGGCTGTTCGGTGAAAAGCGCCGCCCATGACTCAGCCTGCTCAGCTGCACTCGGACTTGACCACTGGTGGGGTAGGTCTGTGGTCGACCGAGGAGGTAGGCGACGCAATCGAGGACGGAACAGGGGGGCACCTTGGGGGTGCGGAGTGTTGGACTACCGTTCCCGTTATGCCTGTACCTGTCCGATCTCCTTGAGGACTTGCGCTTGCGCTCTCTCTCTGAGTTTCATGCTTGGTGAGGGCTGCTTTTCAGCCTCGAACCTCTCAGTCTCCTGCAACTTCTTCAGAGCGGCCTTGAAAGCGTCAGGGTCCATGTCGTCACCTTGCAGATACAGCTCCTGAAACACATGATCGTGGTCGATGTATTGCTGCAGAAGTGCCGTCGCATGCCTAATGTCCTCAGTGAAACCCATCACCAAGGTGGTTGCCGTGAAAACGGATGCCAGGGCGCCGAGCCAAATAGGTAGCGAGGGCAAATCGAGGTCGGTGCGAGCCAAGGCGTACACTCCACCTGAGGACAAGACGAGGGACCCGATGCGAAGCCCCTTGTCGACCCGTCTTAGCCACGTTAGCCGTATCTCGTAGTAGATGACACTCATGCGAGCTTGAAATGCCAAGTCGTACGCCCGCTGACGGGTCGTTGGCTGACCGCTTTGGCGTAGAGTGCTCATACTGTAAAGCCTAGCACCTATTTCTTCTTGTCGGTTTGAAGTGGGGCTGGGGGTGGAGCCATCGGTGGGGGTGTGACAGGCCTTACCGTATTTCCAGTTCGGTCTAGGACCCAGTCACGGGAATCATGCCGGATTACCGGCTCCAGCGGTTTCGGAGGTGGCGGGGGCGGGGGTGCATCTTTCTTGGCGGCCATTTCGCCTCCGATCGTACACCGGGATGCCACGGTTGAGTCAAGAAGGGCTATCTCCGCTGGGGGTTAACCATGTGGGCGTTTGACGCACCAAACTTGGTAACCCAGAATGAAACGGAGTATTTGCAAACGGGATACTCTCCCTCCCTAGGTTTTCTCCTTGACTCAACCCGGAACCTACCCCTCCCCAGTCGCGGAAACGCCTCCAGCTCCCCTGCCCCAAACGCCGGGTTCGGATGGCAAGAAGTGGCTTCGCCGCATAAACGTGGCGATCGTTTGGGTGGAGGTATGGATCATTCTGGTTTTCGTCGTCCTAGCCACACTGGGTCTAGCTCGCCATGCTATCGAGACAGGTGGAACCCTCAAAGGGTTGTTGACGATGCTGGACGAAAGGTGGAAGGGGGCGCTGATCATCGCAGTCGTCGTGTTTTATGGGAGCCTAAAGCCTTTGTTGCTCAAGTCAAAACTCACGACACCGTTTGGGGATGTAAACTTCCGGCCACTAGATCCTGATCCGCCGTCAACGTTTCCGACCCCTATAGCTCAAAGCACTCCGGAACTCTGATGAGCGCTCCTCCCTTCGCACAAGTCCTACCAAGGCACGTCTGGGAACTCCCTTACACCCTTGTAACTGCGGGTACGCTACAGCTTCGAGTCGGAAGTTCACTGCCAGTTGATGTGTTCGTCGTTGATCAGCAAAATCGAGACGCGTATCGGTCTGGACGTCCCTTCGTGGCTCGCTTCGCCAACAATCAGAACCAGCTTCATTCGGGCCAGGTTGCTGTTGGTATCCCCGGCCTATGGTATGTGCTTATTAACAACCCCCACCCCGAACCTTCATCCGTTTCCGTAGAGGTGACGTTCGCCCCCTTCGCGCCTCCGACCCCTTCTAGTGACGGGTACTGGCGCTAGAGTCCTGAGACGTAGGAGTTTGTTCAGGTTGCTGGGGTCGACTCTGGTCGTCCGGCACTGACGCTCATTCAGCTTGTCGGTTCACCGCTTCCTTCGGCGGGTTCCAGCAGAGGTTTGAGAACATCCACCAGGTTGCTCATGCGAAAAGGCTTCTGCAGAAGACCGTTTGCTAGTGCTAGGTTCACACGTCTAGCTTGAAGCTGTGCTTCGCTCAAAAACGAGGCTACCACGACTGGCAATCCGGGAGCGATCGCTCGAACCTGCCCCAAGACCTGTTCACTCATCTCATAGTCGACTATCATCAGGCGAAATGGTTCCGACGGGTCAGTGAGACTGTGCTTGAGCTGGGCGATCGCCTCAGCGTCCGAATGGCCAATGCTGGCCGTCAAGCCAAAATGCTCGAGAAACATCGCAGTGAGTCTCGCAACCATCGGCTCGCCATCGACTACCAAAACACGCCCAGTCGTCCGCCATTCGTCGGGTGGTGCTACCGAGTTGATAGCCTCTTCTTTTGAGGTCTGCCCCTTCTTTTTGCGAGACGGAGCAGTCCCCGTTGTTGGGTTTACTTTCGCAGTCCGAGTCACACCGCTTGCGAGAAGCTCTTTTGTCGCGACCTTCTTAAGTGGGTCCAGCAGTGCGCTCTCGATAGTTGCATGATCGCAGCCAAGAGCTTTGAGATTCTCGATAAACTTCATCAGCGTCTGATGATTGGGGTCCTTCTTCCTTTTCTGACGCAAGGCGTAAATCCAAGACCATCCCAACGACGTGACTATCGCCAGAACTCCCCCAAAACTGGCTGCACGCAGGCCTCCAAACATGTCCAAAATCTGCATGACCGCAGCAGTCATCACCGGCGCGCCTACGGTGGTGAACGGCACGTATTCGTACGGAAGAGTCTTCGCCACCCAATCCCTAAACCATATTCCCGCTGCCAGAGATTCGTGGGACTTTTCTAGTTCTGATACTCGCTGCGCGGCCAAGAATCCCCCACTTCTAGCAATTCCAACGTATTGTTGCCGTACAGGCCGCGCCTGAGACGGACGTTGATGACTAGCGCATCTAGCAGCAAGATTGTTCCTAGCACGGCGTAGATACAAGCAACAATTGGTTGTGACGCTAGCTTGAAAGCGACTGCCACCGCAACACTTGCAAACGCAAATGCTACTCTCCGGTTGCGCTCATCTCTCCCGACGTCGCTGCAGATTCCGCGTACTTCGGACTCTGTGAGCTTGAGGGGAACAACGACGGTTTCCACTTGTAGCCCGGTGGATGTACATCCGTGCAGCACATCCCCCGGATCGCAAAACCCGCATAGCTCGTAGTCATCATCGCCCGCCGTGTCGTCTACTGGCCCGCCCTCAGACGGAGGGTGGCCATGCGCAATCCTCTTGACCCCGAAGGCGGACGCAGTGCCATCAGACTCTTCGTAGCTCATGCCACGGAGGGACCGAGCGAAACTCTCAGCGGGAGTATCCCCGGCGAATGGCTTTGCAAGGTAGGCGTCGTCCCTACGCGCTGCAACGGCCTTGTGCTCAAGTACAGCTATCTGCAGCTTCGCCAGGTCGGATGACGATGTCGCCGGTGGTTTAGTCAAGTAGTTCGCAAAATTGCCGAGAAGCGCACGGATGGGATCGCTTTGCGGAACTCTAGATGCCACTAGACTCATGAAACCGCGAACCAACGTCACATGGCCTATCAAAGGCGCCTTTGCCTCGCTATTACCCGGCATTCTGGAACGGCTCTGCTTTAGGGCCTCTGCGAGTAACTTGGCCCAATCCTCATCGGTCGGTCGGTGTTGCCGACCGAAAGGCGGCGAGCCTTGGTAAGACATCGGCCTGTCGCTCTTCCCCGGTGGGTCCGAGGGACGTAGGCGCTTATTCGACATGGCCCTCCAGCTTACTCCAGTATTTGGGTTCGGTACAGTTCCAACAACCACGAGGCGCCGCCTATCCGGACCGCGAGGGGGAATGTGTCGATCGTTGAACAAGAGCTCCGTGAGCTTAAGACCCATTCACGTGACCACGCACGATTCAGTCAGTCCCCCGGGGGGTTCGTCCACAACCGGAACAAATGACTACGCCGGCATGGCGGTTACCCCTGCTCAGCTGCGAAGATGAACACGGCCTCTTGCTGACGAGTAAAGCCATCAAGAAGCGGTGATCACGTTCACCTCACCAGCTGGGCCAGTGCTGCAAGGATTACCGCGCCGATCGCCTTGGCCCAGTTCACCTTGGGCCTGGAGGGCGCGGTGACGACAATGATGTTGATGTTGACGATCGGGTTTCTGTTCGAGGTGCTCACTCAAGGAAGCTGCAGCTGGGTCCTTAAGTGCCGGTAACTTCCGGTAACTTCACTTATTTTCCGCACACAGGGTTACCCGCCATAGCCCGCATATGCTCGAAACTCAGCGGTCGCGTGAACCCCACTCCCAACGCAATCCTTCCGCCTTCGACCCGCGTTGGCCACCCGAGGATTGCTACGGCTTCGATCAGGGTCTCGGGGGTGTAGATAAAGCCACGGTCCGCCAAACGCTGTGAGAGCTGCTCAGCGCTGTTTCTCCATGCTCTGGGCGTGGAGATGGGGATTGCGTTCGCGGTGAGATAGGAGACGCATTCGAGGACGGTGGTGGGGGACACACTAGGGGGTGTGGAGTGGTGGATTACTTCTCGGGCTCTAGTGGCGGCACACCGCCATCTTCTCTCTCCCGCAACTCAATCAGGGTGCGTATCATCTTCTTCAGTTGTTCTGGCGTAAGGTCTGAGGCGATCCCTAGCGAGAGCGCTGTGTCACGCCGCAAGACAGCGGTGTACGCCGCTAGCTCCACGGCGCTGTCTCTTTTCTTAAGTCCAGCCGACGCGAGCACAACCTCTTGTAGCTCATCGATATCGGTACGAAGCGCTACAATGTCTTCCTTCATCGCGACGCTTCGGGTGAACCACCAAGTCCCGCCGACACCTGCTGTTATTATGGCTAGCACCCCTAGGACCAACTCTTTCGCAGTCAACTTGAAGCCCGTGTCTGGGGAGATCGTGTGAGGGTCCGAGAGTCGTTTCTCGTTCTTCTGCAGGAGCTCTCTGTCGGTTGCTTCAGGTGGCGTCGGCATTGGCTCAATCCGTAGGTTGATTTAAGTCGATGCAGCCCTAGGGATTTGTTAGA
>CBINDO010000077.1:0-28252 GCA_966249405.1 uncultured bacterium | reverse complement strand
CTTACCGTTCACCATCAGGAGTACTACCGAGGCAAGCCGACGGCACCCAATGACGACCCCGCTCCTGCGGATTGGGACGATCCGAATCCCGTTGGGTTCTTCACGAGCTGGGGCGAATTCCTCGTAGCGTTGTCGGGGCCGCCCGACGCGGTGAACTTCGCGGCGCAACTACTCGAGAGGGCCCTCGCGGAAGAAGGTATAGGCGCCAAGACCAACGCGGGATACGGCCGCATGACGCTGACACCGAAACTAACGGAAGAAGAATCCCTTCAATACGAGCAGCAGAAACAGCGAGAGCTCGAACTCGCGACTCGACGCGAGAAGCTCGCGAAGCTGAGCAGACCGATTCCCGCCAAAGACGCGGCCGAGTTAGCCAACCGACTCAAACAGCTCTTCAGCTCCGAGTTTACCGAAGCCGAGCAGCGCGAAGGGGTCGCGGCGTTGCTCACGCACAGCAGGTCGGGGGTCAAGAGCTGGGCCGACAAAGATCCGACGCGCCCTGGGGCTACACTCGTCCAAGCGGAGCTCAGCAAACACACAGCCAACTCCAACTCTGTGGCTCCCCCTTCGAGCACGCCGGACAAGGCTGCGCAAACTGAGCGCATCCGGGCCAAGGTTACCTTCACGGTGGCAAAAGACGAGGTAACGATCGCTGCCATCGAAGGGCGCGATTGCAAGCCGGGTCAAAAGGCTGCCGCCATTGCGGGCAAATCCCCAAACTCTGAGGTTCAAAAAACGCACGTCAAACAACTCGCCGCCGCAGGTGCAGGGAGTTACCAGCGCGAGGTGTTCGTTACTCTCAACGGCAACAAAGTGTCGATGCTCGAGTTCGACGCGTAGCTCCTCCCCCGATCCTCAGGTTCGAGTTGCCGAGCTGGCGTTGTTCACTTTTACCAACACCCATTGCACCGTGGCGCCGTCTGGAAGTTCGGTGGCCCCCAGCTCCAGACGGCCGCCGCTGTATTGACCAACGATGACTTCGTCACCGGGGCTCAGGTGCAGCGTCGTTCGAGCCAGTGGCACCGGGCGCTGTAACAACGCCGAGAATAGATCGCACGTCGACTCGTGCCCAACGACCGACTCGGCGTTTTTCGCAAGTTGACGCGCCTCGTCTGGGGTGAGTAGGTCCAACGTCAAGTTGTAGCGGGGCTCGCTCTTGAGCATCCCAAGGGAGAACGCGTTGGCAAGGTAACGACGCTGCGGTAGCGGTACCGAGACCGGTTGCTCCGCGAGTGCGCGTCCCCAGCCGTTGTCTTTGTCCCACGTCACGGGAGCATCGGGAATGTTCGGCGGCCCCTTCCTCAGGTTGATGGTTACACTTTGATGACGGATCCAACCGCCGTCCCAAAATTCGGGTTGCGGAGCAGTGCGTTCGAACACGGGAAAAAAGTTTAGCTGCACGCCGCCCAACATCTGCGAGCCGATCTGCTGCGCGAAAGAGCGGGGATCCCCCAGCAGTGGCGCATACGAGCACCTCGCGAGTTCTCGCTCGCCTAAGCGCACGAACACGGAGATCCGTGAGTCACGTTGCTCTAGCCACTCGTCCTTGATGCCAACGCCCCACACGGCCAGCGCCGTGAATAGAGTGGCTAGCGTGATGGCGGCGTCGAAACTGTCCCACGGCTTGTCCCCAAACCAAGAAACGTGACGCCACGACACCACCGCAAACCCCACCGCGACGGCGCACGTGGTAACCAACGCCGAGCGGTGCACCCGCCACACGTGCTTCGCGTATTCGAAGGTTGGAACTTGCCGCTCCGAGATACGTTCAATGGGTCGTTCGCTGCTTTCGTTCATCACACGCCTCACTCATCAGCAAATCTACGACGTCACCCATACCACTCTTGCGTAGGACCCTGGCCAAGTACTTGCGCAGTTCAGATACGCGTTGATGTCGTGTATTGGGAAGGATGTTTGCGTTGGTTTCGTAAGCCGTCCACTCCGCAGCGGCAGCTTCCCCCGCCAGAAGTTGGAGAAGCTCAGCACGCCTACCTTCGACCGCGTCTCGAACGATACGCAAACAGCGCTTCCAATCGATGGTCGTTTCGAATTGCGGCATGACCGACGTCTCCTCGTCGGAGAGTTCAGTGTGCCGCGCCGCACGGATGCGCTCTTTGAGCGCAATGCGCTTGGCGTGCGAGGCCACCAACGCGCTGGCACTCTCGGGCACGACGCCGTCCTTGCGTGACAACGACTTGTGCGCCGCGATGAACCCGCCCCCAATATCTTCGCCAAGCTTGCGATGGACTGGGGCCTTCCATCCCTCGTAGAGGCAGCTCACGTCCCCCCGAGCCCTTTCTCGGCTGTGCCGTGCGGGACCTGGTTGGTGTTGGCGGGACGACTCTTGGCTAGTGTTTGTTGTGCTCTTGCTTGCCATACCCCGCCGAGGCGGGGCACGATAGGTGCAACAATCGCGAGCAGCACTCTGACACCAAAACTCAGGGCGTCAAGTGCACCCCTAAACTTGGCTCGGTGTGTTGGGAGATCGGTCGGGGAACGTCCACCAACCTGCCGACGACGAACGGCATCGCCGCTTGTGCCTCGCGACTTCGATCGTCGGTGACCGCAACGAGCCGCGCGTTTGCCAATCCGAGCCCCACGCACAGGGCGCAGTACTGGAGCGCAGTGGTTCCGCCAGTGAGGTTGACGACAACGTCGCGCGGACTTTCACGCAATTGAGCCACGACGCTCAATGCGCGACGGTGCGCGTCAAGGAAGCCGCCCCAAGGGTCTTCGACTAACACGTGTTCGACGTCGAGGAGCGCCCGAGCAATCGCCGCGTACGCGTCCACCGCCTGGGCGCTGCCGCGATGGGCCGCAGGGCCCGTAATGACTACCAACCGCCGCGGAGAAGTGTGCACGAGCACACTGAACAGCGCTCCCGGAGACAACCCCACGGGGGACACCAACACGCCGCCACAAAACAAAGCCATACCGATGGAGCCCGGAGCGGGACGCTCCTTAGAAAGAAAACGCAGGCCGTTCAAAGATTCGTGGCGCGAAGCGACCCGGTGGTCGCCAAGGTGCGCAACACCTCTTCGTTCTCTAACACTCGAAAGTCGATGTGGTGGATGCCCCACTCGTCAACGTGGTGACCGCTGATACTTGGCGGGATGCTGGGTACTACAACCACGGCGTGGGTTCGGTCAGGCGCGCATGTAGTGTAGCGATGGGCCTTGGTCAACGTCGTGCGCCACGCCGGCTTGGGCTTGTACGGTGAGCACTTTGCTTCCCACGCCACGAACGTACCCGCTTGCACCGTGATCGCGTCGATCTGGTGGTCAGCAGATTGTACATCGAACAGGATGCCCGACTTGGCATTCGACAACGCCATCCGCAACCGCACTTGCAACACATGCTCCAGTAGGTCGCCTGCCTTGTCCTTCTCCAAGTCGACCTTGCCAAGGCCGTTGCGGGCCCGCCACGCGGCATACTTGGGAGTTCGCCGCAATGCATCACAGACGGGCTGTGGCTTCCGATGGCCCAACGCACCAAAGGCGGTCCGAGCCTCCTGCCAGAGCCACCGGTCGAGCTCGTCCAGCGGCAGGCCAGCCACATCGCGCACCCCTTTTAGCGGTGTGCTGTCAACATTCGCGACGCCAGACTGGAGCTTCATCTGTTCAATGAGCGGTGCGTTCAAGGCGGAGAGCTCGTAGGTCGAATCCACGATGAGCTTCTGTTCATCAGCGAGTTGCTGAAGCGCCTGCCAAGTCGCCCAGGATAGGTATTTGTCCGCCGGCTTCAAGTGAACAATCACCTTACGAATTCCTCGAAGCTCCGTCCGGAACGCTGCCTCTAGCTCATCGGGAACGACGTGAGGAACGCTTGTATCCGCACGCTTCCAGGTGTCCATTCCCGTTCTCGCGTCACGCTGGACCCACAGCACGCGAAACGGCCAAACATCCCTCACGCCCGTGCCGACAATCGAGCTCCACCTGCTTAGCAGCGACCCCACCAACGCCACGTGATCTACCACTTGGGGCTGAGCACCGTCGGCGAGTATGAGCAAACTCGATGCGCCGCGGTCGAAAAGAGCGGCGATCTGCTTGATGACACCGCCGCTCTTGGAGCCGATGGGCAATACGCCCACGACGTCCTCCAGGTGTGTGCCGCGAGTGACGGTCGACAAGTTTCCGCCCCGTCGCGCCAGTGTTTGGCCCAGCCGTGCCCGCGAGTAGAAGCTAGCCGTCGCGGACTCCGCTCGTGCAGCAGTGGCTATGGTCACCCCTGCTCGCTGGAGTTGTCGGGGATGGCCGTCCTCAATGCTCGTGAAGCCAGTGACGATGACACGTCTAGGTTCGAGACCAAGCAACGCCAACGCCTTTCGGCCTAGGGCAGCTCTTCGATGCTCTTGTGCCGAAGAGCTATGAGTAGCCGCATGAACATGCGCATACAGCTGATTATGGTGCGCTTCCAGAAGAGTCAGTTGGAGCTCCGCTCCGTTCGCGCCGGCAAGCAGGCTCGAGTCTGCGTTCCACGTTAACCCCAGCAGCGAAAGGAGTTCTTCCCTAGAGAGTTGCGCGACAGGCTGATGCTCGACCTTCCACTTGCCGGAGGGGAGTGCCAAAGCGCGCGTACCGCAGGCGCCTTGCGAGAAGACGACTTCATGCGAGTGACCGCCACTCCGCAACGCCTCCAAAATGGGAAACAACCATTCCTTCGGCCCACCATTTGCCAACGCGATCACGTGGGCGCGGGTACCCACCGGCGCGTCGGATTCCTTCAGCACCACGTCTGCCCGAATTTCTGTCGACGCGAGCAATGTGGTGCGCGGGCTTGGCGTAAACACACAACCTCGACTTGCGAGCACCGTGGTGATGCGCTCGCAATATTCAACCGTCGCGCGGCTGGCGAGGAAGTGAAGCGCGTCTCCTCGGTGAAACAGCGTCGCCAATGGTCCAACAATCGCCCCCGGCTGCTCGCCCACGGGCACGATCCAAACCCGACCACTCATACCGCCCCTCCTCGTCGCCCTCGCTGGATTTTGAACGAATGTGCTGTCCGAGCAACCAGCCGCCTCATACCGAAATTGCCGCCTGATACCGCTTGGGGGTTATCCCCCAATGGCGCCGGAACTCGCGGCTCATCTGCGGGTGGTCGCAATAACCCGCCTCAGCCGCCGCTGCAGCAAGACTCTTGCCGTCTGCGCTGAGCAGGCTGCGGACTCGGGATACCCGTTGCAACGTATGAAGTTCGCTCGGCGAGTAGCCAAAGCGCCTGGTGAACGAGTGCGTCAGCCAATACCGACTCATCTCGAGGTCGGTCGCGAGCGCTTCGATATCCAGACGTTGTCTGGGATTCGAGCGGTAGTTGTCCACGATCGCGTCGTGGGCGCGCTGGAGCCGCACCGCACACGGAGTGGGGGCCCGGGGAGCTTGTTGACCAGCTCTGGCGAGCAGCGACGCCACGCCGAGGATCAATTCATCCACCAGCTGTTCGGGGGAAGGCATCGTAACCCCCGCCTTCGCTGGCTGGAGCGCGAATGTGGCCAATTGCGCAGCGAGCCGTTGCCACCCAGGGGACGCGGCAACTTGGGCCGCCGTGAAGTGGGCCTGACCCCGCAGGGCTCCCTCGAACTGCGCGTGCAGGTACTCGTTGGCAATGAACACGCTCGTAAACGTCCCGGGCGAATCGACCCCCGTCGTGAGGTGTACCTCGCCGGGTTCCGACATCATCAGCGCGCCGGGGGTGATGGCTTGATGACGCCGGCGGTATTGCCAGCGCCCTGCGCCCCCGTGAACCACCGCAAAACAGTACGTCTCGTGAAAAACCCGCCAACGCTCTTGGGAGTTGGCGACGTGCATGACGCTCACACCTGGTGCGACGCTCGCCCACTGAACCCCTACTGGTTCGAAAGCTCCCTTAGCCATGCGCAGACCCACCCTTCTCTTTTCCAACCACTTCGTGGACGGTCATCCTCACTGCCGCGCTGTGTCAAGGCGCTCGCAGCTCGCTCAGTAACCAGGCGCCAAGGTACATCACGGCGATGAGGCAGTGAACCCCCAACAGCAGCCGATGCGGTGTCTTGGACTCGCCCTGTGGCCAGTGCCGGCCAATCGCCAACTGTCGCTCGAATCGAAACACAGAAAAGCCCGCCAAAAAGCGCGTCAAGTCGAGGCCGAGCCGGGTGGTCCCGAGTTCACGGACGTTGAGGGCGACCACGATGCCGAGAACGGTGACACACAAGACGATCCCCTGCGCGAACAACAGGATGAACGCCCGGGCCAAGGGGCCAACCCCGGACAGCATCTGAGCAAACTTCATCCGCTTGCCGAGCCACACCATGAACGGCAGCTGCAAGAGCTGAATCACCACCGCTCCACGCACCAACATCCCGTACCATTGCTCGAACTCGTTCATCGCACTCACTCCTATTGTCGTTCAATCCAATCACTGCCCGCCGATCTGCCGGGCGATCGCCTCTATGCGCTGGGCGATGGGCGCCTCGATCTCCGGGTCGATCGCGAGATCGATCACGTACGGTGCCCGGCGCCCCAAGGCTTCAGTGAGACATTCTTCCAAACCCGTCACTGATTCAAAACGCCGGCCTTCGACGCCCATGCCTCGGGCTACCGTCACGATGTCGAGCCGCGGCTCGAGCAACATCGCGGGGATCGCCGAGCCAGGAAACAGCTTCTTGCACCCGAGGTCGACCGTGCCGTGGGTCCCGTTGGAGAAACACACCACCACTACCGGAAGTTGCAGCCGCGCCAGCGTTGCCAGCTCTCCACACGACATGAGAAACGCACCATCGCCCAACGTCGCGACGACGGGTCGCCCCAGCGCCAGCGCTCCCCCCGCCGCGGCAGGGAGCGCGTAGCCCATCGAGCCCAATACCAGGTTGACGTGCCAGGTGCTCGGCAGGAGCCGCTTCAGGTACCTGATCAGCCAACACATGGTGTTGCCGATGTCGCAGTAGATGGGCACTTCCGCGGGCACCGCGCGTTGCAGGGCCAACGTGGCCTCGAGCGGATGAATGCGCCCGAGCCTGCGCTTCAGCTTTTGCACCTCGGCTTCGAGTTCATCGTTGACCAGTGCATCACGGCCACTCCCTTCGTAGAGCCCCGAAGCAGGGCGAGTCTTAGATGAATGGTGCTTTCTACCTTGCTGGGCCTGCCGGAGCGCGATGACGTCGTTCAACAACACACGGATGTCCGTCTCAATCTCGAGCTCCGTCGAGGGATGCCGCCGCAACCCGCCGACCGCCGCGTCAATCCGGACCACGGGTGCGCTTAGGGGCTTGCGCTTCCAATTCCCGCCAGACGTCTCACCCAGTCGCGTTCCCGACACGACCACCAAGTCACTCTCGCACTCGATGAAGTCTTCGACCTCCGCGCGACTGCAGAACCCGCTGGTGCCCAAGTATTGCTCGTGAAACTCCGAGAACACCCCCTTGGCACGCGGCGTCGCCGCAACTTTGAGCTGGGGAAAAAGCCGCGCCAGTGCCTTCAACTCGGCGCTAGCGTCGATCGTGCCCATGCCAGCCACCCACACGGGCCTCTTTGCCTGCTCCAACAGCTGCACCAATCGTTCTTCAACCGTTCCCATCTTGCGCTCCTTGCACTCCGCTTTGGCGACTCACGCCAACCGGACTAACACTCTTGCGAAACAGATCCGTCGGCACGCTCAGGTGCACCGGCCCACACGGCGGCGTCAGCGCCAAATCGAGCAAATCTCTCACGATCACTTCCACGTGTTCGACCGCCCTGAGTTCGACGCTGGCCTTCGTGATCGGTCTGAGGATCGCAACCGTGTTCAGCTCCTGCGCGGCATCCGTGCCCTGATGCTCCGTCGCCACCTGGGCCGAAAGGACGAATACCGGCGACTGTTCACGAAACGCCACGGCTACCCCCGTGGTCGTGTTCGTAAGCCCGGGGCCAGCCGTAACCCCCACGGCAGCAAGCTTGCCGCTGGCGCGGTAGTAACCCTCAGCAAACAGCGCCGCGTTCTCTTCGTGTCCCACCAACACGGGCACGATGCGTTGCCGCGCGTAGGCCGTAAGCAGAAACGGCACGAACGGCCCTCCGGGCACCATTGGCATACAACGAATGCCGTACTCCACCCATACCCTCTCGATGACCTCTGCGACCGTTTCATCGTCACTCAACGTCGGCTTCAGCTGTTCCAACATCACCCCTTCGACTCCTGCGCACCCCACCACGGGGCCACACCAACAAGAGCCGCGAGCGCCAGACTTCTTAGCCAAAACGATGGCTCACCGAATCATTTCACCCACGTCGTCGTCCCACCGCCTCTGGAAGCCTCTGACGGGAGGGGTTGGGCCCAGCCCCTCCGCGTCACCCCACGGCTCACTCCCACCCCTCGAGCTCACCCCCGCGTTTTTGAACGCAAGTGCTGCACCGACGACCGAATTGGTGAGTGTCCAGGTCTTGCCCGATCACCCGTCGCCATTTCTCCCCAACGCGGCGCACTTCCGAGATATTCTCGGGGTCGTCGTCGTCCACGCCGTCACCAACGGCGTCAGCTCATTGAAATCACACCACTTTTGGAAAACGCGCCGCCCCCGATAGCGCGCACTTCCGAGCGGAGTTGGTCAAAACTCGACCCGTCACCAATTCCCGCCTCTTTCCTTTTCCAGATCAGCGACTTACACTGCGGCAGTGGGAGCACAACACGCTCCCGCGTATTGAGACTCCCACAAAGACCCCGACAGAAAACACGATGAGTCGCGGGAGCACAACACGCTCCCGCGTATTGAGACAGAGTCTACGTTCTTCCATTTCCTGGAAGCCACAGTCGCGGGAGCACAACACGCTCCCGCGTATTGAGACCCCTAATCTGGTTCACATAGCCCTCGCCCCACTGCTCGCGGGAGCACAACACGCTCCCGCGTATTGAGACGGCCGGGGCGTAATCGCATTCGCAGGCCTCGACCCTTCTCGGGAGCACAACACGCTCCCGCTTATTGAGACCGCCAACAGTCGCTGACCTCCCCCACCTCAACTTCTCGCGGGAGCACAACACGCTCCCGCGTATTGAGACTTGCCCTGGTGCCGGGCAATCGCCAGGTCCAGTCGTCGCGGGAGCACAACACGCTCCCGCGTATTGAGACGACTGGCCCACGCGACCTCGACGATCGACCCGAGTCGCGGGAGCACAACACGCTCACGCGTATTGAGACTTTTTTCACTACTAACTGCGCAATGGCAGAGATGTCGCGGGAGCACAACGCTCACGCGTATTGAGACAGGAGGGGTTGACTTGTTCGGGAGTGGCGTTGACTTGTCGCGGGAGCACAACACGCTCCCGCGTATTGAGACACCGCGACCATGCCATTTCCCGGATACCGGATCCGGGTCGCGGGAGCACAACACGCTCCCGCGTATTGAGACTGACACCAATGTCGAGCGTGAAGACGGGTTCGCAGGTCGCGGGAGCACAACACGCTCACGCGTATTGAGAATCGTTACGCAGAAACCCGATCGCGGTAGGAGCGAGGTCGCGGAAGCTCAACACGCTCACGCGTATTGAGACGCCGTAGAGGCGAGGGTTGACGAACACAAATTTGTCGCGGGAGCACATCACGCTCACGCGTATTGAGACTCCCCACCCGCAAACTCACAAGCGGTTTGTACGTCGCGGGAGCTCAACACGCTCACGCGTATTGAGACGTGGTGACCAGCTCCAGCGTGACGGAGGCGCACACGTCGTGGGAGCACATCACGCTCACGCGTATTGAGACGCGAAGTCCTTCGTCTTCTGCTCGCCCGGACCGAGTCGCGGGAGCACATCACGCTCACGCGTATTGAGACACGTAAAAGCCAATTTTCTGAGTGCAGATGTTCTGTCGTGGGAGCACATCACGCTCACGCGTATTGAGACTCCATGACCAGCTTCACGATCGCGCGGCAAGCGTGTCGCGGGAGCACAACACGCTCACGCGTATTGAGACATCTTGCTGGCTAGGTGGTCGGCAGATGCCGCGTTGTCGTGGGAGCACATCACGCTCACGCGTATTGAGACCTGAGGGGCGATTGTAGGGTCGCCTTCCTCCTATCGCGGGAGCACAACAAGTCGTGGGAGCACATCACGCTCCCGCGCATTGAGACGCACAGGTTAACACGCTGAACGAGACGAACGCCGTCGTGGGAGCACATCACGCTCACGCGTATTGAGACTAGTAAGCGCCCTCGACAATTGGTTCGGTCAGCAAGAGTCGTGGGAGCACAACACGCTCACGCTTATTGAGAATCGCCCTTCGCCCCGATCGACGACATGTTCACGGTCGTGGGAGCACAACACGCTCACGCGTATTGAGACGGATCGCTCTCGACCTCCAGGTCCGCGTGGTGCCGACACGCCGCGATACCAGAGGTACATTGGCGTTGGCACCATGACGGAACCCCCGCGCTGGCGCGCCACTTACTTAGTCGTGCTCGACAGTCCGCCGCACACCATCGCTCAGGTGCTCGACAGTATCCTGCACGTGTTGCAGCGCCCAGCTGGCCCCCACGTGGCTGCGGCCAGCGGTCTGGGCGCTGATCGGGCCGCCTCCAAACGCGACCGTGGGGGCCCCGGAGGCTGGTTAATCATCTGCGCGCGTGAAGGCGTCCAATACGGGTGGCTCGTTGATCCGCGCGCACGCACACTCGAGGCCTACGAGCTGATCGCAGGTCGGTGGCCGGACTCGGCAACCTTCGTCGACGACTTCACTCACCGATCAGCACGAACGCATGATCCTCGCCGTTTTCCGGACCGGTGTCGTCGACCAAAAGAATGGCTGCGAAGAGGACCGTTCCGTCAGGCGCGACCACGAACTGCTCATCAAACCATTTGCCATAAGCGAACGGTGCGTTCTGTTCTGACCATTGTTGCCCGTCGTCGCTGGCCTCGACGGCGAACCCCCAATTCGCCGCTCCAACGAAGAGCCGTCCCGACGCGCTAGCGCCGATATGCGGCCACGGAGAATTCCCGACGCCGATGGTCGCGAGGTTGGAGAACTCGGCGCCCACCGGCCCGGGTTCCGACCATGCACCCTTGGCGTCCATGGTCGCGGCGTAGACGTCCCCGTCCACGATCCAGGTTGCGGCCGCCACCATCGATGAGTTGCCGTCGACCCGTGTGAGAGACAGCCTCGAAGCACTAGGAGTAAAGGTCTCGATACGCTTTGGGCTACTCCACTCGCCAGACGGTTCCTCACTGCGTGAAGCAAACACGGACCCGTCTTGTAGCCACGCAGCCTGTACAACGCCGTCCGCCAGCACGACGGTTGATCGCTCGTAGACCCCCGTGCCTATCTCCTGGGGCTCAGCCCACTGGCCCTGCTCAGAACTCACAGCACTCAAGGCGCCGTTCCAATCGAAGAAACCCCACACATGGTCAGCGTCCGCAAAGACTGGCGTGAGCGGCCAGAAGTCGTAACCGGTGTCGAATCCGAAGTCGCTTTCGTCCTCGCGCTGCCAGACGGTCGTCGCGTCACCCCACTGCTTGCCGTCAAAGGCCTTCACTCGATACTGCGTGGTGAGCACCTCGGCGGGTTCCCCGAGCGAATCAACCGTCGATTCCACCGTTCTTTCGCCCCACGCAATGATGCCTCCCGACGCTGGAGAAACCGCCAGCGTAAACCCAACACTTCCCGGCCCAGACACGACCACCTCGGGCTCCGCCCAGGCAGAGGTTTCGACCGAATAGGTTGACGTTCGCACCGTGACCTCGCCCTCGGCGTCCCAATCATTCCAGGCAACAATGGCATCCCCTTGCGCGTTAGAGCTGACGCTGAGGCTTGTCGCATCCCCCGTGCCATCGTCGATGCGCTGCTCCGTACCCCACTCTTTCGTCGCGAGATCGAGGCGTCGAACGGATACGGCGCCCTTATCATAAACGTTGCGCAACATCACAACCCACGCCGCGCCTGGCTCGAGAAACAGGCGCACCGCCAACGTGGGAAACTGGTCGTAGTCGGCGCGAAGAAGGCTGCTCCAGGTCAACCCGTCGCTGATCGAACGAGGGCCGCTGCCAGCGTCCAACTCGCGCGCGTTCGATACCGAGTCTTCGTCTGACGTGACGCTTGGCTCGATTGTCGTGTGCTCACTGGGCAGGACCTCGCCACCGGCGTCCGCTCGTACCTCGGCTGCCCCGTCGCCCGCATCCTCGGATGGCGCCCCGCGGTTACCGCCATCGCTTGCCTGCTGCTGGTTCGTCGAACCACAGCCTCCTGCAGGCCCCTCGTCTTCCGAACCACAGCCCCCGAGGACCAACAACATCACCGCCCCAACATAACCTCTAGTCATATGCTCAACCTATTTGAACCAATCAGCATTGAGAACCGCGAACGAGCCATACCTTAGAGGATGGCGTTCAAATTGCAGTCGTATGCACGGTTCTTGAATGAATGTGCTGAATACCGACTCTCGCACGCCTGCTCTGTGTACAATCCGACCAGAAGTTCTCGCTCGCGCCGCGACCTAGCCGTTGCGCCTTGAACGTTCGTGCTGAGACACAACTCCAGCCCTACGATTCCACAGCACTGGTTACCTGAAACATCGCCAATTGCCGTTGACGATACCTCGCACCGAAGCATAGACACCGAATCGAAGGAGGGGCGCTTCTCCCGCGCGCCTCAGTGCAAATGACTTACAATATCAATCGTGTATCTCGCCTGTCGTCATGGGTCAGCCCAATTTTGTTGAGCGTAGCGGCCGTGGCTTGCTCCGACGCCGGAGACGGCGGCTCGCTTCCTGGCGTGGAGGTGAATACAGATCCGTTAATCTGCAACATGACAGACGCTGACGGCGGCCTCGCCCCGGTCCTGGTCTCGTGCACGGTCGTCGTTGGGAACGCGATGGCGTCGGAAGAGGGCGTAAAGGTTTCGGTCAACAGCGTCCTCCCGGCGATGGCGCTACCGGAGGTATGTCCATACTTTAGCCCAGGCGTGCAGAACTCCACCGAATTCGGGGCCGCGACGAAGGAGGCGCTCCAAGCTGCGTACGTCCGAGCCAACGCAGATTGGACGATTGAATCCGTCAAGTGCAAGTGAGACAAACCGTGGGCACTTCCGACGGATGAACGCTGATTCGAAAAGGAGTGGAGCGCACGAGTCACGGCAACACGACGGTCAGGAGCCCTTGCTTGCCCTGCGGCCGCGTCCTTCGTACAGCGTTGGGGCTAGTTCGTCTTCGAGGCCGCGTTCGATGAACGCGAGGCAACGACGCAGTTCATCGTAGGCGAACAGAAACAGGGTGTACGCCCGTTGCCTCAGGAGCGCCAAATCGGCGGGGATGGTGGTGCGCTTGTTGCGGTCCTTGGCGTGACGGAACAAGAGCTGCGCGAGCACGTTGCATCGGTTGACCTCGTGCAGCGTGATGGTGGTGCGGCCGTTGATCAACTCCCAGCTATCTCGCAGGACATTGCCGATCAAAAGTAGATCTTGAGCCGTCTGCACGTAGCCCCGCTTGCCCTCACGCTTGGCGAGCGAACCGCTGGGGATCAAGCCCGCCTTCTCCAGCACCAGAACCGGGCCGCGAAGTCTGTTTCGAAGCCGGCTGCCTTCGTCGAAGATGGCGCGGACTGTCGGAGCCTCCTTGGCCGCAACTTTGGACAGTGAATCCACATGGAGGAGTGCGAGCGCGATGAACTCTAGATTACCCAACCAGTCTTGTCTCACTAATGGAAGGCTGGCGATCGTCTCCCGGTAAGGCCCTATTGCGCGAAGACGGCCGATCAAACTCATCGCAATCGTCGGAATGTCCATGCGGATTGGGATCAAAGCTGCCGCTGAGATAGCGCGGATCATCGGCTCGACCCGTAAGAAGGCCTGTTGCAAGGCCAAGGGGTCGACCTCCTGAGGTGACCCATCGCCCACAAGTGCATCGGCGCCACGGTCGCTGGTGGGCCGATGGGTGCGCGGTGGCGTCTGAATTCTGCTTCTGGGACCGAACTTCGACCTACGTGCCATGGGGTCTCCGACGATTGCGAGAACCGCCCAACGCGGTCCGCAACCCGAGTTCGACCGTCGCCAAACTCAGTTGCGCCGCGCGCTCACAAACGTCAGGTGAACCCAACGAATCGTCGCGCTCCGGTCGGCATACGGCCCGGGCCCTGAAGCTCGCCCAGTAGCTCGTCCGTCAGGCTGCTTCAACGCGCTCAACTGTACGCCGGAGACCCATAGACGGTATCGCGGCAATTCGAATTCGCCGTTTGATACTCGAGTATCGCGGATGCAGAGTCCCCCTCTTGCTTTCGATACTCGAGTATCCCGCCCTCAATCTCTCAACCTCATGTTCGATACTCGAGTATCCCTGGCGCCACCTCGAATTCAGAGGCCGTAAACCGCCGTATCTGGTCACCAAATTCGGAGTCGTGGTGGAGATACTCGACGCTCTCGCGGCAAGGTTCGAATTCAGAAACGGTCAACTCGGGTATCGAAGAGCCAAGTGGGAATTCACGCGCGCGAAGCGGCAGTCATCGGGCTGCGAGCTCAAACCTACTTGCGGCTCACGCGGGGTGTTCGAGGGCGGGCGAATAGTGCTCGCCGATCTCAGCCGCCCACCTGGCGACGGCGCAGGTCGGGGCTACGCCTCCGGACGCGTTGACCGCGCCCTGCGTGGTGCGGTCCCAACCTCTCCGTGCGCATCTGCGGAAGATGCGCCGTTCTTCCTGCGCGCGCGGGGAAACAGCGGAGGTACGACGCGCGGTTCGGCTTCCGGGTCCAGGAACCGGATACATCGACGCACTTCGTTGTAGGCCATCAGGAGCAGCGTATGAGCCTGGTGAAACAACAGCTCCGCGGCCTCTTGTTCTGGTGTGAATCGATACCGGTCGTCCCCCGCCCCGGCGAGCAGCTTTCCGAGCGCTTGCGCTCGCTCAATGTCTTGCGGCATGATGGGTGACTTTCCGCGAATGGCCTCCGCATGGCGAGAGAAGATCTGGGCCAGACCCGTCAGATCTTTCCCCGTGTTGACGTAGCCTCGTGCGCCATCCGGGAAGGTCAAAGAGTTACTCGGCAACAAGCCGCGCTTGATGAGCAACTTGACGCAATCGCGCAGCAACTCTTTGAGCTCGATCCCCTCCTGGTAAGCAGCGGCAATGTCCGCGCGCACCTTGTACTTCGACGCCGGCCTGTTGGCTCCAGCTGCGAGCATCGCCAAGGCAATTTTCTCCAGATTTTTCACCAACGCCTGGTTCACCTCCGGCAGCGTCGCGATCCGCGGCAGGTAAGGAGCGACGCGAGGAACGCATTGCAGCACGACCTTCGCGGCCGCGAGGACGTCCCCGTTGATCTTGAGCAGCTTTCTCTTGGGGATAGCCCGCAGCTCACTCTGCAGTTCGGTCAGCGCCTGCCGCCTGGCCCGTGGTGTGTCCACCGGGGCTTTCACTTCATACGGCGGCTGCGCTGCGGGCGGTGAAAGTTCACCGGCACCGCGACTGGCGCGAGTGGCGACCATTGGTTTGCGTTTGGCGACTTTCTTCGGCTTGGCAGCTGGCACCGTGAGTTCCTCCGTTTTCCCCGCGCACCCACCGTGACGCGGGGCGCGTTTCCGCCGGTTGGCGCATGCACCGTTTATCGCAGAACGAGTCGAAGTCGGCAACCCGACGCGAACCTGGGGCCCGCATCGAAAAAAAAACAACACCCCACGCAACCGAGATCGGGTGGAGTCGAACAACTGGGCATGAACGGCAAGTCGCCGCTTCATGAACCCAGGAGGCCTCATGGCTGACTCAAAAAAAGAAACGAAGGAACAAGAAGTAAGTACACCCGAAGTCAGTGACCCTAACCCCACCGTAGGTCCGACGCTCGCGTCGGCGGCTGCGGTGCAGGCATCGATCGATCCGCTGGCCACGCGGCAAGCGCTCGAGAAGATGCGCCCGAAGTTCAAGATCATTACCCAAGGGCAGTTCGTTCCCATTCGGGTGGATGTCCCGATTTTTGGCATGTGGGTGCTCAACCGGGTCGACGAGGTGGCGACTTATCGACCGAAGATCGCGCTGTTGCCGTTCGTCAATCAAGAGTACATCGACGACCTGGAGGCAGGTGCGTTGGCGCTGTTGGAGGTCGACTCCCAGTGCAAGGTCGCGGTGAAATTGCCGCCCGAAGTGATGGAGACGTACCGCGAAGCATCCGTGCTGCGGGACAACATCCGCGAGGAGGCGGTGATCCTCGTGCGCCGCAAACTGCTGCCTGCGGGCTCGCTGGACGCAGTTCCTGGCGACCGTGGTTACCGCAACACGGCGGTCGAGCTCATGGCTCTCGGCAACTTGTTGCGCGACAATTGGTCGAACATCGACGGCAAGAGCGCCATCACCGTCGAAGAGGTCGATCTCTGCAGCGTGCTTGCTCAGCTGTTGTTCCGCAACGCGGACGACCGCTTGGAGCGTGCCGCCATCCCGGCTCAGCTGTCGTTGTTAAGGCAGCAGGCTTATACGTGGTTGATGCTTGCTTACGAAGAGCTGCGTCGCTGTCTCTTCTTCCTCGAGCCGGCCGAGACGGTGGAGAAGCTCTTCCCGAGCTTGTTCCAAGGTCGCGGCGGGCGCAAGCCTGCGCCTGGCGCTGAGGAGCAACCGGCGCTGACAGGTCCCGCTGACCCTGCCGTTTCGCAATCGCCGGATGCCGCACTCGAAGCGACCATCGCCGAGGACCTTGCACCCCGGGTCAATCCCGAGGCGCCCTCGGTCACGGATCCGGTGGCACGCGCCGAAGCAGCGCAAGCCGCTAGCGTCAACACCAAGGCGTCCAAAACCCCGTTCACTAGCTGATGTCACCATCGAAGGGCGCTCGATTATTGCTCGGGCGCCCTTCTCTCACTGTTCGAGGTCACCATGTCATCTGATGTTTCGGCTGCAGCGGGCTCGACCGCCGGCTTGCACCTGGGTTGGACGTTACCGCTCGAAGGCGGCGAAGAAACGACCCATCTCTACATGCCACCCCATCACCTCGTGCTCCACGGCGTCATCGTCGGGATGACGGGCTCGGGCAAGACAGGCAAAGTGCTCGTGTTGGTCGAAGAGGCCCTGCGTTCGCGGGTGCCGGTGTTGATGATCGACGTGAAGGGCGATCTTCCGAACCTATTGCTAGCAATGCCAAACCACGACCCTCACCTGCTCGTGCCATGGGTAAGCGCGATGATCCCGCCAGGAGACACGCGCACTCCGCTAGAGGTTGCCGCCGAGCTCATGAACCGACGGCGGGAGTCCCTCGCTGAGTGGAACATCGACGACGGGGTGCTGCAGGCATTTCGTCAGAATGCCGCGATTCGTGTCATCACCCCGGGTTCCACTGCGGGCGAACCACTGCACGTTTTCTCCTCTCTCGAACGGCGTTCACCGCGTTGGGATACCGATCTCGAAGCCGCGCGTGCCGCGCTTTCGGCACAACTCTCGTTGCTACTCCGGCTCCTCGGTCGTGAATCGGACCCGGCGCAGAGTCGTGAGCACATCTTGCTCAGTGTGTTCGCCGAGCGCCGTCTACGCGCCAACCAGAAGATGGACCTCGGCGCACTACTCGCAGACGTGAACAACCCACCGATCGAAACCATCGGCGTGCTCAGTGTCGACGAGTTCCTGAGCAGCAAGAAGCGCGCAGACTTGGCCGCAGCCCTGAACGGCCTGGTCGCGTCGCCCACCTTCGAGAACTGGCGTATCGGCGCGAGCCTCGACCCCGGCGAGTGGTTGACCCCCGGCGCAGACGGCCGCACCCCGGCGGTCATCGTCAGCGTCGCTCACCTCGACGACGAGGAGCGCACGTTGGTCCTCGGCTTGGTGCTCGAGGAAGTGCTCAGTTGGATGCGTTCGTTGCCTGGTACCCAAAACCTGCGCGCGATGTTCTTGTTCGATGAGGTCTACAAGTACCTGCCGCCACATCCGGCAAACCCGCCCACCAAAGCGCCGCTCGTGAGCCTGATGAAACAAGGCCGCGCGTTTGGGCTCAGCACCGTCATCGCGACGCAAAACCCGATGGACCTCGACTACCGCGCGCTCAGCAACGCCGGCACGTGGTGGCTCGGTCGACTCCAAACCGACGCCGACCGACGGCGCGTGATCGAGGGCCTCGCGGGACGTGACGGCACCGACGAAGACCGCGCCGACCTGCACCGCACCGTGAGACGCCTCGCACCGCGCTGGTTCGTGATGCGCGACACCCTGTCCAAAACTGGCCCCGTGTTACTCCACCCACGTACGGCTATGTCGATCATGCGCGGCCCCATGACACGCGGCGAGTTACGCGCGGCGCTGGAGTTGGAAGCGCGGTTGAGATGCAACGAGTAGAGAAGCAAAACGCTGGTGCGAAGGTGTCATCTCTTCCAAGTCCGGGCTGTGCACGAGACAGCGATGCGGCGTCTATGGGTTGGCGTACTCTCGAACACAGTCCAAAAGAGCGCGCCCGTGCTCCGCAAGGTATCTGTTGACCTTCTCATGCTCCGTTCCTTCGCCGAGCTGGATCCCTGGCGCGGTGATCCGATAGCCCTCGACCGAGTGCGGTAGCTTCTTTGCTTCCACAGCGGCAGCGATCTGTGGTTGCGCGGCCTTCTTGGTCTCCAGTGAGACGCACAGCTTCGCCGGTTGCTTGGGCTCGACTTCGAGAGTTACGAGCATTCGATACAGAAGCTTTTCGGCGAAGTCTGGAACCTTGATGGCTGCGGCGCGATTGCGGAGGAGGCTTCGCGCTTGATACCTAGTCTTAGGCGCCCCGATTGCCGTCGCAACGGCGTTGGCGGCGCCGCCCATTAAGTCGCTCAGGGCCTTCTCGACGTGTTCTCGAGCTGCCGCCAGCGCCGCGAGATCGTTCTCGTCGAGCCCTTCCGGTAGATCGTCATTGTTCAGGAACTCCACTAGGTAGTCGGGTTGACCGAGAGCGAAGGCTACGACATCATCAATCTTGCTCATCAAAAACATCCTCCAACAGTGAAACGCACGCGCGCTGAGCAGCGAAGGACCAACCGTAGAAGTCTCCTGGTTCGGCGGCGCCAACCAGGAGCGCAATCGACTTCAGGTACCTGCCCAAGTACTCTTGCTCTGAGGTGTCGCCCACCGCAACCGGTAGCCAAGCTTGGAGGAGTTCTTCGAAGCTCAACCTCCGGTCCGGCTCGCAGCTGAGGGTCGCCCCGGTGGCAAGCGAAAGGTACACCAAGACTCCGGTCCGCGTGCTCTTCTGCTGCAACAGGGCAGTTCGATAGCCCTCGAGTTGTCCCTGCCCCTCAGGCGCGTCCACCTTCACCTCGATGAAGACCAAGGTCTGCTTCATGCTGATGCAGATATCTACCCGCCCGCTAGCACACATGTGCTCCGTGGTTACCTCGAGCACCTCATCCTTGATGTTGAGCAAGCGAAGGAGCGCATCCGTGCATCGATGGGCCAGCTTCTTCTGGTGCCTGCTGGATAAGAAGTATCCGATGAGCTTGGTGTGACTAGGCTCGTAACGCAGCTCTCCCAAAGGGGACAGAAGGTCGGGGCTGGTATCTAGAACCCGAGAACACGCTCTGCGCGTCGCACCGAGATTCTTCAGTCGCAGCGCGTTCGCGCCGAGGACCTTGCGCCGAAGCACGTCCGGGTTCTCAATGATAACGCGCCTGAAATACGCGAGGCCGGCGTTTCCAGGTGCTTCAGCGGGTAACACCGTTGCTGGCAGCCCTCGAGCTCGGCGAGCAAGCTCCTTTAGATATTCAAGATTCGACGCGTACACCTGACCTCGCTCCCACGCTGCGTCAATCACTGCAGCTGCAAAATGTCAACTACTCCAAGGTCCGCTATCCATGACCAACTTCAAAACGCGACCGGCCTTAGCCTCTCGCCTTGTCCCATGCACCAGGTCTCGCCATCACTATCGACCTAGAGCTTCTGTCTGGATTCTACAGAGCTCGAGCTCAGAAGGCTGACGGCACGACCGACGTTCGTTTGCTCTCCGCCCATCGGCGGGGTGGCTGGGCGCGAGCCTGAACTGTTGAAACCGAATCATGATCGTCGGAGAGGGCGGACCGCACTTGCCACCCCGCCCAGCACTTCTTAGTAGCCACCGATACATGCATGCCGTCGCGCCGCTTCCCGGAGGAGGAGTGCATGCATAACGACTTTGTTTCGTGCCGCTGACTCGCGGAATAGTCATTTTTTCGGCCCCTCTGATCGTCGACGCGTGCTCGTGACATTTCGCCTCAGGCTCAGAAATGACGGCTCCATGTGCACACAGCAATCCCTTGCTTTTGAACCTTTTTGCCGTCACCCGAGCCGACAGGAACGTTAGACACTGAACCAGAGTGGAACGCAGAACATTCGTGTGTACAGGTTTTCAAGCACACGAGCCAAACGCTGTTATGAAAGTGACCGCTGCGCGAAGTGAACTGATGGCAGGCGCGCATGCGAGGTGCAATATCCGTGCAGGAGCAGAGGGCTTTGACGTCGCGTTCGAACAAATCCGTCATTCGTCAAAACAAGCCGCGGGGAGCCCGCGCCAAGGCACTCGATACGCGATCGCTCGAGCGTGGTAAGCAGGTCTTGCGCCTGTTCACGATTCTTCGTGCGTTGGACGGCGCGCGGCGTGGACTGACGGTAGCTGAACTGCATGCGTTACTGGATGAACGTTGCACTCTACGCACGGTGTACAGAGACATCGACCAACTGCAGCAGGCAGGATTTGCGCTCGAAGAAGAAGACGGCCGTTACCGTCTCGCGGCGAGCTCACACCGCTTACAGACGACACCATTGAAGCCGCACGAGGTGTTGACGCTGCTTTTGAGCGGCAATCTGCTCGAACCCCTTGCACCAACGGCCCTGGCGGCCGCCCACGCGGAGCTCCAGGAGCGCCTTCTTGCAAACCTCACCCCCGAAGGGCGTCAGTTCGTGTTCGAGCAACGCTCCACGCTGCGAGGGACGAACGCCGCCCCAACCCAACTCTCGACACCTACCGGAGTGGTAGCGGCCGTCGAAGAAGCGCACGAGAAGGAGCATCTGCTGCGCATCAAGTACCATGCCCCCAACAAGGCCCCAACGGAACGCGTCGTGGAGCCGCACTTGTTTTGGGTGCACGCAGGGCGACCCTATGTGGTTGCCTACTGCCACAACGCGCGAGACTTCCGCAGCTTCGCGATGCAGCGGATTACAGCGGCCGAGGTCCTCGATGTGCCCTTCGAACGACGGACTAACTTCGATGCAAAGGCGTTCACTGAACGCGGCTTTGGCGTTCACCATGGCGAGCCGCACGCGTTCGCGATCGAGTTTGGTCCGAGCGTTGCGCACCTCGCGCGAGAGCGCGTCTGGCACCCTACGCAGAGGCTCGAAGCCCTACCGAACGGAGGCGTCTCGTTGCAGTTTGCGGCAGGCGGGCTACCCGAAGTAGCCGCATGGGTCGCGAGTTTTGGCGGCGCGGTGAGAGCCATAGAACCTGCGGCCCTCGTTGAGGCGGTACGAAGGCTCCACGAGGAGGGACTGCGCGTTCACGGCCTTGAACGAGGCGCGTCTGCGCCCGAGCCCGAAGAATCGAACATCAGCAACAGGAGCGAGGAAGTAGCCACGAAAAGGAAGAATCCGCGTTCCAAGCCTCGATTGACCTCCATTGTCAAAGGCGCGTGACAGGGTTGGGCACTGCTGACTGCTCGACCCCACGGAAACTCATGCACCCACTCCTCGTCCCCTCTCATGGTGAACCTGCGCTGACACCGTTCAACGCGTTTGCGCCCGGAGCAGGTGCACTCGGCAGACCTGTGTGGGGCCTCGGGCAGTTCCTGCGTGATCTCGAGTTGCGTTTGGGCTTGGGTCAAAACGGAGACGCGCCAACGGAAGCTTGTCGCGTACTGAGGTGGAGCGCGCGTTTGCAGGCGATGGTGTCCGTGCAGCGCTTCTACTCGGCGTCGTTCTCCGTAGATCCGTTGGGCACGGCTCAAAGTGTGTTGGCATTGCGCGACGCGCTCAAGACGTGCGGCTGGGATGGCTCACGGATCCCCAACGGCGGGGCGCGGTTGGATGCGTTGGCCGAACTCGAGGCTTTGAGAGAATTGCCGGTACCGCCCAGTGCTGCTGACCGCGCCTTGTGCGTCGCGGATGCGCTGAGGCATCGTTCACGACCGATCTACCAGGAGCTCACGTTAGTCGACGACGAAGCGACGTGGCCGGAGTGTTGGCGTCGGGTTTTCCGAGCGTTGCGCGGTACGGGCACCCAGCTCAACATCCTACCCGAGCTTCAACCGCAGGCCTCGCGCCATTCCGATCTCGGCAAGCTCCAGAGGGTGTTGCGCGAGGAATCGCCAGCTGCAGCGCCAGTGCAGCTTGCTGGGGATGGAAGCGTCGTCCGGGTGATCGCAGAAACAGCGCTCGAGGCGGCGCACGCGGCCGCGGCCTTGTTGGCCACGCTCGGTGAGTCCAACACCGTCGTGATCCGCGAGCGCGACGCGGCTGTATTGGACCACGCACTCGGACAACACGGACTACCGTCACAGGGTTTACACTCGTCGAGCCCCTGGCGTTCGTCCCTGCAGGTGCTGCCGCTGGCGTTGGAGCTTGCTTTCGAACCCAAAGATCCGCAGCGCGTGCTCGAGCTGCTAAACCTGCCGCAAGGGCCGTTCGTCGGAGCCGTGGCTCGTTACCTCACGCGGGCGCTCCAGAGATCACCGGGTATTGAGGGCCGCGCGTGGCTCGAAGCCAAATCCAAGCTGGCCGCGCTCCTTGAAGACGCGACGGCAGACCACCCCGTAACACCCGCTCACCTGACGCAGCAACTCACCCTCGTCGACACCTGGCTCGAGACACCCGGTGCCGACGCGATCCGCGGAGCCTCCAAAGAGGCACTGCTTGCGGTAGTCGCGCGAGTACGCGCGTGGCTCCTCGACCAAGTCAGCCGACGCCCACTCGATTCGGTGCTGCGCGTCGGGTTGCAACAGTGCGACGACCTGACTCAGGCGTTTGCCCTCGAGCACCGGAACGTCATCGACCTCGTTCACGTCCGACGGCTCGCGAAATTCGTCATGAACAGCGGCGCGCCCTTCGAGCTGACGCCGGAACAGGTCGGCAGATATCCGAGCGTGGGTTCCGCGCGCGCGTTGTACACGCCGGCAGCGAACGTGGTGTGGTGGATGTTTACGCACAGTTATGAATACGCGTTGGGCTCGCCCTGGCGCGCACAAGAGCGTGCGGCGCTAGCTGCGGCGTACGTCGAACGTCCCGATCTAGAGCTTCAACTGTTCAGACGCGCTGCAGGGTTCCGACGCGCCGTGTTCGGCGCGCAACGCCGACTGATCTTGGTGTCACCACGGACCAGCGCCGGTCAATCGTGTGCGTCACATCCGTTGTGGGATGAGCTGGTGGCGAAAGTTCAACTGAGCCCTAGCGTACAGGCCGCGCTCACTTGCTCCGCGGACCAACTCCTGCGTCCCAACGCACGCATTCCGAATGTGTCGCTCGAAGCCGTGTCTCCGCTGGCGTTGCCGGTTGCCCAGCCCCAATGGAACGTGAGCTTATCGAACGTAACCTCTTCTCTGCGCCATTCGGCATCCAGCTTGAGCTCACTGCTGGGCTGCCCGCTGCAGTGGGCTCTCACCTATTTGGCAGGCTTGAAGTCCGAAGAACAAGCGCTAACGAGCCAACATCTGCTGGCGGGAAGCCTCGGTCATCGCCTGCTCGAGATTTTGAACGAAGCGGGACTATTCAGCGCCGACGCGACCCTGTTTCGGGCGCGAGCCAGTGAAGAGTTGGCCAGCCTGATCACACGCGAGGGAGCGGTATTACTTCGCACCGGCAAAGCTCACGAACTCAGTCAACTGAGCCGACAGTTGGTAGACGCAGCGTGCGCGCTCAAAGAATTGCTCACCGAACACGGATGGGTCATCCGCAGTGTCGAAGCAGCGTTCGAGATCCCGTGGCGGGACGGCCAGCTATCGGGACGGTGGGACATTCTGATAGAATCGGCAACCGGAGAGCCGCTGCTGGTCGACGTCAAATGGGGACACGCCAAATACCGGACACTGCTTGCAGAGGGCAATGCACTCCAGCTGGCGACGTACGGTCACGTGCTGCGCGCACAAACACCGACGAGCGCTACAGCTCACGGCGAGCCCCCGCTGCGCGATGACGGCCGCATTGTGGCAGCGTATTATTCACTTTCGGCGGGTCGCTTGTTTGGCGTCGCCCCCAACCTCGATGGCGTCGAGCTCGTCGAAGGAGAGGAATTGAGCAGCACCTGGCAACGCGCGAACCGCACGTTGCCGCTCGTCGAGCAGCACGTGTCTCGCGGCCAGCTGCCTGTGCCAGGCGTCAGTCGCGCCGTTCCCCTCTTGACGGCGCTCGACGTCGCGGAGTCTCAGTGGGGGCAGCACTACACCACGCGCCCGAGTGATGCCTGTGAGTATTGCCGCTACGATGGCCTGTGTGGGCGTCGTTGGGAGGCGTTTCGATGAGCGCTGCTCGAGGCCTAACGTTGGTGAGCGCTAGCGCGGGTAGCGGCAAAACCTATCGCTTATCACAGGAGGTGAGCCGCAACCTGGCGGCGGAAACGGAAGGGATTGCCCCACAGGGTCTGGTCGCCGTCACCTATACGACCAAAGCTCAAGCCGAACTGGAGTCGCGGCTACGTCGAGACTTGGTAAAGCGCGGACTGTATACCCGAGCCGAGTCGCTGCCTCTGGCGTATTTGGGCACCGTCCACGCGGTGTGTCTGCGCTTGGTCAAAGAGTTCGCCCTGGACGCCGGGCTGTCCCCGAGTGTCGACGGACTGCCGCAGGAGGCGGCACGCCGGTTACTCCAAGAGTCGTTGGAATGCGCGGTTCCGCAAGACCTTCGGAATCGCCTGGAAGAAGTCGCCGCCAGCTTGGCGCTCAACTACGACCCGCGCGTCAAACGTTATGACTGGATCACTCCCGTCGAACGCATCATGACCTTGGCGCGGAACAACCGCATCCCATCCGAAGCGCTGGGCGACATGGCTGCGCGGTCCTGGGCAGAGCTGCAGGCGACGCTCGGTCCGCCGCGCAAGAACGGCGAAGAGCTGGAGGCCGAGCTTCTCCGTGACATCGACCTAGCGGTGGCTGCCATCCGGCAGTTGGCAGACGGTCAGCAAAACACCAACACGGCATTGAAGACGCTCGAAGATAGCCGGCTAACGTTGCAGCGCGGCGAGCTGGCCTGGAGCGATTGGAACAAACTCAGCAAGCTGGCCCCCGGCAAGAAGGCCATACCACTCGTATCGTCGGTCACAACCACCGCGGCTCAATACATCTACCATCCGCGATTGCACGCCGAGCTGCGCCTCGCCACCGAGCTGGTGTTCGAGGTGGCCCGCATCGGCTTGACTGCGTACGCCGCGTGGAAAGAACAACGCGGCCTGGTCGACTACGTCGATATGATCGATCACGCCTTGTCGCTGTTGGAGGTCGACGATGTCCGAGCAGAGCTCGCGACGCGCCTGCAATTGCTCGTAGTCGACGAGTTCCAGGATTCGAGCCCTGTGCAACTTGCGTTGTTCTCGAAGTTGCACGCGTTATGTAGACGCTCGTTGTGGGTCGGCGATCGTAAGCAGTGTATCTTCGAATATGCGGGCGCCGATCCCTCCTTGATGGAAGCGGTAGGCCAGTGGGTGCAAGCGCGCGGCGGGAAAACCGAGGTGCTCGCGAACAACTACCGCTCGCGGCCCGAGATCGTGGAGCTCGTATCGACTGTGTTCTCGCGGGCCTTCGCGACGCACGGCCATGCGCCGGAGGAGGTGATCACGAAGGCTGAGTCTGATGCGGCAGTAGACCCGAAGCTGCCACCCATTGCGGTGTGGTGGGTCGACTCCCAACACGACAATGATGCCGTGGCCGAAGGCGTTCAGCGCCTGCTCGCAGATCCGGACGCGACTCCGGTTTGGGACCGCACGACCAACGCTCTTCGGCCACTTCGGGCCAGCGACATCGCCGTGCTGGTCGCGACCAACGCCCATGCCGAAGCTGTCGCGAACGCTCTGGCGCAACGGGGGATCCGGACGGCTTTACCGCGCACGGGTCTGATGAAAACGCCCGAAGGCACTCTGCTGGTGTCCGCACTGCGATACTTGGCCGACAGCCACGACACTTTGGCCAGCGCAGAGCTCGAGGCGCTGACCGGGTTTCCAGAGGGCGATCATGAACTTTGGTTCACCCGCCGCGTGACCGCTCACAGCACCAAAGACTTCACCGTGGTCAGCACCGCGCTGCTCGCTCTGGATAAACTGAGACCTGGGCTACCGCAGATGTCACCCCGCGAAGTCGTTGATCAGGTGCTCGCGACGTTGGACTTCGGCTACATCGCGTGGCGATGGCCCGACCCAAAACAGCGGCTCTCCAACTTGGACGCGCTGCGCGCACTGGTATCTGCCTACGAGTCTCGCGCCACCTACCTGCGTGAAGCCGCGTCACTCCAAGGTCTGCTCCGGTACTTCGACGAAACGCAAGTCGCGACCAAACAGCAGGACGAAGAGCGAGCAACCGACGAACAACACGTGGTTGGTCTGGGCGACGCCGTCATTCTCTCCACCTATCACAAGTCCAAGGGACTCGAGTGGCCGGTAGTAGTGCTCGCGGATCTCGAGCGCGACAAACCTCGCGACGTGTTCGACGTGCATCCGGAAACCGATCGAGAAGCTTTCGACGCTAGTGACCCGTTGGGCCAACGCTGGATCCGCTATTGGCCTTGGCCGCTGGGCACGCAGCGCAACGCTCCCCTTCGCGACCTCGCGGAATCGTCCGCCGTCGGCAAACGCCTCAGCCAACGTGAATCGCGTGAACGTGTTCGGCTGCTTTACGTCGGCTTCACGCGCGCGAGAGATCACTTGGTAGTCGCGGTACCCGTCACCAAGAAAGGTGAACAACGCAGCGCGTGGCTCGACGAACTGCGCGATGCGGAGGGTCCGCTCTTGGAGTTACCCAAACCAGACGCACACGTGGGGTCCGTTCGAGTGCGCGGCGCACAAGCGGGCAGCGGCCATTTCGCCGCGCGCGTTTGGAAATTGAACGGCGCAGAGCCGGTTGTGCAACCGGCCATAGACGAGCAACGCTATTGGTACAAGACGGCTTCTTCGCTCCGGGCAGCGTCGCTCGCGAACGCTCCGTCAGAGCCACCGCTCCGCTACGTCGTCAACCCGTCAGACGTCATCGATTCGGGGCTTTCGCTACCGAACGCCAAAGTTTTCTCGAGTGAACGGCTCAGTCACCGACTGCCCTTCGAGTCACCCAAGGGTCGCACTTGGGACGAAGTGGGCAACGCCATCCACGCGTTTCTCGCCGCTGACGAAGTGCACCTCGAGCAACCCGAACGCCACGCGCTAGCGGAACGTATCCTCACGACTTCGTCCCTCGACGGCGCCTTCACATCAGACGCCCTAATCTCTGCAAGTGACGCACTGCGCGTCTACGTCGCAGCACGCTGGCCAAACGCGACGTGGCACCGCGAAGTGCCCGTCGCCGCGTTACTCGATACACCCGCGGGGGCACGCGCCGTCGAAGGCACGATCGATCTATGGCTCGAAACGGAGGACGGCGGCATCGTCATCGACCACAAGAGTTTCCCCGGCGCGTCCGCCCACTGGCACGAACAAGCGCTCAAACACGCGCCGCAACTATTCACGTATGGCCTCGCGCTCCGCGCCGCGGGCAAACGCGTGCATGGGTATTTCGTGCACTTCGTGATTGGGGGCGGAGTTGTGGAGGTGGGGGAATGTTGAGGGGGAAGCGCAGGGCTGGGCTCTGGTGGCAGCTCACAAGACTGTCAACCGCAACGCGCTTTCTCAATTACCCGAAAACCAACATTCCGGGAAACGCTGCCAGTGCAGCGTCGAATGTCGCAAGCGCACCAATGACCCCATCACGCTGCAACAGCACGAGTTTCGCGTCGTTTGGATTGAGCTTACCGTTAGACTCGGCAACTACATCCAACACTGACGGCAAACGCCCATCCAGGTCACGCAGGGTCGACTCGATCAAACCTGATTCATACCAAGCGCGGATCTGCGAACACACGGTCACGACACTCAGGGAGCCTTGTTTACGCTCCTTGGCGCGACGCAGGATTACAGCCAACGCTTCCTCCATGAGAAAGTCGAGGAGGACGGCGTTTCGTGCTGCCTCCTGTATCCTTCGCGTTAGCTCCCGTGCGTTGCCATGGTGGACATCCGATGGGTCCAGGAACCCAACCAGGACGTTGGCATCCAGCACAACGTCACTCATCGTAGACAGCATCGCAGTCCGCCACGGCGTCTCCGCCACCAACGTCTGCGGCACCACAGACTTTCCAGAGCTCATCCCAAGGGACAGTTGCAAGGCGCCGTCCTTGTCTTGCCTCAGAAATGACCAACTCGCGCTCGTCG
>CBINDO010000076.1:0-28385 GCA_966249405.1 uncultured bacterium | reverse complement strand
AGAGTGCTCTCGGCGTTTGACCGCACCTGGTTCTGTCATCAGCTGATGGGATTCACGACTTGGCCCGGCGTGTTCCGCGGCGCGATGGTCGCCGCGTGGATGGGAGAGTTGGTTCTGCCCGGGCTCGAAGAAGAACTAGGCAACGTTCAATCCTTTCAGCAGTCCGTCCACGGTATGCTTGCGGTATACGCGGCCCTGCGTCGCGACCCAGTAGCTTACGCATCGAGTCGAGGCGCACTGGAGCGCCTCGACACCCATGCCCAGGAGGGCCCGCTCGGTGAGATCTGCGCTGAGGTGGGGCGCGCGTACCTGAACGAACTCGGTGTGCAGATCACTGGCAAAGCTACGGAGGCTGGTATCGACTTTCTCACGCGACGAATACGTGAGACGCGAGATGGAACTCTCAAAGAGCGATTTGCGGCCTTTCCTCCCGCGGACGCGCGAGCCTCGATGCTCGGGGACCCACGGCAGTTTTCGGTGTTCTCCAACTACGGTGAGTTCTTGGAGTGTCTGTTCGAGGTATGCACGCTCGAGCCTCGCGATTTCTACGTCAGTGAGGCACACCGCGTTTACCAGCCGTGGACCCTCGAAGAGGGCCTGCGGTGGTTTTTGCCGCAACTCGAGAGCGACTTCGTTCGGAAGCGCAAGCCCGTGCAACGCTTAGCGACGCCGGGCCGTAATCAGTCGTGCTCGTGTGGTAGCGGCAAGAAGTACAAGTATTGTTGCGTTGCTGCCGAGCGAGTGCACTCCCAAAGCCAGAGTGCCCCACGCGGCTCGACCTGCCAATGAGTCCACCGCGACGGGCGCTTGCCTCGTCAGGTGGGGGTGACCTCGCCGCTCAGCGACCTGTGCTGCGCGAGCTTGCTACGGCCACTGGCCAGCAACTCACGGGCGCACGGCGCGATGACGCGCTCGAGGGCGGCGCGGCGCACTTCCCGACGCGCGGAGTCGCCTAACACGCCGTAACTTGCCGCGACAGCTGCATCGCGTTCGGGCGCGGGACTCTCGGAGCTGTCCCAGGCGCTCAATGCCGAGCGGAACTCCTCTGCGACCAAGCTCGCGAGCTCTCCAGGGGAGGTTTCCGAATCGCTCTGACCCAACGCCCACTGCACGAACCTCCATGCGAGTTCGGCGTGGCGCAGTTCGTCGGCTTGGATCGTGAGCAGCGAGGCTTTGATGTGAGGTTCGCCACACAATGCAGCCGCTTCCGCGGCTTCGAGCGCGGCGACAGTCTCGCCGATGCAGCCCTCACGGATGGTGAGACGAACGATGTCAGCGAGTTTCGTTTCGGTCAGTGCGTTGTCCATCGGCAACGTGCCGGGACCCACCGGCCTGCCGAGGAGTCGAGTGGCGATCCCGAAACACGTGCTGGCATGCGCGGTCTCGTCGAGCATGGCGTGCTGGGCTGCCGCGAGCAAGTGTGACGGCGCGCCGAGGTGCATGAGCTGCAGCGCAAACCGCGCGAACGCGGCGATGGAGGCATGCTCCATCAGGCCAATCGCTGCCCAATGGCGGCCAAGGTGTTCGCGGGTTTCAGTCGAGAGTTCGTCGCACCCAACGAGCGAAGGGGCACCTGCGGTGTGCGCAAACGGCTGACCGATATTCGAAGCCAAACGCGCCGAACCGGAAACGAGGAACGGCCTGCCGCATACCACGTTGAAGCACTTCAGGCGATCTCCGTCCTCTAAACACGAGCCTCGGATGCCCGATTCCTCCGGGCAATCGGTGTAGACGGCGCATTCGTCTTCCGGCTGCTGACACCGAAAGCCGCCCCCATCAACAAGTTGGCACAGGTAACCTTCACCACAGTCGGCGTCTTCGCTGCAGTCGCTCGACACGCACTCGCCAATCGGGCTCCCGCACCGGCACACTTCACCATCGTCACAGTCGGAGTCGGTGAGACATCCGTATTTACACTGCAGGAAGCTACCTCCGAGACACCCACTGGGCAATTCACAAAACCCGTAGGCTTGCGCCGAGCAATCGCTGTGCTTCGTGCATTCGTCTTCGGCGCTGGGGAAGGGTTGGTACGGGGCCGCTAGGCCTTCCAGCTTCGAGGTGCAAGTCACGTCCGAAGACGGTCGATGAACGAGCCCATTGGCGCACACCTCGAGTTCGTTCGACCCTGGGTACTCCGTGTACGTCGTCGAGTCGCCGCATGCCGAGGGACGTGTTTGGGGCTTCGGTTTGTTGACTTCGGAGTTGTTTGCTTGCGTCTGATTCTCGCTCACGTTGTCGTTGGAGTCGGAGGCGCTACACGCGTTGAAACTAAATCCCAAGGCGGTGAAGAGTGTGAAACGAGCGAATTCAGTGCGGATGTGCATGGTGTCTCCCGGATTAGCTGGCGCAAACTGTGCCGCGTGCCACGCAGCACCTGCCTGCATCACGCCTTTAGGCAAGAACGGTGCCACGCCGTGGCACATAGACGGGTGTCCTCGGGCGTCCGCGACCGGCACAGGCGACGTCCAAGCCCGGCAAGGCATTCTGCGCAGCGTCAGCAATGGAGCCCCTGCGGTCCATGCGGAGCGGATGAGCGGGGTCACCGTCCCAGCCGTCCGAGGCTACCCCCGCAACGCGCGCAGCGGTTTGTTCGACGAGAGTGGGTGAGACACCGGTGGTGCGATGGCCGTTTGCCATGCTGGTCGTCGTTGCGGCCCTAGGGCGTCGCTATCGACGCTTGCCGACTCGCGGCTCGTGAGGCTCTGGCCGAGCAGCAGAGCACGGGGCCGCTGCGCGGACACTACCTAATGCCCCGGGGCCATTTTCGAGACCCTCGTGCCGCCCGGACAACCTGAGGCGATCAATGTGTTTCATTTTCTCGCGAACGGCCGTTATTCGTGGAGACGTCGGCGTCGTTCGCAACGCCGTTGTGACGGCCGACATGTGGGGTGGGCTGCTGCGTCGGCCTCGGAGGATGTGAACTGTGGAGCTTTCAACCAATCTTCGGTCTACGGCAGACGCGAACCGCGAGCTCTCTGGCACGTGGGACTTGGAGCTGCTCGCGAACCTGCTGCACATCGAGAATGTATGGTGTGTGGCGATCACTAGCGGTACGGGTGAGCTTTTGTATTCACAACAGCGTCGGGAACTGCCTGCCAAGTGTCCCGAGCTGCTCGACCTAACTACAGGTGTCATCGCCAATGCGGGTGAACGCCTGCACGTCGGCCAATTGCGGTTCACTATGTTCATGTTCGGTGGTGCGTTGGTGGTGGGTAGACGTTCGGATTCGGGCGCTTCGGCGTTCGTGCTCGCCTCTCCGGAGGCAAACCTAGGACAGCTGCTCGCACAAATACGTCGCGTCCATGTTGGTGGTGAAGTGTGGGGAGAGCGCCAGTCATGAACATGTCCGACTCGGGGTGGTTCAAGAAGTTCCTTGGCGAGAATCCGAGCGCCAAGTTGCTTCGTGAGCGTTTGGAGGAAGCGACCGCTCTGCTGGCGGCCAAAGACGAGGCGCTTGCTCAGCAGGAACGTCGCCTGACCGACGCCACGGCCCTGGCCGAGCGGGAGAAGGACCACGTGCGCGAGCTCGATTCGCAGCTTCGGGAGCTCTCGCAAGTTACCATCGAAGCCGATCTTTCCCGGAGCGTTACGGAAGACCAACTCAAGCAGGCTGAAGCGAAAGCCAATCAACTGACCGAGGCGTTGGCGGCGGAGCGAACCAAGTTCGTTGCCGCGAGCCAAAGCAAGGCCAAGGCCGAGGTGACCGCCCGAGCGCTCACCTCACAGGTGCAGAAGCTGGAGAAGCAGGTACTCGATTCTGGCAACGAGATCACGCGTCTGGAACAGGAGCGTGCCAGTGCCCAAGAGGCCAAAGCCCTGGTGGAATCCGCACTCGCGCGCAGTGAGCGCCGGCGCGAAACCGCGCTCGCAGAGTTGGTCGAGAGTCGCAAGAAGGGTGAGCTGCTGAGTATCGCCAACGAAGAAATGGAAGCGAAGCTGAACGACCTTCAGGGTCGACTCGAGGCAAGCGCTGCCGCCATTCGCGACGCAACGGAGCAAGCGTCGCGCTGCCGTGCCGCATGCGCCGAGGTAGTGGGGGTGGCCGTCGACGCCCTGTACGCCGTGGTGGGACGAACCTTGCCGGTTGCGCTGCGCGTCATCACGATGCCAGCCTCATTGGGTGGTTTGGCGGGCACGACGCAGGACGCCAGCGTGGAGCAGGTGATAGCCGGTCTCGAACGGTGGTTGTCCGATGCAGGGGTGCCAGTCACCATCCGCACCACGCCGACCCACCAAACGCTCATCGAGCTGAAAGGCGGCGGCCCGGCAGGCGTTTCGAAGTTGTGTTTGGGATATTGGGTTGCGGGGTTAACGATGCAGAGGTTGAGCTCAGCGAGCAACGACAACTTCGAACTCGCGAGCATCGACGCCAACGAGTCCACCGCAACGGTGGCACTCAGACGAGTGGGCGGCGCCCACGCCGCCGGGTAAGTCCGTCCGGGCTCGTCATCGCTACCTTCCGAGGACGTGAGACGCTCGCTCCACGAGGCCGGTGATGCGTGAGAATCGCTGTTCGGGTTCGCCTTTACGCCGGCGACTCCCAGAGGCCCGGGATCACTCCAGCGTTGCGATTGTCGTTCCAGAACCGCTCGTCTTTGAGCGCCTCTTGGATGTCTGTCGACTGGAACAATGCCTGAGCCGCAGTCAGATATAGGTCCACCTGAGGCCGCTGTTGCTGAAAATTCTGGAAGGTGCCGTGCTTGAGTCCCAGCTTTCCGCCGCCAAACAAGAAGGCGGGTTTTGGTCCTCGTGAATGGTTGGCCTCGCCCACCTCTGTCACATACGGGACTACCGTATAGTCGAGCAGCGGGTTGCCGAACGCATCCTTGGCATCTTTGAAGCGCACGAGAATTTCGGCAAGCAGGGAATTGTACCAAGTCTGCACGTTCACCAAGAAGTCGTAGATGTCTCGGGCTTCGCCAGAAGCCGGGCGAGCTTGACTTGCGGCACCCCCGAGGAAGGGATTCATATGACTGACTGGGTGATGCATGGCGATCCGGTTGGGATCGCTCGGCCACATGCCCTTGAAGGATACGTGATTGGTGCCGGGTGAAAACTGGAAGGTGCCGACTCGGAGGATGTCGCACTGGAAGGCGGCCATCAAGATTGCGGAGTGGGCTAGCGCCACTTCACGGTGCGTCGGAGCATCGTCGGTGCTTAGGTTGCTGGTCGAGTAGGGCGAGTTGCCCGAGCCCCCGGCGAGATTACCGGCGGGGGCGACAGGTACCGTGCACTCGTCACCGTCGCTGATGCCCCCACTTTCGATCTGCGAAGCTAGCTGTTGTTCGACTTTTCGAATGGCTTCCGTGTGCACCTCGATCTTCGGCGCCTCTGCGCCGGGTGCCAAGGTCTTGACCTTGTTCAGCTCGGACATGGAGAAGTCCAAGACGCTGCGCTTCAAGCGCAACGCCTTGAGGGCTGCTGCTTGATTGGCACCAGTGTTGCCTCCAGGCATGAAATTGGAGAACAGGTTCGCGTACAGCTTCGACGGGCTCAGCTCGGGGAGCAACGGCGTGTGCTCCATGATGTTGCCGCCGGGCGTCGCGGAGTTGATCGAGCGCTCGGTATAGCCATAAGAGAGACACTGTGTCGACGTCTCGTTCGAGTCCACGCGAGCGTCGCAGATCGCGTTGGCGTACCCCACTCCTGGCCGTTTGAGGTCGGGAACGCGCTCGAGGAAGATTTGATCGAACGAGGGACCCCCGGCAGTTCCGTCATCGCGCTCGCCACCATTGGCGCGCGTACCGGCGGCGCTGCAGCCGGTGGTCGTGAACGGGGTTCCCGATTCGTGCCCGCCCCCGCCAGGGCATGTCAGGTGAGAATCGGAGAAGCCGTAGAACACGGTCATTGCGTCGCGCAACCCGGCATCTTCGAACGGCTTGATGATGCCGGAGGGGGTGTAGTCGGCTCCGCTACCTTGAGGAAGGAAAGCTTGGCGCAATGTTCCCACTGGGAAGTGGGTGAGCAAAAAGCGGGCGGGGGAAGTGGCTCCCTGTGCCATGGCTTCGAAGTTGTCGAGCATGACGCGAAGCCCAACGGCGCCACCTACAGCGGCGAGAAACGAGCGACGAGCGATACGATACGACTTCATTGGGCAGCTCCTTTGGCGCGAGTGGCGAACGACGTTGAGGCCGCCACCGATTTTACGAGGGAAGCGAAGTTCTTGTTGGAAGAGGCGGAGAACGATTGGGCCACGCTTCGACTGGCGCAGTCTCCGAGCTCCGCTTGTCCCGCGCTCGTATCGGCCAAGGAATAGTTGAGGAGATTTCTAGCCATGCATTCTGCGAACACGCCGGTCTGGGTGATTACTCGAGCCACTTCGACGATGTCTGCGGCCTCGCCACCACCGATCTGGTCCGGCAACGTGACTGATGTATCGATGGTCCGACCGGCTTCGTCCGTCTCACGGTATCTGCCGATCAGGTCGTAGTTGTCGACTGCAAGCCCGTAGGCGTCGAAGGACGCATGGCACGCGTTACACGGCTCCGTCGTCATTCGATACGTCGCCTGCTCCCTGGCGCTGAGATCGTGTTGTTGTTCCTCCGTCTTCGCGATTTCGGTGAGAAGTCCGTCGGGCGGCGGCGGTGTATCCGTGCACAAGAACGCGTTCTTGATCAGGTTGCCGCGCCCGACTACCGAAGTGGAAGTCGGCCGCGAGCGCGTGGAAAGGAAGCCAGGCATCGTCAAGATGCCGGAGCGGTTCTCGGGCATCGTTACGGGAGCAAACCCATCGGCGTCGGGGGTCGAACCCTCTTGAGGAAATGGGGAGATGCCATAAACGTTGGCCAAGCTCTCGTTGACGACCGTCTCCCTGGAGAGGAGCAAGTCGTCGAGCGACTTGCCCCAGAGCGTGTTCTCCAAGAACAGCTCGCCCTCATGGAACATCGATGCGGCTAGACCGTCGGTAAACGACGGATCTTGGATCACGACGTTTTCGAGCGCCTGGTAGTTGAAGTACGACAGCATCGCATCCTGAAGGTTTCGTTTAGCCGCTGCTGTGGCGAGGATCCGATCCACCTGCGCCTCGACTTGTGCGGGCGTCGCGAGTTGGCCTGTGGCGGCAGCGTCGAGCAGAGCTTGATCAGGCATGTCGTCCGTGAGGAAGTACGACAGCGTACTGGCCAGCTCGTAGGCGGTGATTGGCCCGTCTACGGTCCAGTCACTTCCCAATTCGGTTCGATACACGAACTGCGGTGCCTGAAGGAGAGCGTAAACCCCGTATTGAATCACGTCGGTGAGGGTGGCCCCTTCTTCCGCTTGGAGAGTCGCGAACAAGTCTTGTAGGCTTGTGGTTTCGTCGCTCGTCAATGGTCGGCGGTAGGCGCGCTCGGCCAACGCAAAGAGGTAGTCTCGCGCGCACGCCTCGGTGACGGTTGCTTCGCACCCGGTAACCGCCGTGACGTTGTCGGCTACGTGTTGTGCCGCCGCCGAGGCCATCGCGTCGATCGTGGTCCATTGGCCATCGGTAACGATTCCACCTTCCCGGGGACTCTGCAAAGGTGGAAACGCCCGATGCTTGGAGTCGAGGATCGCGTTGGTCGTGGCCAGAGCCTCGGTCAACGAAGGATCGATCAACGTTCCGATCGAGTTGGCAATTTGGTTGAACGAGAGGCGCACGATGCGCTTGGTGCCCAAGGGTTTGTCGCTCGCGCAGGCGGTTGCCGCGGGAGGATTGACACCGGGGCTCGTGCCTTCCGGAGTCGCGTTGGATGTCGTTCCCGCTGGTGTCGTGCCTGGCGGAACCACCCCTGACCCCGGCGAGGGTGGGATGTTGCTCTCAGAGCCGGGTGGCGCCACGGTCGTCGTGACGGAGGGAGAGGGGGTGTTATCCTCCGACCCGTTGCTTCCGCAACTGCTCAGAACGCCTAGCAAAGGCAAGGCCAGAAGTCGATGACGCCGACGACAACGAAGCATGGTGAGTTCTCCTAGTGAGAGGTATCGTGAGACGGATGCCGTCACGCCTCTCTGGGAGAGCCATGCGCGACGCCGCGAAGCCCAGGCTTCAGACCGCACATCGACGCGACTATTCCACTTTGTGTTTCAAGTTTCCACCCAGCGTGATCGTCCCGGCTCACCATACGGCCGAAGGTCTTCTCTTCCCCATGGTTCTTCCCGCGCCGTAGGCCCTTGTTCTAGGCCTTGACAGCGGCTAACGGAGTCGCGAAGCCCGTTCCTGCTCCGGCGGCTTCGGCGGCGGCGGCGAGGAGAGGCTTGTTCTCCCCACTGGCGCGCACGTATTCGCCCTGCTTGAAGTAACCTCCCCCACTCCCCGCGATGACGATCGGTATGTTGTCCACGGAGTGGGCGCCGGTGGCCACGTGGTTGGTCCAATACACGAAAGAATTGGCGAACAATCCCCGCTCTTTGAAGTGTTTGAGGACCTGCGCCAAAGTCTGCATGCGGATCAAGTCGATTTGCGCGTGAGTGTCTTCGGCGGTCGCGTTCTGGCCAACTTGAGCATCACTCTGGACGCGATGGCTCACCTGGTGGAAAGGCCACGGGACGGAACCCGCGGCGAGACCGGCGTACTTCGTGCCGTCGGTGCCGTCACCCCATTGCAAGACGCCGACCCGGTTGAAGTTGCAGGCGAAGGCCAACGCCGTGACCTCACCGTGCAAACGCACGACATCCTCGATCATGTTGCCGTTCTGCGAGAAGCGGACGCCGCCGCTGAACGCCTCCACTCCCTGTACGTCTAAGCTACCCATTGAGCACGAAGCGGCTACGATGGGGTCATCTCCAGCCATCTCACCCATCTGGTCACCCGTGCCGATCATGTCGAGTTCGATGTCGCGAAAGGCCTCGTAGTGGAGCTGCAGGCGCTGTTTATCCTCGGCAGATATCGCCGTGAGGTTTTGGAGCTCCGAAATCTCAGTGCGCACGGTGTCCAGAACACTCTTACGACGGATCAAGATCTCGTCCACCATGTTGGAGGGGCCAGTGGGAGTTCCCGGATTGGTGGGCGTTGAAGGCGCCGTGTCGTCGACCACCCCCACGAGTTGTTGGAACGTCGCGTAAGGGTTGAGCTGCATGGGGCGCGCTGCACCCGGTCCGCTGAAGGACGTCCTTTCCGCGATGTAGTTGCCGGCTCCGGCGTACATCGTGATCGGGTCTTTTCCCTGCTCGTTGACGGCCTTCGAGATGAACATGTCGACCGACTGTCCGCCGGAGACGGCGTTCGCTCCGCTCGAACCGGGTTGGACACCGGTGAGCGACTGGACTAGCCCTTCGGAGTGACCACAACCTCTGCCCACGATCGGTAACTTCAGACCACCGACGACCAACAGGTCCGGTGCGTATTCTGCGAGCGCCGCGAGCGCCTTGCCCTGTAAGTTGGATTCATCGAGTGGCCCGGCGTTCGCCGGAAAAAATCGCTGCGGGACCACACCGTTGGCGGCAACCATGAACAGGCTGAACACAGGCGTTTGGTTCTGAGCCCACGCGGAACGCTCCGGCAAACCTTCTAGAAATGGTAAGCCGACCGTCAGTCCGGCGGCGCCGCGAAGAAAGTTACGTCGACGCATCCTGCTGTCCTTTCGATTGTTCCAGGAGCTCATTGGACTGCTCCTGAACGCGTGTTGAATTCATCACTCCCGACCAACGCGAGCACCAACTCTTTGGTAGAGGCTCCCTGTGCCAAGCTCTTTGCCGCCAACTCGCTCACGAGTGTGACGTCGCTAGCCCCGAGCGTCCGCCCCAAGCCGTAGCTGGCGACGTATCGCGAGTAACACTCATGAGCCATTTCGTTATCGGCGATGAGCTGCATGAGATGAGCGGCGTCGTTGAAGTGGATCTCGCCTCCGACGAAGGGATACGTCCCAGTGGTATCGACCGGCACGCCGTTATCCAACGCCCGGGTACGGCCTAGCCCATCGAAACTCTCCATCGAGAAGCCGAGCGGGTTGATATACTCCGAGTGGCACGTGCCACCACACACGGTACCCTTCTCCATGTATTCCCGGCTCGTGACGTGCTCGACCTCGGGCAGCGGCGGCGCTGGGACGTCGAGTTCGGGCAGCTTGGCGCACAACACCTCCGTGTTGATGTGCACCCCGCGGAGAATGCCGTAACTCTGCTGGTCACGTGCGAAATACATGAGGTAGGGTAATTGAGTGAAGAAGCCAGCACGTTCCTGCGGAAGCTGCACGTTCGTCAATTGGTTGGGCGCCGGCGCGATGCCATAGAACTGCGCAGTTTGTGGTCCAACGAAGCCTTCCCGCGTCGTCAGTATCTCGCGTAGCCCGTGACCCTCTCGATAAATCCAATCGAAGAAGGCGTCCGAGGCCGCGACCAACTCGTCACTCACCGCAGATGTGAACATTGGGTCGCTCTTGGAGATGCTGCTGAAGCGATTCAGCTCGTACAACTCGGAGTGGAAGGCGCGGAAGGTCTCGGCGGCCCCCTCGGTCTCGAGCATACGCTCGGCCTCGGCCAAAACTCCTTGAACGGTATCGAGTTCCCCGCGGCCCGCTTTGGCTAACAACTCATCGCTAGGAGTGGTGCGTAGGATGTACAGTGACAACTTCGCCGCCTTCTCGTAGCCGTTCAGCGGAGTGCCAGCCGCACCGACCTCGGTGCGATAGAGGAAGTGGGGGCTCTGCAACATCGTCTCGATGACCAAGCCGGCGCCTTTGGTGAAGGCGCTGGTGCTACCAGACAATTCCGAGCCGGTTTCGAATACGCCGAGGTACCGAGTGACTTCGTCGTCACGCAGGGGCCGACGAAATGCCCGCATACCGAACCCGCGCACGAACGCTTCCGCATCGTTCCCCGAGTAGACGGACTGAATTGCGGCGTCACTTTCAGCCACACGCTTTGCAAGCGCCTCGGCTGCGCCTTGATACTGCTCCCACTGCGTATTGCTCATCTGCAATCGGGATTGGTCGTTCACGAAGTCCGTTGCACCGGCTCCGATATTCTCGAAGAACTGCGACTCTCGTGTCGGCAGCTCTGCCAAACCCAGGAGATCCTGCACCGAACGTTGCCACTGCTCGTTCGTCAAACGCGCGAAACGCGTGGCTGCGATGGTGCCGTTCAGCCACATGGGGCGTGCCACAGAACCATCTGGATTGAGCACAGGCGTGTAACCGCTCCCCTCAGTGACCACCTCGCTCGTCGTAGCCGAGGGCGGAAGCGTGCCTGCGGCCGTCGTGGTTGCAGCTCCCGTTCCGGGACTGACGCCCATCATTCCTGGGACGGAAGTATCCACGCCGGGAGTGGGTGGAGAACCTCCAGCGGTCTGACCTTCATTCCAACTGGGGAGGGACTCACCTGAACACGCGAATGCCATCCCCAGCGAGGCACAGCTACCAATGATTCGCCAACCTCTCATACCCATGCGATGGCGCAATGGCTCGAGTCCAGGCCACCAATTGGTGCGTTGGTGCGGATAGGCGAGTCAGCTCTGTAAATTATTCGCATGCGTGGATTTCTGCATGCGCAATCCATACAAACCGAAATTCGATCCATCGAAATCTGCAGAGGTGCAGCTCGGAATCGAGTGCCGGAAACGTTTCCCGTGCGGACTGGATTGCATCGGGCGTGACGCAATGCGCGTGTACTCCGCCCAACGGATTCGGGCTACCCGGCAAGTGCGGATACGTTTCCACGCCTTCTTGCCACGAAGCTGCGAGCTGGATTTGGGTTTGGGTGTAGGTGAATGAGCCCTTGCTTTGCTGCATGAAGTCCTCGAGGCTCGCGCGAGCGCAGGGCCGGACCTTCTGGACCAGCCCTGCGCTCGAGCAGCCTTCGTCAACCGAGACTCACGGCGCCTGCGCGGTAGCCGGGTCGTTGCACACGAGGACGGGCTTCGAGCTACACGCGCTGCTCGACGTGCCGTAGGCTTTGACCTCCTTCAGCGAAACCCCGGCATCGCCGTTGCCGCCAAATGCATTCATCGTCAAACGAATACGCCGCCCAAACGCCTGCGTGTTGTTGCGCAGGGCGACGAAGTCCGCTCCGCCGTCTCCGTTCGTCACGTGGGTGAGCCAATCCCAGGTGCGTTGGTTGGCAGGGACGCTATCCGGATCGCTGCTGATCTGAATCAGGTAGTCGCGGGCGTAGACACTTCCCCAGTCGAGCTGCAAGTGATTCAACCGTTCCAGTTCACCCAGGTCGATTTCGAATTGGGTGTTGCCCGCAGCGTTACCGCGCCAACGCGTATCCAGCGATCCATCGATGGCACTGGTTGCTGGGAAGCCCGCGTGAGTCGACGTTGCGCTCACTGCTCCTATCGCTAGAGCACGCGCGTACACGAGACCGATCCCAGGAACGCCCATTTGTGAGCCGCACCCGTACTCCGTGAAGTCGAAGCCCAACGCAGCGCCCGTCTCCGTTGCGGGGTTGTCGCCGCGATAGTTGCGCCAGCCAATCGCCGCTCGATTGCCGTCGAGCGCAGCACCCCACATGAAGAGCTGCGTGGGGTTACCTTGCGGATCGACGTCCTCGGGGAACATACCGTTGGGCAAACCGCCGTAGAACCTCCAGGTGTCGGTGCGTTCGAACGTCAGCGGGAGTTTGTACATCGACGCCACCACGACGCGACCACCCGAGATGGCCACGTCTGCAGAGTCTGTTTGGGTACGTGCGGTACATCCGCCGGCGATGGCAGTTGCCGGGTTAGTCAAGCTGGTGCTCAATTCGATGAAGTGTACGTCGGTTGCGTCGGAGGCTACCAGGTAGTTGCCGCTCAGATCGAGACGCTCGCCAAACTTGGACACGTTCGGGTTCGGCGAATTCACACGCAACGCGCGTACCCAGGGGGAAGTCGCGTTGGCTCGTTCGTAGATGTAGACGTAGTTGCTCGCGTCCGGTCCCTTCGCAGACACTGCCAAGCGATTGCCGCTCATTGCCATGGCCGCGCCAATCGACTCCCCGGAGATGGGGGCAGTGATCGCGGTCGTAGCGGCCCAGCTGCTACCGTAGCGCACGTAAGGAACGATGGTGCTGCCGCCATACCGTGTGGCCACGAGCAGATCGTCGCCCTCGAACTCGAACGTTGGTTGGCCGATGGTTGCGGGAAGCTCGAAGATCGAAACGCCGGCTTTGGGCGTGCACGTCGCGTTGACGTCCGTACCCGTGCAAGTGACGCAGTTGGGCAGAGAACCGTCTGCACCGATGCTACCACAGGACGCGAACTCGCCATTGATCTTGCGGACGATCATCATGGCGTTCTTCACTTGGCCCCCCGCGGGGTAGTTGTTGACGTCCGTGACGATGAAGTGGTCCGTCATCGCAACTTGGTTGCCAATTCGTGTGTAAGGGAAGGGCGTGCGCGCTTGATAGGAACGCAGGGGCAAGTCGTTCTTGAACAGCTGAACGCTGCCCTCGAAGGTGTTCGGTGAGTGCGAGTCGGCGTTCGCACTGTAGACGGTGTAGACCCCCAATTGTTCGATGTCTTGTCCGGCCTCAGTGAACAGCGCGGCTTCGGTTCCCGGCTTGTCCATGAGGGTGACCGCTTCATCGAGTTGTGCGAACTCCCCTTCCGAGTGGGCCCCCTCGCTCCAGTCGCCTCCCGAGCACGCTACTAATGTTGCGGTCAGCAGTGGCAGATACGTTGCACTCATCATTCTGTTCGTACGCATGATTACTCCTTCAGAGGTGGACGCCGAGTGCGGGCACCCGACGGGCGCACGGCGAGGGCCTCCCCGGAGGTGCGCCGTGCGTTCCGATTCAGAACGTACGGAGCGACATCATCGTCGCACGAAATGTTTCGAATCCGTCGGCTCTGCGTTCAGGGTGACGGTGGAACAATCCCAGTGACGTCGCTGGATGAACGACGGTGCACATTGCCCCATCCAAACGGACGAGCAAATGTCCGTCGTCGGCACGTGGACCCTTGCGGCATCGTAGTTGAGCCGAGGTTCGCTCTTCCTCGCGATGTCGCGGGCGGTAAGATCAGACGGATCGCGCCAGCCGCTCGCCACCGCGCGTGGTTAGGACCGTTAGGCGGCAGAAAGCGCGTCCAACACCGCACGTACGGAAGGCAGCTGGGCGCGGCGATGCGGCGTGAGCGCCGTAGTCCACACGACTCCCGCCGTCCATTGCGGTAGCACTTGCACCAGTGTTTTCGCTTCCAAGGCCTGGAGACACAGCTCACGAGGTAAACAGGTTACTCCCAGGCCGGCGACCGCTGCTTGCAGGAGCACCGTGGACTCGTCCGCAATGAGCCGCGAGCGGAGTCGAACTTCGGCGCGCTCGCAGTTCTTGCCTAACAAGTTCCAAGCTCCCGTGCGAGATGTCGACACGCCATCGAGGCTCTCTAGCTCCTCTGGCCCTCGCAGCGCACTCCTGCCTCGGAGATACTTTCGGGAGGCCACCAAGATCAGTGGGTCGCTCCCCAGTACGCGCCCAACGAGCTCCGAGTTGACCAACGGACCAAAGTGATCGCGTACGGCAATGTCGAAGCCCTCTTGAATCATGTCGACGTAGCGGTCGCTCGCATGTAAATCGACGGAAAGTCTCGGGAACTCCAGCAACAACTTCGGCAGCAGCGCGGCCAGACGCAATTGCGCGGTCGGGATTGAAGCGGTGAGCCTCACGACTCCGTTCGGTTCAGCGAGGCGAGCGCGAACCACCTGTTCGGCTGCGTCGGCAGCGGTGAGACAGTCTTTTGCGTGGAGATAGAAGTCGCGTCCCAGGTTGGTCGCGACGAAGCGACGCGAGGTGCGCTGGATCAAGCGCACGTCGAGCGCGAGCTCCAGTGCTGCTACCCGCTTGCTCAACGTGGACTTCGGGATCCCCAACTGGCGAGCTGCTGGAGAAAATCCCCGAGCGTCCATTACCTGCACGAAGTACCGCATGTCATTGAGGTTGAGCATCTGGCCATCGTCCACGTTTGGGAACGATGTGTCCACCTTTGTCCATCTGGCCGCAAGGCGTCACTTTGCGCATGTTGTCACCGGGCCCCAACGGGCTGTCAGCATGAGGAGTAGCGACGATGAGTGACGTGGCGGTGTTGGGTTTGGGAGCGATGGGCTCGGCGTTGGTGGGTTCGTTACGGGCCGCCGGGATAGACGTGGCCGTTTGGAATCGTACGAAAGCGCGCGCCGAGCCATGGGCGATCCGAGGTGCGCGGTTGGCCGAGTCCGTGGCAGCAGCGTTCGCCGCAGCGCCGATCGTCGTGCTTTGTGTGCTCGACCACGATGCGGTCCGCGCGATCACGATCCAGGCGCCGGATGACGCGAAGTAATGACTCACAGACGTCCGCTGCGGTGCCGAAAAATTCACGAATGCGGGCCGGGGACCTCTGGGTGTCAGGCCCGCACCGGTTGAACTCGGCGCTTCGTCAAGTTAGTTACAACCAACCCGGTCTGTCGCGATCACGATGTCATCGAACCACAACTCCTCGCTGAACGAGGTGAAGCTATGCCAGCCGAAGACGATCTGTGCGAGAGACGTGCCCATCCAGGCATCCGGCACCGGTGCGTGCCAGTCTGCCGCCTTGGTGACGGAATGCACGAGTTCGCCGTCTGCCCACGCGTAGAGCTCGTGGTAAGGCAGGTCAGCCAGGAACGCCACTTCGATGCATACCCACTTGCCCTTGGGGATCTCGGGGCCCGTGTTCCACTTGTCTACCGGCGGACTCACCGCGTCGGTGGGCACTTCGTTCGTGCCTACCGCTCCTTTAATCTCACCGAAACGGATCTCGCTGTTTGCGCTGGTCGGGTCCCTGCGCAAGGCGATGAGCGTTTCGTGGTTGCCGTCGGAGTTGTTGCCCAACTTGCGATTGGTCAAGTACACCCACGAGCGAACGTACAACCTTCGGTTGCCCGGGGGAATGTCCCACGCGAGTTGCGCCGGGTTGGAGACCGATTTTATGTGCAACGACTTGGAACCCCCGTGCGCTTTGGCGCCATCGACTTCGACCATCTCGGGGCCCGACAGGTTCGTTGGGTTGTAAACCCACCCCACGAATAGATTGTAGCCCTCCGGGGGCGCGCCCGTGGTATACGATTCGAAATCCTCTTCGAGCAAGGCCGTACCGTTCCCGGGCGTGGGGTCCACGGGCATGCTCGAGGTGTCCGTCCCGGTGGGGTCCGGCGTGGTTCCTGGCTCTGTGGTGGTGTCCGTGGGCGTCGAGGTCGACGTCGACGTCGGGGAGACACTGGGTTCGGGCACGACGGGCGGCGTGGTAGGTGCGACCGAGGTCCCAGGTTGCGGGTTGACCCCTGAAGAGCTAGTCGGGTTGGGATTAACCGGGGGTGTGCTTGGGCTCACTGGGCCGCCCGTCGACGGGGCGACGGGAGCCGGCCCAGCAGTGGCACCCGTTGGCCCAGAGGTGGTGGGGCTAGCAGTCGTAGACCCGGCGGGGCCCGGAGTAACGACCGTCGGCACGACGGTCGACGTCGGACCGGTACCAACGGTCTTGTTTGCGCCGTCATCGCTGGCGCACGCCTGAGCGCCAAAAAACATCGCGAGGGCGGTCAACGGCAGCTGCCTACAAGTGCGAATCCTCAAGAACCGTCCCGTCTCTAATGCTGTTCGTTTCACGCTACTTCCGCTCTTTGTGGTGGGCCGGACAACTCGTTCAGCCTCGTCAGGGACACTTACCATGCCCTGCGTGGGCGGCGACGGACGTGTGTCGCGGTGCGAGCTCAACGTGCGACCCGCCCCCGGCACCCGTTCGCTACGAACACAAAGTTCGCTTCAGAACTCTCGCCGCGGGTGGCAAAAGCCGGGGAAAAACGACCGCCTCATGGCGGTTGGGCGGGCGTTTTTCCCCTCGCAACCGGCTTGAGATCTGCTCTTCGGCGCGAACTCTCCACCCGCAGGCTCGAGACCCCGCTGTGCCTCCAGCGAACGCTCATCCGTTACACTGGCAATGAAAGTGCTCAATCTGTGGCGGTCCGGCGCAAGAGGCGTGGCGCGAATGCCGTTACTCCGTTGCATCGAGTTACCATCGCCAAGGGTCTCTAGATTGAACTCGAACCATTCATATCACTGGTGGATAGAGTACCTTCCATGCTCGGTATACGTCGTCACCTTTCCACGGAACCACGACATCGGGGACTTGGAAGCGGCGTTCGCCGATGTCGAGCGGATCTCTGCAGCAGCCGACTGCTACTACGGCTTCATCATCGACTTCGGCCAGATGACGCATTCGAGCGCCAGGGGAAGATCGATCGTGACGAGCGCCGAAAAGCGCATCAACGAGATGCCCACGGTCAAGAAGTATTGCCGCGGCGTCTCGCTAGTCGTCCGTACCCCTTTCCAGCGGCACGTGCTCACGGCGGTCAACTGGTTTGCGAAGCGTCCATATGAGCTTACTGTCGTGATGTCCCGCCAAAGCGCCGAGGAGTGGCTAGTTCAACGCCTAGCGGATTCGGAAGTCCAAAAAGTGGGTTGAGCGGAGGTCACGAGCTGCGCATTCCTGGAAGAACCCTTGTTTGGCGATCCCGAGCATCGTGAGACAATTGAACGGGGTCAGCAAAGGTGTAGGCGTCGGTGTTTTCCGCGCGCGGGCACTCGCCGGCGTTGCCGACCTCCACCCGTATGCGAGCAGCTCACGCGTTCTGTCAAAAGTTCGACGTGGAGTCGCCGTTGGTGACGGCCGCTGATGCATGACGCGAGTAGGGAGCGTAGAAATCTGTTCCTGTTGCGCGCTAGGCCTGCGCCGTCGTCGTGCGTCGAGGTCGGAAACTCGGGCGGAAGGGGATTGCCCGGCGCTCCGCTGGCTGCACCCAACGTGTTGGGTTAAAGTCCCGGCATGTCGCAAACCGTTGCACGTCGCGTCAAATCGGGCGCCAAGGTGTCCTCAGTCGCGCCGGTGATCGCTTTGCTGACGATCGGCTCGAACGCCAGCGCGGAGACGTTCTACGTTGCGCCAACGGGCACACCCACCGCGTTGTGTACTCGCGCCGAGCCGTGCAGCTTGGGTTTCGTTGCTTCGTCTGCCCAGCCCGGTGACGAAGTCGTGCTCATGGACGGCACGTACGTCGAACCGCTCGACGTCGTCAACTCCGGAACGGCCACGGACTGGATCACGTTTCGCGCCGATGAGTGCGCTACCCCGATCGTCGAAGGGCCCGGACCGGGTCCGAACGACGACACCCAAGAGACCGGTGTGGGGTCGAAGACGGCCAGTTACTTGCGGTTCATCGGGATCGTGGCACGCGGTTGGAACATGGGCTTCGGCAACGCGTGGACGGATGGTGTGCCCGGCTCCAATGGCCACTGGGAGATCGAGAACTGTCTTTCCTACAGCAACACGCGCACCGGATTTACGTTCTTCAGTGCCGAGCAGTTTCATCTGAAGAACAGCATCTCGGCGCACAACGGCAGCAGCGTGCTGCATTCTTGGTCGAGCGGTGTAACGCTCTACCAGACGAGCGGCGTCAACGTCGTCGAAGGCACGGTGTCTTTCGAGAACACCGACGCTCAGAAACACACGGACGGCAGCGGCTTCATCGTCGACGAGGGTGCCCACGGCGCGTTGTTCGTCAACAACATCGCCTTCCGCAACGGCGGGTCGTGTTTGCGGCTGACGAAGAGCCATTCCACCCGCTTCGTGAACAACACCTGTTATCACAACGCTCAGGACCCACAAGCCGACGGCCCGCCAAACCCGAGCGAGCTGTATTTCACCGAAGATGGCAACGGCACTACCAAGTCGGGCGTCGAGTTCATCAACAACGTGTTCGTGGCGACCGGCGTCGGCGGTGGAGAGCAACCCATCTACAACCAACCGCCGACGGGCTGGTCCAACAACGTTGCCACTACCGGCGCGGCGCCGTTCTTCGTCGATCCAGTGGGTGCCAACCCGAACTTCACGCCGTCGAACGCGGCGACGGAGCTACTGGGCAAAGCGCTTGCCGACCAAGACGTGAGTACGGTCGACGTTGGTTTCGACCCCCAGTGCATCGTCAAACGACCACCCACCCTGGTGGGCAACGTCGCTTCGGCGAGTTGGTGGCAACACGACGTCGACATCGACTACATTCGCAGCATTGGTGGAGTGAAGGGATGCTTCAATCCCAAGTCGCGCGCGAGTTCCGACATCGGAGCCTACGCTGCCGGCGCAGTGACGACCATCACTCCCGGTAGCTGCGTGCCGACGGTCGACCCGGTAACTCCAAGCCCTGTTACGCCCAGTCCCGCTACGCCCAACCCCGTTACTCCAGGGCCAGTAACGCCAAGTCCGGGATCGCCGGCTCCCGTTAGTCCGACGCCGGTAGAGCCTGGTGCCACCTCGACACCCGGTGCAACTGCGGTCGACCCAAGTGCAGTGGCGCCACCTCCGGCCACTTCGCCGTCGGGGCAGGTTAATCCCAATCCGACACCCGCGCCCGACGCAGTGCCTGGTGCTGTGCAGCCGACGCCGGTTCCGGGCGTCACCGCAGTTACTCCAGTTCCCACGCCGGCTCTGGTGCCCACCGCGCCGGCGCCGACCGTTGCGCCGTCCGACTCGAATGGCGGCTCGTGCAGCATCGCGGGCCCAAGTCGGCACTCGTCGTGGAGGGCGTGGCTCGCGATGCCCTTGTTGCTGCTGACGCTGCGGCGCCGGCGCTCGCGGCCGCGCTGCGCGATCGATGGGTGGGAGTGAGCCGGATCTAGACGCGCACGGCTGGGCCCACCCACCCCAACTTGGACGAAGAATTGGCTGCCGTTGCTTCGACGTCGAGCGTGACGGTCGAGCCGGCGTTCGACCGTCACGACACACTCGCGAAACCCCGCGCCCGCAACGTCGGTTTCGAGCCGGGCGCAATGGTTATTTCGTTTGGTTCGCGCAGGTAGCAAGATTTGGTGCACGCTTCTCACCGCGGGACGCGGAGACGCACATGCAGTTTCACCGCAATGCGTGAAACGACTGACCCGAAGATACCGATTCGAAGCGTCTGCTGCGAACCGACGCTACGCACTGGTTATGAAAGGTGAACAAACGTCGATTGACGATGTCCAGGCGAGTACCTAGCCTCGCGCCATGTTCCAGCGAACGAGGGAGGCTTCCGCGAATTACTCCACTGCAGCGTCTCGAGTGTCACGCGACCGACACGGTGGGAGCCAGGGGTCTAGACGCGCCGCGTATTGGGTAGCGCTCCCTTCGTTGGCGTTGTGCTCGATGGCGTGTACTGCGCAGCTGAACCTGTTGGAGGGCGTGGACGAAGGTCCGGAGTCCGACGCGCGCACGAGCGCAGACTCCACCTACACGCTGGCTGGACGTGAGATGGATGCCGGCGCGGTCGATGCGTCCCACGTTGGAACGTCATCGCCCGATGCCTCTTGGGCGACCGTGTTCGAAGATGCGTCGATGAGCGCGACGTACGAGCGACGCGATGCCGGCTCGGACGACGGTGCGGTCACTGTTGACGGCACGTCGAGAACGAACACCGACGGCGGGCAGCCACCACCCGACTCGAACGCGAGCGCATCTGGGCGCGACGCGGCGGTCGATGTTTGTGCCGCGGGGCTCGAGCTCTGTCTCGTCGCCGCGACCCCGTCGCACGGTTCGGTGGATGTATCGACGACCACTCACGTCGTCTTGGCGTTCAATCGTGACGTGTATCCGGCCAACGGCACCCTGAGCGTGGCAGTCGGTGCGAGCGGTGCCGTCTTCGAGGAGATGCCGCTCAGCGACCCTCGCGTCACCATCGACGGGCAAGTGGTGACCGTCGACCTCGACGGCGTCCTCGCAGGTGAGACGACATACACTGTCAGTCTCACTGAAGCTGCGCTGACCGCAGAAGGGGTGACGTTTGCAGGCCTTACAGCGGGAGAACTGTCGTTCACGACCACCGAGACGGAACTTCCGGTAGCGGACGACGAGCTGGTACTGTGGATAGATCCGAGCTTCGACCAGAGCATCAAGACCGAGGCCGGTAGGGTGGTCGTTGCTGGTGATCGTTCGGGCAAGAACAACAGCTTACGCCAATCGTCGGTGGGAGCTCGGCCTTCCCTTCAGGGCGTGGATTGGACGGAGCGAGACGTGTTGCGCTTCGAGGGCGACGACGTGTTGGTCGCGTCGCAGCTGACCGAGGGTTCCGCGACGCACGAGATCTTCGTCGTTTGGCGTAGCCCGGTGAGCGCACCTTCGACCCTGACCACCATCTTCAATCACGGCGTGAGGGAGGGCGTGCAGGTGCAGTTGACGCACGGACACTCGGTCGCGACGTTCCGGAACGCCGCCATCACACGGTTTGCCTCCGGCACGTATCAGGCGCTCCAGTTCTCGGCCCCACCCGCCAACCAAACGTTACTCTGGAACGCGAATTTCGACGGCGCGAGGATGAGCGTTTACGTCGACGGGCGCCAGGTCACCGGGGTCGACGTCGCCGAAGCGCCCCGAACGCCGTCCGAGGTGATGGCTTTGGGCGGGGGCCCCGCGAACGAATTCGCCTTCAACGGCTTCGTTGCAGAGTTGCTGTACTTCGGTCGCTCCTTGTCGCCCAGCGAGCGCTCTGTCATGAGCGAGCACCTACTGGACAAGTGGATGCCCTGAGCGGCGGAGGTAAGCGACACGACTTCGCTAGAAGGCTCCCGACATCACGAGCCGAAAGTCTGTAGTCGCGGACCCCGATGACGTCAGCGTCACTTCCTGCACCGCCAACGGGCCTTGGGTCGCTTGTGTCTCACGATTGGTCGACCACAACAACAGCGTCCCGAGCGCGCCCAACACCGTCCCGCTCGATATGCTGACGATACTGACGTTGCGACGATAGCGGACCTCGTCTTCGAGCGTCTGCAGGCGCTGATTGGTCCCGGGCTCGCAATCAACGCCTTCTGGACACAGGCGTTCGTGCTCGTTCGCTTTCGACTGAGCGGCAATCGCAAAGCCAACGCCAACGCCAACGCCAACTACGCCCAGCCCGACGGCGCTGTAAGCCAGGGCGCGTCGCGCGCCGTCGTCGCGATCGTCGAGCGTGGAGGGGTCGTCACCCGCGCGCGTGAGCGGAGGGACGACCACATGCTGGGTTTGTCCCTCGGTCCGGAGAACCACGCTAGTCGACCAGGGGAGGTAACCCGGAGCGGAGACTGCGACCCGATGTTCCCCGGGATCTACCGGCAGAGGTGAACCCATCGCCGCGCGAGTGAGACCTGTGCCGTCGAGAGTGACCGTGAGCTCTGACGCCAGGACCGACACAGGTAAGTCGATCACGATGCGAATCAACTTCGGTTCGAGGGCGTCAGCGCGATCTTTTGCCAACGAGTAGCGAGGATCCGACTTTTGACGACTGAGCTCGACGGCGTCGCGGAACGCGGCGTAGGCGGTGGCTGGTTTGCCCGTTCGTTCGACGCAGTCGGCGTAGTTCAACAACACACCGAGTTGCGGATCGAGCCGGTAACTCTCGCCGAACTTGGCGCACGCTTGCTCGAGTTGGCCAGCGTTGCGCAGCCGTTCGGCCTCGTCGAACAATGCGATCGCCGCCGCGGTCGCGCCTTGAGCCGTGGCCCGACTCAGCGGAGTCGTCACGACGGCGAGGCTGGTCGCGCAACCCACGAGACCCAACCGCCACTTACGCCACCGTTGCATGTACACCATCGCCGAATTCCTTCCGTCCCCAACGCATTACAGGCACGGATCGACTTGCGAGCACGAGCGCCTTCGACGCTAGCGCTGTCACAGTCAATGTTTGCAGCGTACCTGCCTTGCCGCCAGGTATGCCCCGCGGTTCCGGTAGGTGTGGCGGCGAAACGTCGAACAAGTCCGACATTCCGGAGCATCTAGTCGAATCACGGAGGGATTGCCACTGACCGCTAGCTGGGCAAGTTGCCAAGTCGTGAGTGGACCAGGCGACTCGCGTCCTATTCGAACCCACGGGTTGGGAACGGTGGGACGTTGTCCGGCCGTGCGACCACCGAGTTGGGTACGTTCGCGCTGGCCTCGAACAGTCAATTGTACGGACCAAATCTATGGCGCGCCGCATTGCTCCCACGAAGAATGATACGTTGGATGTTGTTCCAAGGCGACAAGCACCAAGGACCATCCATAGTGCACCGGTCGAGTTGGACCACCCTGACGACTGAAGGAGCCAGCAGATGAACAGCTCGGAGATGGCGACCAGTTCCCAGACTCGAGTGTCGAGCTCGCTGCTGGTGCGCTTTTCGAAGATTCGGGTGCGCGTCACCCGAGGTGCCGAGCTCGACCAGGTCGTCGAGCGGGCCGGGGGGTCCCTCACTATTGGCAGCGCGCCAACCTGTGACCTCGTGCTGTCCGATGATACCGTGTCGCGCGTCCACTGCGAGTTGCTCCCTACGGAGTTTGGCGTCCGCGTGAGGGACGTACAGTCGACGAACGGCGTGCTAGTCGCGGGCACACGCGTCTATGACGCCGTGTTCTCGTCGGCCATCGTCATCCAGCTCGGAAACACGCTGCTGCACGTAGATTTGGTCGGCTCCGCGGAGCGGGCGTTGTCTTCGGACAACAGGTTCGGCGACTTGCTGGGTCAATCAGCCGCAATGCGGGCATTGTTTGCGGACCTCGAGCGCATCGCGCGCAGCGACGTGACGCTGCTGATAGAGGGCGAAACGGGAACCGGCAAGGAGTTGGTGGCTGAGTCGGTCCACCGCGGTAGCGCACGCTCGGACGGTCCTCTGGTTGTGCTCGACTGCAGCGCCATCACGCCTTCACTCGTCGAGAGCGAGCTGTTTGGTCACGAGCGTGGAGCGTTCACCGGCGCTGATCGAGCGCGCCCCGGGCTCTTCGAGCAAGCCCACGGCGGGACGTTGTTTCTCGATGAACTGGGGGAGCTCCCCAAAGACGTGCAACCCAAGTTGTTGCGCGTCCTCGAAAAGCGAGAGGTGCGGAGAATCGGTGGCCAGCGGACTAGCCCCGTCGACGTGCGCGTGATCGCCGCGACCAATCGTAACCTCTTCGCCGAGGTCGAGCGCGGCAACTTTCGTGAGGACCTCTACTACCGAATCGCTGGCGCCCGGGTCGTCGTGCCCCCGCTGCGGGACCGCAAGGAGGACATCGTTCTACTCGTCGAGCACTTCATGCGGCTGCAAAAGCCGATGGGCGGTGCGATTCAGGTGAACGATGAGACGTGGGACATGTTTCGCTCTCACCGTTGGCCGGGTAACGTGCGCGAACTGCGCAACGCCGTGCAGCGTTGGCTGGTGATGCCAGAGCGTACGTTCGAGCCGGACTCGGCGCGGGGTTCCACGGACCATTGGACGGGTGGCGCTACCACCGACGCACCGCTGCCGCTGCGTTTCGCGCGTCGCGAGGCTGCGGATGCCTTCGAGCGGGCGTACCTCAAGCGCGTGCTGCAGCGCGCCGAAGGAAACGTCACGCGGGCCGCAGCGATCGCGGAGGTATCACGGCAGATGATCCAGAAGTTGATGTCCAAGCACGGGATCCTGCGCGACGATTGAACCAGCAGGCGGGATTCAGAGGCGTCCCCCCAGGGTGTTCACCGATGGCGGCTGAGGCTGGGGTCGGGGAGCTCGTTGAACGGATGGCCACCTGCGAGGCGCTTTCTCGGTTGACGCGGCGGGTAGCGTGGACTCGAGCCTCGGCGGAGTCGGGCGCAGCGCCATCGTGGCAGTCGCCGATGGCTGGAGCGAGCTCGTCGCCGAATTCGCGTCACGCGCCGTGTCCGGTAGCGCTTCGGCCACCGAACGATTGAGCCCGTCCGGCGATTCGATGGAAGAGGCGGATGTTGCCCCGTTGGTGCGGGCCGCAAAACGCGACTCGACGAACTCGAGCTTGGCTTCCGTTCGATAGTCCGTACGACCAAACCAGAACCAGGCGAAGACGAACACACCCAACCCCACCGTTGCGACCGTCGTCCAGCGCCAGACACGCGAGCGGATTGGTTTACGTGGTGAGACGACGTCGACGACCCGAGCAGACGACGTTTCGGTTGCAGCAGGGAAGTCCGCTGTGACCGCCGACTCCAGCCCGTGATCTTGCGCGAGAGGTAGCAGCGCTTTCTGCACCGCATCGACGCTCTCGAAGCGTTCACTCGGAGCGCGGCGCAGACAACGTGCGATGATCACGTCGAGCTCGGCTGGTACTTCGGGGAAGTCGTCTCGAACCCGCGGGATGGGTTGTTCGAGGATCGCCAGGCACAGCGACGGCATGTCGTCGGCTCGAAACGGCAGACGGCCGGTTGATAGCTGGTAGAGAATGACGCCGAGGGCCCAAATGTCGCTCGCCACTCCCACGTCCCGTGACCCCCGCAGTTGCTCCGGCGACATGTAACTAGGGGTGCCTATCGAGACTTCCTGCAGCGTGAGTTGTTGCTCCGAGTCCGTCACAGGTACCTTGGAGATTCCGAAGTCCAGCACCTTCACGAGCGCGCTGCCGTCGCGGCGCGCAGTCACCAGGAGGTTGCCTGGCTTGAGGTCGCGGTGGACGATGCCGAGGGAATGAGCCTCCGATAGAGCGAAGGCCGTTTGGCAGATGTAATTGGCGGCCTCGGAACACGGAAGTCGACGTCGCTTGCGCAGTATCTCGGAGAGGGTGGAACCCTCGACGTACTCCATCGCAATGTAGGGACGGCCGTCGTCAGTGACGTCCACGTCCAAGACGCGAGCGACGTGGTCGCTCGTCAGGCGAGCCATGGCACGAGCCTCTCGCAGAAAGCGCGCCGTCGCGTGTGGATCGGCCTTGAACTGCGACAGCATCACCTTCACTGCGACGGGGGTGCCCAGCTTCACGTGCGTGGCAAACCACACGGTGGCAGTTCCGCCTCTTCCCAGTTCACGTCCGACGCGAAACCGCCCGGCGATGACTTGACCTTCGGCGATGGTGTCTTCCATGTCGCTGTCGGTCGACGCGTGTTCGACGACCTCGACCCGCGACAGTACGAACCCTAGACTAGCGATTCAAGGCCTGCCCTTCGAACGCGAGTCGCCTCCTGCGTCAGGTTCCGCTTGGTGGCCAAGCGCGTGCCCCGAATGCCATATGTTTGTCACACAACTTACACGAAACGTCCGCGTCGTTTCGCGGGAGCCGCGCGGACGGGGTCGTCGGCTTGACATGGCCGTTCACGCACGACAGGTTATTCCGAGTGTGCTCCAAGCCTGACCGGCAGCGTCGGCGCGCCGGGTTGCCTGCTCCGGTTTGCTTACGTCAGAAGGCCCTCGAGGCGCTGTTCTTAGGGGGCGCCTTCGTTTGTTTGGTTGGTTGTGTAGACGTTCGAAGGGTCGAAGAGGTCACTTCGTCGAGTTCGGAACCGGACGCCCAAGACGGGGGCGACGACGGCTCGCTGGATGCTGACGTCAGACCAACTCCCAATGACGCCGCCAGCACGGCCCACTCGAGTGACGGCAACGCCACAGCCGAGTCGAAAACCATGCCTGATTCGGCTGTTGTCGACGCGGGCGCTGACGAGCCCTCGGGCGCCGATGCCAGCGACGCTTCGTCCTCCCCAGTCGAACTCGCGGTGGTATTCGCGCGCGGTAAGTCGACACCGCTCGGGGGGGCAGCCGTTGGAGCGAATGGAGCGCAATTCTACGACAACCTCTGCCCACGTGACGAAGTCCTCACGGGTTTACACGTCTGGCTTCGTGCAGATGCGACGAGTAGCCGTTACCTGGCTCCAATGGGCCTCGCCGCCATTTGTTCATCGATGGACGTCAACCCAACGGCGCGAGGTTGGGAGCTGGAACTCGTCAATCGCCGAGAGCTACCCCGCCGCGGCGTCGGCTTCGAGGGCGACACCGACGTGCTGGAAGTGTGTCCGCCCGGATCGGTGGTGGTAGGGATCGGAGGGCTTACGGGAACTTACGTCGGAACGGACGACGCGGCAGTCAATTACGTCGACGCGGTTCGTCTGCTGTGCGCCCCCATCACCGTGGATGTAGATGGCGCGCTGAACATCGGTGATTCCGAGGCTGGACAGACGCTTGGTACCGAGCAGCACGCGTTCGCGCAGAGCTTCGAGTATCAATGTCCAACCAGCGGCATCGCTCGTGGGTTGGCCGTTGCCTCCGGGTCTTGGCTCGACAGCTTGGGGGTAGTGTGTTCGAATGCTCGTCTGGCGCGCGCCGAAGAATCGCCGTGTGACGTGGATTCGGATTGTGCAACCAACGTGTGCACGCAGGGCTATTGCGCGGAGCAAGAGTGCCATACTAGCGACTGCAGCTGTTCTCGGTACGGCGATGAGGTTTACGCCTTCTGTGGACTAGCAGATTGGCAGGAGGCCGACGCGGCCTGTAGAAACGAGGGGCAGACCTTGGTGTGGCTTACCGATCCCGAAGAGAGCGCTTGGGTCCGCGGAACTGCCGACAGCTTTGGTCTGGGAGATGTTTGGCTAGGGGCAAACGACCTGCAATACGAGGGCGCGTGGCAGTGGACAAGTGGTGAGACGTTTTGGGTCGATGGCGCGGGCGTCGAAGGAGCTCACGCCCAATGGGCTTCCGGGGAGCCGAACTCGGCGAGCGAGTCCGACGATTGCGCCGTTGCCCGCGAGCAGGACGGCCTCTGGTCGGCGCTCGAATGTGCCCAGCGTCGCTCATTCGTGTGCAAGAGGTGAGCGAGCCGATCACTCGTGTCAGTCGATGCGGACGGGGCCGCTTCGCTTGACCTTGACTGGCTTGTCTGGACGTCGCTGGGTAAACGTCTGACTCACCGCCACGAGTTGCTCCTCCCCAGGCGCTCGCACTCGAAGTGTTGGACTGATGGGACGCAAGTCCGGCTGCTCATCCGTGTTCAAGCTGAGCTCGACGACCTCCTCGATCGGCACGTCGAGCATCAAGTGGGCCGCCCCAAAGGCGTCCGTGCGAGCGACTTCACGACCCAGGTACAGGACCGGCACGTTGGCTCCGCCTTCGGCCCGGAGCGCGACGATCAGAGTGCGTGTGGTCGGTGTGCATTGGGCAGCGAACTCGGGCACGACGTTGCGGTCCAACAAGCGACGGAGGGGCACGAACAACGCATCGACTGGGGCTCGGTGCCCAGCTGGACATTCGAGGTGGACGGCGACGACGTCGCCTTCATGCCCCCGGACTCGAACGATGACGCTGCCACGGTCGTCGGTTTTCCCAACCGTCTCGCCTTTGATCGAAACCTGCGCGCCAGCCAGCCCATGGCCGGGCTCTGCCTCCACCTTGACGCTGAACTCGTAGTCTCGCACCAGCTCTGTCTCACACCCCAACGATGTCGAAGACAGCAGCCCGAGGATTGTCCAAGCCGATCGGTTAACCATGGGTCTCCTTGTTTCTTCGCAGCAGCTCGGTTGCGCTCGGCGCGATCATCGTCGCACCATGCCCGACCTTTTTTGCGCTAGTCCTTCCCAGAGAAGCGCACCTTGATTCCCCTCTGCAAGTCAGCCAGCCAACTGCGATACTCCCCGACGTTCGACCCGATGAAGCCTTGGAGGATCCTCGCTTCGGTCGACGCTGCCTCGTATTCTTTCGTTGCCAGCGCCCGTTCTAGACGAACCTGATGCACGTGAAACTGCCGTAGCGTTGCCTGACGGAGGCGTTCGGCGCCGCCG
>CBINDO010000075.1:0-28681 GCA_966249405.1 uncultured bacterium | reverse complement strand
CTGAGGTCTTGTTCGGACGTCGTCGCCGCGGCTGAAACCTCCGTGGGCGTGGCTTGTGTCGGCGTAGCTTCCGTCGAAGTGACGTCCGTGGGCACGACGTCCGTCGGCGTGACTTCGGTCGGCGTGACGTCGGTCGTGACGACAATTGCCGTCGTGGGTTCGTCCGTCGCTGGCGCTGGGGTTTCGCTCGTCGCGAGCTCGGGCTCCGTCACCTCTCGAGTAGAGTGCCCTTGCGCCACGTCGGACGTCGTGGTTTCGATGAACACCTCGGTGGTCGGGACCGCCGGAGCGCCCGCGTCGGTCGTTTCGACGATATCCGTCGTTCCGCCTCCGTCGGCGCCCGCATCACTGCCGACGCAACGGCCCTCGGCGTCGCACGTGTCGTAACCCGTGCAGTCGTTCGTGGAGCGGCACTCGACACAGGTCCGAGGATACGCATCCTCGTTGCAGAAAGGGGTTTGCCCACCGCATCCAAAGTCGACGCTGGCATCGCCGGCGACTTGGCACGACACGCACGTCGCTCCATTGCCCACGACCAAACACACGGGCAGCTCCGAGTCGCAACCGTCGTCGATTGCCCCGTCAGATGAGTCAGCGCAGGTCACGCACGCTGGGTCGTCGCTGCCGGCGCAATAGCCGTTCGTGCAGGCCGACCCGGGAGCGAGCGCGGAGTACTCGCAAGCTTGGGCGGTACAGACGTCTTGCGTGCAGTCGTTACCGTCGTCGCAGTCAGCGTCGAGCACGCATTCCACGCAGTCATGGTCGTTGCACAGCGGACGCTCGTCGGGGCAGTTCGCTGAGGTCACGCACTCCACACACACAGCCGCATCGTCGCTACAGACGCCGCCTCCCACGCAGGCGGAACCGGTGCGCAACTCCTGGCTGCACACATCGTTTTCGCAACCATCGAGCGTACACTCGTTTGAATCGTCACAGTGTCCGTCGTCGAGACACTCGACGCATGCGGCGGTCTCGGTCTTGCACCACGGTTCGACGTTCGGACAGTGCGTGTCCTGGAAGCACTCCACGCACGCGGGCGTCGCGTCCTCGGAACAAACACCGGTATCGCAGGCATCCCCCGCGGCGGCATGAGAGTACGAACACTGCCCCGCGGCGCAAGTATCGACGCTGCAGCTGTTTTGGTCGCTGCAATCCTCGTCGGTATCACAAATACACGACGGGGCATCTTGATCTGCATTGCAGTGCCCGATGCTGCACGCCGTATCGGACGCGAGCACGGTAAACGCGCACTGCCCTTGGGTGCACACTTCGCTGGTGCACTCGTTTTGATCGTCGCAGTCGAGGTCGACAGCGCAGTAGCAGGTGTTGGTCTCCGTGTTGCAGAGCGGTCCTTCTGGCCCGCAGTCTTCGTCCTGCATGCACTCGACACAGCTACCAACGCCGTTGCAGACTCCCGTCAGACATTCGGTGCCAGACGTAGCGGAAGCGTGGCTACACGTATTGTTCGAGCAGGTATCCGTCGTGCAGTCGTCGCCGTCGTCACAGTCGACGTCTTGGAAACATTGTTCGCAGATACTGGGCGTCCCTGTGCACGCAAAGCCGACTTCGACCTGACAGATGCTGCTGCATCCGTCGTTGTCGTCCGTATCGCCGTCGTCGCACCCTTCATAGCCGGTGACCTCACCGTCGCCGCAGGTCGAGACGTTGGCTTGCACCGATGCGAGACGGTAAGTCCAGGTGACCGGCGCAGATGGCGTGCCCATGTCCCACTGCGCCGCGATGCCGTTGTCGGTGTCCGGATCGGTGTCGAGCCAATTGTCGAGCGCGCCACCGAGCTCCATCAACTCGCCTGGGACGTAATACGCCCCGGAGAAGTAAGCATCCCAAGCGCGATTGCCGGCAATGAGCAACCCATATTGTCCATTTCGGGCCACGCCAACCACAGTGGGGTGACCCACATCGGGTTGGCGAAAGGCAGCCCCAAAGTCCCCGCCGCTCAAGTAGGTATCGAGCCAATGATAGACGCGGACGTTTTGATTATTGCCTGCCGGCGGGAGCAAGGTGAGTCTGACGTCGAAGTACACCCGTGGCGCGACATAACTCACCGTCTGTGCAAAGGTGAACCCGCCTGCCGTAACGACAGTGACGACCCGATACGGAGCTTCCACTGTGCCTTGACCGGTTACCTCCGACTGCGACACAGCCGTCCAGGGCGTCGCTTGCCATTCGATGTCGAGCTGCGGGCCGTACACGGTCGCGGCGCCCTCGACCCCAATCGCCATGAAGAAGCCGTTGTTCACCCCCTCCGGCCCTACGGGCACGTCGCCGTAATATTGTCCCGTCCCGTTCCTAACCACCTGGATGCCACCGAGGTTCCCCAAGTGGATCCGGAGCCCATCTTCCGAGGTCACGCCACCCTGTTCATTGATCACGACTTGCGTCGGGTCGAGCGGCAGGAACTGGGCCCAAGCGTTGGACGAGCTCACCAATACCGTCAGCCCCGCCGCGCACGCGACGCGTGTAGTCGTGAAATGCGAACGCGAGCTCATGCTGTAAGTGCTGCGGCGCCGGTTGTCGTCCATCGTCAAGCTCCTTCTGGATCAGGAAACTGCGCCGTCTGCGACACGCAGCCCACGACCGCACGAACGACGGAAGCTGGCGCGTGTGTAGCGATTTCGCCCCGGCTGGCATGAAACGCGGTGAGCGTGCAGCTGGGTGGTGTCGCACGGGCACCTCACCCGCGCCTGCTCGCCACACCATCGCGTACCTTCGAATCCCCGCTCCGGAAGCGGCGTTCCACCAATGCGGTAGCAGCTAACCGGTGCGACGTTCAGACCTACTGATGGCGAACTCCGGACACACGGAGCGGTTACGATGCCGCCCATGCGTTGGTCGCTAGTCCTCGTTCCTACCGTCTTGCTCGCGGCCTGTGGCCGCAACGAGTCGGTTACGGCGCACACCGCGGCAGAGCCCGAACATCCCGTGCCGCATCCCACCGGCGTGGACAACGGCGGCGCAGTCAATGCTCAGGCGCCGTTGTCCGTACCACGACCTCGGTTGGCGTCGGCGGTCGATCGCGAGCCTACGAGCCCTTTTGGCATCGCGTCGTCCCACCAGTCGTCGCTGCGACTCGCCGATTGGTTGCCCGTGGTGCGCAGCGCCGGAGTGACGTGGTTGCGCGGCTTCGACGTCAGCGCACCCGAACTTCGTCTCACCGAGGCCGAGCGAAATGGCGTTCAGGTCTCTGGTTTTTTGGTTTGGGGCCCTTCGGGCAAACCCCTCACGTTGCCTGTGGACGACTTGGCGGGCTGGTCGAACCGCGTGACCCAACTCGTCAGCCGCTGTAAAGATCGCGTCCATCACTGGGAGATTTGGAACGAGCCGCCCAACTTCACGGAGGACAAGTCACCGGAGTCCTACGCCAAGATCGTCGTTGCGGCGTACGACGCCATCAAACGCGTCGATCCCAACGTGCAGGTGGGTATTGCGGCGAAGAGTAACCACGTCCAGTGGCTCGAGACTGCCATCCGCGCGGGAGCAAAAGGTCACTTCGACTATGTGACGCTCCACCCGTACGAAGTGCTCGACAAGGTCGCGCAGGGTGGCGAAGCATTGTTCATCAACATCGTTCCCACGTTGCGTCGGATGTTGCGCGCCAACGACCCAGAACGCGAGAACGCGCCGATTTGGTTTACAGAGCTCGGCACGCCGGTGAGCGCCACCACGACGCCCGAGCTGCAAGCCGCGAGGCTACTCAAGGCATACACCTTGAGCATCGCCCAGGGCGTGGAGCACGTGTTCTGGTTCGAAGGGCAAGACGGCGACTCCGGGCCGTTTGGACTCCTGGACGCTGGCGGGAAGAAGCGCCTCGCCTTCACGGCGCTCCAGAACCTGATCGCGAACTTGGGGGGCATCCCAGACTACGTGGGTTGGGTCGAACCCGTGCCGGGAACTTACGGGTTCGTGTTCCGCAATCGGGACCAAGTGGTGCTCGTCGCGTGGGCTTGGCGCTCCGGCAAGCACACGTTCGGCTTCGACACCGACGTGACGGCGATGGCCCCAACGACGGGGACAGTCACCCGCACGCGTACGGTCGATTTCGGTACGGTGCCAGTCATCGTCACGGGCTTACCGACGTGGTGGAGCGACCAAGCCGACGCCAACTCGACCCGCCCGTTCCCATGGGGCGGTGACTACTCCGCGGCGCAGAGCGTTTCGGTCGAAGCGCCAGATGTACAAGGCGGCCTACACCAGTTTGGTGAGCCCCGACTCCGCAGCTTCGACGGGCAGCCGGCCCGCGACGCCAGCCCGAGCACGTCCCAGAACTTCGCGGTCGACCCCAACTTCGCGAGTCACGTCACTGGGCCGTTGAAGATCAGTGTCACCGCGCGTCGCAACGGCACCACGCCGGCCGGGTATCGACTCAAGTACGAGTCGACGTCCGGATGGAAGGCGGCCGGGGAATGGTACCAAATCCCGGAATCGAACGGCTTCACGACGAAAGAGTTCGTGCTCAACGACGCTGAGTTCGTCGGCAACTGGGCTTACCACTTCATGCTCGATTCCGACTCGACCAGACACAGTCAATACAGCATTCAAAAGGTCACGGTGAGCAAGCTCTGAACGCAGCGCAGTCTCACCACGGGAACACGTAGTGAAAGAACTCGGCGCGACTCGATACGCCACATTTGGCGTAAATGCGGGTGATGTGCTGGCGTACGGTCTTGTCGCTGTTGGCCTCGAGCCGAGCAATCTCGCTGCTGGTCAACCCCTTGAGCAGGTACCGCGCGATGACTTGCTCCTTGTCGGTCAACCCTACCTGCGCGAGCGCGCGATCGACGAAGTACGCCATGCGCGTCGGTGGCGCGTTGAGGATACGAGTCACTACCTCCAACAACTCCGCCGCGCGGAAGGGCTTCTCGAGCAGGTAGGTCGCGCCTTCGTTGAGCGCGGTCTTCACGCTGTCGATGGCCGCAAAAGCGGTGACCAGAATCACGGGCGCGTCCACACCGCGCGAACGCAAGTCCCGAAGCAAGCGCAGACCTCCCAGGGCTTCTTCGCCGAGAAATACGTCGGTGACGACGAGCTCGACGAACACATGGGGTGACAGCAGTGCCAGCGCCGCGTCGGCGCCGGGCGCGGCGAGGACGCGATGGCCGGCCTTCTCTAGGGAACGGGTGAGCGACCGCCGAGCGTCTTCGTCGTCCTCCACGAACAGGATCGTCGAGCTCACGTCTCACCTCCGCTCTCCAAGCTCAAGCGAAAACGCGCGCCCTTGGGTTGATCGACGAGCGTCAGCTCTCCCCCCATCGCCCGAGCTAACGCGCGTGCGATCGATAACCCCAACCCCATACCTGCGGGTTTGGTGGTGTTGAGCGGTTCGAACAGATGCACCTTCGTCTCCGCATCGACGCCGGGGCCATCGTCCGCGACGTCGATGAGGCAACGCGAGCCGTCTTTGCACAGGTGGACTTCGATGTTGCGCGTCGGTCCGTCATCGGAGCTCGACGCCTCGATCGCGTTCTCCAGCAGGTTTTCCAAGATGATGCGCACGTACGCGGCGTTGGCCCGAGCCAAGTAGCGAGCCGCGTCGTCCCGCTGGTAGTGGACGTTCACCGACGGCGCCTTCTGCGCCACGTCGGCGGTCGCGACGTGCACGAGCTCCTCCAAGTCGACGTCGGGCAAGCTTGGCCGAGTCGAGCTGGGCAGCGCACGCAGCGTGGCGAGCTCGCTCGCGATACGCTCGACCTGCGCCCGAGCGCGGACCAAGATCTGCTGCCGCGACGCCGGGTCGGCTTCGTCCGCTTCGAGTGCCTCGTCGAGCAGCAAGCCGAGGGCGTGGAGCGGGTTCTTCAGTTCGTGCAGGAGCGACGCCGAGATCACCCACACCGCTTGGTCGCGTTCGATCTTGTGCAAGTCTCCCGTCAACTCGTCGGCGCGCCGCTTCTCGAGGTCGGCCATCCGCGCCCTAAGCCGCACGTAGTGAACGGAAACCCCGAACAGCGCGCCGGTGATGGCGGGCAATACGAAGTCGACGATGGCGTGGAAGATCTCCACCGGCCGAACCGGCGAAGAGACCTGCACGCCGAAGGTATGATCGAGATATCCGTCGACCAAAGTGTAAACAAGTCCGCCAGCCACGCCCCAAAACACGCTCTTGTCCAAACGTGGGGCGGCTGCAGCGGCACGTAACTCGGCCATCGTGAGGGCTTGTACCACACCAAAATCGTCAGCCCATCCGACATTTGCCGGAACGACATCCGAACGCATTCGCGCTAGATCGACGCGATGGTCCTGGCCCTGGCCCCCCAACTGAGCGGCACAGCTCTGGCGCGCCGCCTGGCGCCTTGTTGCCTGGTGTTGTTCTCGCACCAATTGGCTCCGCGCCCAGCGTTTGCCCACGAGGACCATACTGCACACCCGGCACACGCCGCGCCCGAGACGCTATTCGTCAGCTTGTCCCAAGCCATCGCCATGGGTGCACGCAACGGTCCCGACGTGCAGCGGTCGAAGGCCCCGCGCGGCTCCGCCGCCGCGTTGCGCGAGGTCGCGGCGCCGTTCGTCACGCAACTCCCCTACGTTCAAACGCAGCTCGGCCCACGTCTGTCCCGCGGCGCCTACTCGCCGGAGGTGATCGTCAGCGTCAACCAACCGTTCACGATCGGCGACACCGCGGGGATCCAGAAACGCGTCGCCCGGGCGACGCTCGAAGCGGTCGACGCGACCACCAGGAGCGCCGAGCTCACCGACGCGCAACGTGCGGCGGAGGCTTGGATTCTGTTGGCGCTGGCCGACCGCGTGCTCGACCTGCGCAAACAGTTCACCGAACAGGCCACCTCCCTCGTCACGTTGGCACGTGCCCGCGTCACCGCGGGCGAAGCGAACCCGCTCGAACTGGCGCTGGCCGAAGGTGAACTTTCGGACGCGCAGTCACTGGTGATCGATGCAGAAGGCTTACACTACGCAGCCGAACTGGAGCTCAGCTATGCCATTGGCAAGCCGGGCAGCCATGTGGACGTGAGCGGCGGGTTGACCGCGCCCGAAACGCCGAACCTCGACGCGAAACCGTCGCCGCACCCGAGCGTCGTGGCGGCCGAGAGCCGCGCCGCGCTTGCAGTCGAACAAATCGAATACGCGAAACTGCAGCAGGCACCCACGCTGGCGTTGGGTGTGCAGTACCAACGCGAAGGCACGGGAGACCAAATCTTGACCGCGATCGCGACCATCCCGCTCACCGTAGCTGAGCCGTGGGCCTTTCAACAGACGCAGCAGCGCGTAAGCGCGGACACGGCGCGCGCGGAGGTCAACCACGCGCGCTCGTTGAACGCCAAAGAACGCAGCAACGCTCGCCACGAAACGCACCACACGCAAAGCCAATACGAACACCTCGAGCGCGCGGCCTTGCCGCCGCTGCGCGAAGCTCATCGCCTCGCCCTTTTGCGCTACACGGCGGGTGAGACAGACTTCTCCGAGGTGTCGCTCATACGGCAACGTCTGCTGCGTGCCGAGGAACGGCTCGCCGAAGCCCTGGCACGAGTTCAACAGGCGCACGTGCAGTGGCAGGCAGTGACCGGCACGTTGAACACCTCAGGCTCCCCATGACGATATCCGTCCCCCACCGATTGGCGTTCTGGCCATGTCTCACCCTACTGTCAGCCACGACGTTCGGCGCTTGCAAGGGCGCGCCGGATGCGCCTGCTCCCGAGGCGCCCCCCGGCGCGGCGGCTCCCGCCGATGAACCGAGCACGCGCACGGTGTCCGTCGATGAGTCGCTGCTAACGACGGGGCGCATCGCGCTCACCGAAGTCACGGCGTTCGCTCACGGAGGTCAACTCGTCGTGCCGGGCGAAGTGGCGCCCGGACCCGATGGTGAGGCCGAGATTGGCTCGCTCGTAGCGGGTCGCGTCGCGAGCTTGGACGCCGTCGAAGGTGCAGCCGTTACCAAGGGTCAGGTGCTGGCGTGGATCGACGCGCCGGAGGTAGGCAGCGTGCGCGCCGACTTGGCTCGCGCCAGCGCGCAGAGCGTCGCCGCGCAACAACGGCTCGATCGTCAACTCGCGCTGCAACTGCAGGGCGCCACGAGTCAGAGTGCCGTCGACGAAGCGCGTGCCGCAGTGCTGAGCGCACAAGCCGACCAACAGGGCGCACGCGCAAAGCTCGGGTCCGTGGGAGTGGGTGGCGTCGGCTCCACCGGGCGGTTGGCGTTGCGCTCGCCCATCGACGGCGTGATCGTGGAGAGGCACGCCACCCTGGGCGGCGCGGTCGCGCCGGACGCGACGTTGTTCCGCGTCATCGACCCCAAGAAGGTGCGTGTTCGCGCGCAGTGGTCGGAGACGTTGGGTCCGATCCCCACGCCCAACAGCGGCGTGCATTTGAGCTCACGCGCCGCGACGAGCTCCAGCGCGGCAGCGCCGTGCGAAGCCACGATTGAGACGCACCTCGGCCTCATCGATCCGGTCACACGCAGCGTCACCCTTCAAATCCAGCCGGGCAAAGGATGCCCTTCGTTCACCACCGGCGCCTATGTGGACGTGTTCGTGGCGCCACCCGGCGGCTCCAAAACATCCGTCGCCGACTGGGTGCAGGTGCCGCTCGAAGCGGTCGTCGATCTGCGCGGCATGCCGACGGTGTTCGTGGCGCTGGCGGAGGTGGGTAGATTCGAGGTGCGCACGGTCGAGCCTCGACCGAGCTTGGGCAACGTGGTGCCGATCGCCCTGGGTCTCACCGCTGGAGAGAAGGTGGCCTCGAAAGGCGTCGTGCTGCTCAAGGGCGAAGCCTTGGGCGACATCTTGGGAGGAGAATAAGCCCATGGTGGCTGGGGTCGTTGCGTTCTCTCTACGCAACAAGTTCCTCGTCTTCGCGATGACGGCGCTGCTCGCCGCGTTCGGCGTGCGCGGCTACTTGCGTTTGACGGTGGACGCCGTGCCGGACGTGACCAGCGTCCAAGTCCAGGTGTTGACGGCGGCTTCCGGACTCTCGCCGCTCGAGATGGAATCGCTCGTCACGAGGCCCGTCGAGCTTGCGATGAGCGGACTCCCTGGCGTGCGCACGATCCGCTCGGTGTCGCGCACGGCGGTCAGCGCCGTCACTTTGGTGTTCGAAGACGACGTCGCGCTGGAGGATGCACGCAATCTCGTCGCCCAGCGTTTACCTGCCGCGGCGCAAGTCATCCCGCCGAGCGCGGGGCGACCACAGATGGGCCCCATGTCCACGGGGTTGGGCGAAGTTTACCACTTCACGATGAGTTGGCCCGGTCACACGGCGGCAGAACTCCGCACCTTGTTCAACTGGGAGATCGCATATTCGCTGCGTACGGTGCCCGGCGTGGTCGAAGTAAACGGCTGGGGCGGCGACGAGCGCCAGATTGAGGTGCGCCTGCGGCAACGTGACCTGAGCGCCCTCGGCATCAGTCCAACCGAGGTCGAGCGCGTATTGTTATCGACCGGGGCCAACTCCGGTGGCGGCGCACTCGAGCGCGGCGAAGAGCAGGTGTTGGTCCGCCTCGACGGCCAATACCGCAGCATCTCCGACGTCGAGAACCAGTTGGTCCGCGTGCACGAAGGCGTACCCATCCGGGTCCGCGACGTAGCCAGCGTCGTCGAAGGCGTGGCGCCCAAGACGGCGAGCGCGACGGCGGACGCCGCCGGCCCCGTTCAATACGTGATGGTACAGATGATCGCCGGCGGCAACGCGAGCCAAGTCGTTGCTGCCGTAAAGGAACGTTTGAACGACATCAAGCAGCGCTTGCCGCAGGGCGTGGAGTTGAAGCCGTTCTACGACCGTGCCGACTTCGTCTCACGCGTCTTGGCCACGGTCTGGAAGTCCCTGTCCGAGGGCGGCATCGTGGTTGCCCTCGTTTTGCTGCTACTCCTCGGCGACCTGCGCGCCGGCTTGCTCGTCGCGACCGTGATCCCGCTGTCGATGCTCGGCGCGTTCGGGATGATGCAAGCATTCGGGCTCTCCGGTAACCTGATGAGCTTGGGCGCCATCGACTTCGGGCTGGTGGTAGACGGCGCCGTCGTCATGGTCGAAGGCGCCTTGGCGACGATGGCCGCTCAGAAGTGGTCAGGTCAAGTCGCGATGCAAAAAGACGCCGAGAAGTTTGGCTCGGCCATCGCCTTCGGTGTGCTGATCATCGCCGTCGTGTACGTCCCGGTTTTGCTGCTCCAAGGTGTAGAGGGCAAGATGTTTCGGCCCATGGCGCTGACGGTGTTGTTCGCCTTGGGCACGGCGCTCGTGCTCACCTTCACCTGGGTGCCGGCCCTGGGAGCGCTCGTCCTCACCAAGATTCACACTCACGAACCGTGGATCGTTCGCCAGCTGCGGCGCGCGTACACGCCGGTTGCCCACTACCTAACGGCGCGTCCGCTCACCGCCATCGTCGTCTCCGTGGCGCTGGTGGCAGGCGGCGTGCTCGCCGGTTCGAGCATGGGCGCGGACTTCGTGCCACGGCTGCAGGAGGGCGATCTCGTGATCCAAGTGACGCGTCCGCCCAGCATCTCCGTCGCCGAATCCGAACAAGGCACGACCACCATCGAACGCGTGCTCGGCGAGTTCCCGGAGGTGGTGCGCGTGGTCTCGCGCACGGGTAGCCCCGACGTCGCCACCGACATCATGGGTCTCGAGCAAAGCGACGTATTCGTGTTGTTGGCGCCCCGCGAGCAGTGGACCACCGCGTCGACGCGCGAGGACTTGATCACCGCTTTCGAACGGGCGCTCCGTCGCGCGTTGCCCGGTACTGTCTTCGGCTTCACTCAGCCCATCGAGATGCGCGTGCAAGAGTTGCTCGGCGGCGTCAAGAGCGACGTCGGCATCAAGATCTTCGGCGACGACGTACGTACGCTACAGCGGTTGGCCAGCGACGTCTCACGTCTCACCACGCAAACCCGCGGCGCGAGCGACGTCCGGGTCGAACCGAGTGAAGGCCTCCCCGTGCTCTCGGTGCGCCCGAACCTTCACACCTCGGCCCGGCTCGGGGTTTCTGGCGAGACCATCCGAGAAACCGTCGAACTGTTGCGTGAGGGTCGCGAGGTGGGCACTCTCGCCGAAGGCGACCGCCGCTTCGGCATCCAAATGCGCTTCGATCAGGCGCCACGCGCGGACGCCGACGCATTGAGCCAGATGGCGCTGCCACTCGGCGACAACCGGCGTGTGCTCCTCGGTGACGTCGCCACCCTCCAGGTCGACGACGTGCCAGCGATGCTGAGTCGCGAACAGGGTCGACGCCGCTTGACGATCGAAGCCAACGTACGTGGCCGCGACTTGGGCTCTTTCGTCACCGAACTCGAACGTAACCTGTCCAAGCTCGAGCTACCGCGTGGTTACTTCATCGAGCTCAGCGGCCAATACGAAAACTTGGTGCAGGCCACGCAGCGCTTACTCATCGTGGTCCCGTCGACCCTCGTCGTGATCTTCGTGCTGTTGTACCTCGCGTTTGGCGCCGCACGTCCAGCGTCGTTGATCTTGCTGAACGTGCCGATCGCGACGAGCGGCGGCGTCATCGCGTTGGCGGCGCGCGGAATGCCGTTCTCCGTTTCGGCTGCCGTCGGGTTCATCGCCTTGTTCGGCGTGGCGACGATGAACGGCGTCGTGCTCTTGTCCGCGATCCGTGAACATGCGAAACACGGTGCTTCGCCGCTCGAGGCCGCGCGTTTGGGGGCAGCCGAGCGACTGCGTCCCGTCATCACGACCGCGGTCGTCGCGTCGCTCGGCTTTCTGCCCATGGCGTTGGCGACCGGTACTGGCGCCGAGGTACAGCAGCCGTTGGCGACCGTCGTGATTGGAGGCTTGATCACCGCCACCTTCCTCACCCTGCTCGTGTTGCCGGCGCTGAGCGCCATGGGCGGGCGCCGCGCACCAACAGCGTCGTGACGGGCGGGTGCTCAACCTTTGATTGGTGGCCTCTCGGGGTGTGTCGTTCGAGCTCGATGGCACAGTGACGCGTCACGAACGCCACGTTACGTTACGAGCACAACCACCACTCGCAAACTTTTGGGTTCACAACTCATGCTCATGGACCTACGTGTCCTAACATGCCGATTGCGACGCGTGCGGCTGCATCGAACTCGTGGCGCGACGCCGCGGTGCGGTCAGTTTTGCCACTGCTGTTGACGTCGGCTTTAGCAACACTGTTCGCGTGCTCACGCGAGGCGCCGACCCGCATGGGGATCTCCAGCACGCGTTCGTTCAGCCCGGCGACGGCGTCGCAGAACGAGACGGAGTTGCTCACGTTACCACGCGGTGAAGCGCAGAGCGCGTTGTGTCAGCTCTACGCGGCCCTCGACGTCGACTGTGACCGACGTTTGACCATCCTCGATCAACGCGAGGTGTGTGACACGCCACCGTGCACCATTGCGCTCGAGATGGAGCTCGGCGGGCAACGCGTCGCGCTCGGCGCGTTACACGAGGCCTCACAACTCGCGACCGAACTAGCGGAGGCTCTGTCGGCAACGTCCGACCCGAACACGAACGTGCGCGTCGATTTGAACCGCGTGTTCGATAACCCAGTCGACTATCTGGGCAATCGCATCGAGACGCGTTATTGGACGGCGTTGACGCGCACCGTCACGACCTCCGAGACCGATCTGCGCGAGGCCCTGCTCGACGAGAAGCAAGGCGGCGCCGCGAAGCAGAACGTAGATTGGTGCGCCTCGGAACTCCCCAGCTGCACGTCGCGCGCGAGTTCGACGGCCCCATTCGCAGATGCTCCGTTTCCGCAACAGACTCACTATCTCTACGTCCCCGAAGGCGACACCTCGGCGCTGCGAGCATACGAACCGCTGGAGCGCACGATGGCGCTGCGCGTAGAGCAGGTGCCCTCCCCCGTCACCTCCGAATGGGTGACGAACCTCACGCGCCACAATCAACATGGTCTGCTCATGTTGGCGCACGACGAGAACGGCGACGGGCTTCCCTTCGTCGTACCCGGGGGGCGCTTCAACGAGATGTACGGCTGGGACAGCTATTTCATCGCTTGGGGATTGCTCGAGAGCGGCAAATTCGATCTGGCGATGGCCACGACCGAGCACCAAGCGTACGAGATCATCCACTACGGTAAAGTACTGAACGCCAACCGCAGTTATTATCTCACCCGCACGCAGCCGCCGTTTTTCCCGGCGTTGGTGAGGATGGTACTGGATCATGCCAAAGCGCCGGCGCTCGAAGACAATGACGGCTCCGGCGGCGAGATCCGCGTCGAGTGGCGCGCGCGCATGTTGGAAGCAGCGGAGCTCGAGTATTCCAACGTTTGGGCCGCTGCACCGCGCAAGACGGATGTTTGTGACGGCGACGTCTGTCTCGCCCGCTACTTCGACACCGGGGTGGGGCAGCCGCCGGAGGTGGAGTTCGGGCACTTCGCGGCATTCTACCAACAACACGCGAAAGACCACGGACACTGCCCGGAACCCGACGCGACGGCGCGCGGGCGACACGAGTTCGTCGAGTGCGCGCGCGATCTCGAACGCGCGTATGCCAGCGGAGAACTCGCGGACCCCGAGATCGACTCGTTCTTCGTCAACGATCGCTGCGTCCGTGAATCCGGCCACGATACCACGTTCCGCTGGTTCGAGGGCGGCAAGGAGCGCTGCACCAGCTACGCGACCGTCGACCTGAATACACTGCTCCTCCAATACGAGCTCGACATGGCACATCTCTATCGTCGAGGTTATCGCGAGCAGGAGGAGAAGTTCGGGGATTGGTGCAGCCGGGCGCGTCGTCGCGCTGCCCTCATCCAACGCTACCTGTGGAACGAAGCCGCTGGCGCGTATTTCGACTACGACGTCGAGCAAAAGCGCCAATCGACCTATCTCGCTGCGACCACACTTTATCCGTTGATCATCCCGCCCGAGAACGCGTGTAACGTCTCACTGATGTCGGCGAGCCAAGCCCGCTTGCTCGTCGATCAAGCGCTGCCTCGCCTCGAAGCTCCAGGCGGGTTGATGGCGTCAGCGCGCGAGGCCGTGGCCAAGGTCGTCAAGCCGAGCTTGCTGCGCGCGAGCGGCGCGCTCATGGAAGAGGACACGCCAGCGCGACAGTGGGAGGCCCCCAATGGTTGGGCGCCCCACCAGATGCTGGCTTGGCGCGGCCTGCAGCACCACGGCTTTACCAAAGAGGCGCAACGTTTGGCATACCGCTGGTTGCTCTTGATCGCGGAGAACGCCGCAAACTTCCACGGCACGGTACCGGAGAAGTTCGACGTGGTCGCGCGCAGTCACCGCGTGTTCGCCGAATACGGCAACGTCAACACCGAGTTCTCGTACATCGCCACCGAGGGTTTCGGCTGGATGAACGCGTCGTTCGTAGTCGGTCAAAGTGTGCTCACGGCCGAACAGCGCAGCAGTCTGCGCGGTCTAACTCCGACGGAGTCCGTGTTCTGAACGCAGACCCCTCAGAGCGCATCGAGCTCGGCGGCGAGGTTGCGGCGCGCTTGCGCGCCATGACGCGCTTCGAACCAAGGCGTATGGAAGACGCGAGGGCGTTTTAACATCGCCTTCAAAAACTTACCTCGCCCCAATCGATACAACAGCTTCGAAACGTGACCATATTCACGTCTCACAGCCTCGGCGTATTGTCGATACCGGCCATCCTCGGCGCCCAGGATCGCCGCGTCGCAATCCAAAAACAGCGCCGTGTCCGGGTGCGCCGCATCGAGCGCGGCGCCGTGCTTTGCGGTCGCCATGATCAGCTCGGCAACCACCTCGAGCTCGTCCACCTGCAGTAGCGGCGCCAAGTCGCGTCGCGCCAACTCGGCGCTCCGCGCCTCGTTGTCTTTACGGCGCGCGTCGTAGACGGCGTCGTGATACAGCGCGGCGTAAGCCACCGCACGCAGTTGCCCAAACTGTTCGGCGACGTTGGCGACATGGCCTAGCACCTCGCGCAGGTGTGTGACGTCGTGATAGTGACGTTGTGGTTCGCGATAACGGGCAACCAGCTCACCCGCCACGGGCGCGTCCAAGAACGGCAGAAGCTCCGCCACGAGCCGCGGAGAGAGGCCCAACACCGTCCCGACGCCCGTCATCGCACGTCCACCCTCTTGCCGAACCGCTTGCGAAGATGTGCCAAGGCGTTTCCTCGTTGTTCACGCGACGTAGTCGAGGGGGAGCCCGAATTGCGGAAATAGGCGTTCCACGTCGAGGTACGAGGTGATCGACGACACCTGCACGCCGTCGAGTTCGAGCACGACGATAGCCCAAGCCCGATACCCACCCTCCGGGTTGACTCGGTACTGAGCGAACGCAGGCTGATCGGAGGCGGACACCCTCACGACCTTGGACCCACGACAGCCGCATCCGGGACCCAACATCCAGGTTCGAATCGTGTCTGCTCCCTGCAACCACAAAGTGAACGGCGGCATCGAGAGCGCGGCGTCACGTTTGAGCAACGTCTGCAGAGTGTCGACGTCGTAGCGTTCGAAGGCGGCGACGTACTTGTCCACCAATTCGAGTTGCTCGGACGAGAGCGGAGCCGGGTCGCGCGCCTCTGCAGCCAACGTCGCGCGCGCCCGCTGCAACGCCGAGTTCAACGAAGCGGTGGTCAAGTCGAGGCAAGCTGCGGCTTCGACCGCGGAGAACCCGAGCACGTCGGTGAGCAACAGCGCTGCGCGCTGTTTTGCGGGGAGCCGCTGCAGCGCGGCGATGAACGCCAAACGGACACTCTGCTTCAAAGCCAACCGCTCGGCAGGCGAGGCGTCGTCGGGCACGATGCGCTCGTCGGCGATCGGCTCAATCCAGTCGCTGTGCGGACGTGTGTCGAGCGCGTCGCCGATCTTGCCCGCGGGTCGTTCGTCCACGGGACGCACGCGGGTACGGCGCTCGGAGATCGCGTCGAGGCACACGTTCGTTGCAATCCGATACAACCACGTGCGCAAGGACGAACGCCCGTCGAAGCCGTCGGAGGCGCGCCAGGCCCGGACCAGGGTCTCTTGCACGGCGTCGTCCGCGTCGCTCGAGGACCCCAACATCCGATAACAATGCCCAACCAGAACGGAGCGGTGTTGCTCCAGCAGAGTCGCTTCAACCTGCATCGTCGCCTCTTACCCAAACACCGGACCAAGGGCGGAAAATTTCCTAGGCCGGGACCGATGAATTTCCGTTTCGGCAGCAGTCCAAGCTTCAGAACCCGGAACTTTTCTCGGAAAGGAACACCCCAGTGACCACCATGACCTATTCGCCCACCGTCTCGACCCCCTCTCGCTCCCGCGCCGCCACCGTGACCGGCTGGGTCCTCACGGGCCTAGTCGTGGCGTTCTTGACCTTCGACCTGGTCATCAAGCTGGGCCAAATGTCCGTCGCGATCGAGGGCAGCGCGGTGCTCGGCTTCGAGGCGAACGACGTGTTCCGGCTCGGCCTGATCGAGCTCGCATGTCTCACGTTGTACTTGGTCCCCCGCACCGCAATTTTGGGCGCGGTGTTGTGGACGGGTTACCTCGGCGGCGCCATCGCCATCCACATGCAACTCGGCAACCCGCTCTTCTCGCACGTGTTGTTCCCGATCTACGTGGGCTTGTTCTTGTGGGGCGGACTCTGGTTACGGGACACTCGCCTCCAAACGTTGTTTCCCGTGCGTCGGGGATGACGCGTCGGGGATGACGCGCCGGGGATGACGCGCCGTGGGTGGCGCGTCGAGAAGGATGCGGCGGACGACGGCACGAGCGTAACCGCACGCCAACGATGACGTCACGAAGTGCAGGCGCGACGTCGACCGGCGACGCCTCGCGCCCAACGAGTTCACGCCATCTCGCCACACTCCGCCGCCGCGTCACGGCGTTCGTAGGCAGCGCAATACGTCTCCGAACCCGGCCTGCGTCTGTGTCTGGCCTGCCGGGGTTCGCCACGTCGCGGCCATGTCTCACCCTGGGTTGCGCGTAAGGACGTCGCGATCGAGTCTCACCGGATAACCGCGCGCTGCTCTTGCGGAAGCCGCGGACGGGGCACAAATCCAACCCATGAGCCTCTCACTGCCCAGCATCCCGAGGCGAAAACGCGCTCCGGCGGGATTGCTTACTGCTTTGCTTCTGGTTTCGTCGTTCGGTAGTGCTCAAACGCCTCAACCTGCAACTGCAGACCCCCGCGGGACCGCACCGCGTGCCGCATCGTCGCCCAACGAAATTCGGCAACCCTCCGAGCGACCAACCGACGACGACGCCGACTTGAGCAACGCGACGCCAGATCCGACGCCCCAGGTGCCGACGCTCCTGCAGCGGCCAGGGCCGACGCCATCGATCGACGTCATCGAACAAGTGGGTGTCGGGGGCCCGGTTGCGTTCGGTTCGGCGGGAGTGTTCGAGGTGGGCGGCAGTGGCGCGCTCGTGGCCTCGTCAAACTACATCATGACGCGGCTTGCCCCAACCGTCGGCTTGTTCATTTACGACGGCATCCAGATCTCGTACACGCACGAAATATACGGCGGCACGACGACCCACGGGATCGGCGTCGCGACCTTCGCCGTGCTCGACGTCGGGGCGCATGCCCGCATCAACGACCGCGTACTCGGGTTCCTCGCCGTTGGTCCTGGTTTGGCCTACAACGGCGAGACATTCGGAATCGGCGCCAAGGGCCGGCTCGGACTCGACGTGCTCGTCGGCAGATCCGGCGTGTTTCGACCCGCCGCCTTCTTCAACGTCACTACGACTCCGCTCGTGGACCTTCGCGGCACCCTGGTGGACAACCGCTGGCAGTCGGGCCTCGAGTTCGCGTACGCGGCCTTGTTCTGAGCAACGCTCTGGCCTGCGCGTCGCCAGCCGCCAGTTGCTAGCGCAGCCAGGACAGGCCGCCGTCGCGTACCTGGCCCCCCGGTTGACCCCAACGGACGGGCGCGCCGGCCAGCAAAGCCGCAATGAGCCGCGCCTCAGCGCAAGCTCAACGGCCTCTTGCGCCACTCGCTCGATTGGTCGAAACTCCACGCGGGGTACGGCATTGCAAACGGAGTGGCTCGAGCGGATTGTCGCATTCCTCACGGAGATCGGCATCGGGGTAAGACACGGCGAGGTTCGGGGTGGCTTCTTGCCCGGAGTTACCGTCGAGCGTGGCGACGTGGTGTTCGACCTCGACCGCCTGGCCCACGTCGGGGACCTAGTGCACGAGGCGGGGCACGTCGCGGTAACTGCTCCAGAGCAACGCTCGCAGTCGACGCTCATAGACCCGGACCCGGGTCTCGAGATGGCCGCCATCGCGTGGTCGTGGGCGGCGCTCCGAGCCATGAACCTGCCGCCAGAAGTCGTGTTCCACGAACGAGGTTACAAGGGAGGCTCACGCGCCATCATCGAAGCCTTCGAGACGGGGCCGGCGTTTGGGGTTCCGATCCTCGAGTGGCTGGGGATGACGAAGACCCAGCGGCACGCGGTCGCCGCGGGGGTGCCGCCGTTTCCGCACATGCTCCGATGGCTGCGGTAGTCCCGTAAAGCGCAAAGTTCGTCGGGCGAGTGCACGGCTGGCACCCCACGCCGTTCACTCGGCGAGGTAGTGTTCGACCACGGCGTCGAGCTTGTCAGCCAGTCGTCCAACGGCCAACGCGTAGTTCTGCAGGAATTGGGAAGCCGTTGCTTCGTGGTGATCGACGAGGTCGGTGATCGACTTGAGCAACACCACGGGCACGTCGTGCAGCTCGCATACCCAGGCGATGCCAGCCGCCTCCATTTCCTTGACCGACGCGCCGTGCGCAATGAGACGTGCCATGTCTTCGGGTGTGCAGTCGAGCGAGTCCCCGGTGGATACGACGCCCACTTTGAGGCCAAGCCGCGTCGCCAGACTCTGGTCACACTCGACCGGAAAGTGGCCGTGGCCCATGGCTTCGAAGCCGGGCAGCGGGATGCGCCGATCGTGGAAGACGACGGCCTCCGCGCCGAGATACACGTCGCCAATCGTGCCGCCACGCGACTCGAAGCCACCGGCCGTGCCCGCGCTGATCACCCGTCGCGGCGCGAACCTTTGAAGCACGGTTCGCGTCAACAGCGCAGCCGAGATCGAGCCGATGGCATCGACTCCAAAGCGACGGTGTGTACCAGCCATGGCCACGAGCAGCGCGCCACGACGAAAGAACTGAAAGCCGAACACCGGATCCTCCGGCAGATGTTCGAACTCGTAGCGGGTCAGGAACGGTTCGGCCTCCCCACGCATGGCGAACTGTACGGCGAGTTTGATGGGCTGCGGCTCCATGATGGCTCAACGCTGGGCCGAACCAGACCACTAGTCAACGGCTGATTTGGCGCACCCAGGCAAGCGCGCGGATCGAACGTCACCGCGTGCAGTTGATCGGAACGCGCCAAAGTTGCTGCACTGTAGGCCCAGCCGCACTGAAGACCAGCTCCCGACCGTCCCCGGAAAGCGACGCATGGCTGATGTTGAACCCACTCAGCGACGCAACCTGCACACCCCAGCCGAAGTCGTCCGTGACCGCGGCGCGTTGCGTTCGGAGCAGCGTCTTCCACCCGCCGACCTGGGCGGCGTCGCTGGTGTAGAAGCAAGTGATTCCATCGGGCGTTAGGGACGGCGAGCCGTCGTTGCTGGGCGCATTTAGCGCAGCCACCAACACGGGCTGAGAGAATAGCGCCCCGACGCTCGTCCGCGTGGCGCGCCAGATGTCGTAGGCAGTTCCGCCCGCTCGGTCGCTCTCGAAGTACATGGTCAAGCCGTCGGCGGTCACCCACGGGTGGAGTTCGTGGGCGGTGCTGTTTACCTCCTCGATCGCCTGCACGCTCCCGAAGGTGAACGCACCCGGCTCACGGTCGCCAGACCAGATGTCCCAGCTACCGCTCCGGTCCGAAGCGAAGTAGATGGTGCGTTCGTCGGCGCTCAGCGCCGGCGTCGTATTGTTACCGCCGGTAAACTCCTCGAAGCGAACCGGCTCCCCGAATGGTGAGTCGAGGTTCGGCCGGGTTGCCTGGAATACGTCATCCCCGACCGGACCCGGCCGCGAGAAGACGAGCGTCAGGCGATCGTGAGACAAACTCGGCGCCTGATCGTTGGTAGTCGACGCTGGCCACACCAGCTCCGGTACTCCGAAGTCGCCAGCGTTACAGGCGTTTGGGTCGATGACCGAAGGTTGCACACCGCCACCAACGACGACGAATCCGCCCGGAAGAATTCCGCGCCGTCCGTCTCCCAGACGCACCTCGACGTCATGAGCGCCAACGGGCAACGACGCTGGTACGAAGCCGGTCAACGTGTCGGGTGTGGTGATCACCACCGATGTGAGGGGCGCACCTCCCACGGTCGCCTGCACGCTCAGCACTCCAGCGGGAGCCCTGTCGTCCAACGACACGCGAGCGCTCACGAAGTGCGCGCCCCTTACGGTGACCTGAACCGGCAGCATGGCGACATCGACGCGTGGGGGCTCGATGGAGTTCACCTCGGGGTCGCCACCGGCGGCGCTGCAAGCCACCACGAAGCTCGTCGCAACGACGTAGGTGACTGTACTCTTCACCTCCCGCTCGAAACACCCAAGCCGCAAACCCATGACTCACCTAAGGGTGGTCGGGGACGCCTCGAATTGCCAGCGAAGTGTGGCGGAAAACTCACGTCCAAATCTCGGGACACAGCGCGGCCGCCCCCATTCGGGCGCCGCTGACCCGGGCCTACTGCCCAGGCGCGAAGAAGATGCGCCGCACCTCCGACCGCGCGAACTGTCCAGACGAAGCATTCAGCCCAACCGGACTGCTGAAGTTGGTACTGAACGGATCCAGACCACCTTCGACTTCCAACCACTCGTCGACGGTGGGCGCCGGGTGATGCACCTCGATATCCCAACTATGCGGAACATCCGGCGCGAGCTCGAAACCCAGATGAGACAAGTCCGGGAGGGTTACTCGGTTCTTCGACGTGACCAGGAACTGCGCGTGGAAGGCATCGAGCTCCGTAACGACCAAGACGCTCACGGAGTCGGACGCCCATTCGAAGACCGTGGTATCGACTGGCCCCCGCGCCTCTGCCGCCGGTCGAGTCAGAGTTGGGGCTCGAGGTGTCCGCAGCGCGACGGCGGACGAACTCGCACTCCCCAACGTCTGATAATCCACCGCGTAGTCTGCCGCCCCAACGCGCGAGGCGGCGACGAGCACGGTCGTTTCGTCGATGACCGGCGCTGGCAGAGAAAAGGCCGTGTCGGCCGCGACCTCCCGCGAGACGACGGGCAGCGTCGCGCCGTTCGGAAATCTCAGGAACAGCGACGCTTCGAGGGAACCCGTGCCCTCGTTGCTCGCCGTCGCTTCGATGCTCCGAGTGCTGGTCTCGGAATCGGGACCGACGTTTTCCACGAGGAGCATCACGTCGCTGCCGGGCTCGAGTAATCTCTGGTATTGGCGCCACGCGGTGAACGTTTCGGGCGCGTCGCAGTTCGCCGGGTCGCCCGACTCCCAGAACAGCGCGTGAACGTTCATGTCGATGGCCTCGACGCCACGCCAAACCACGGACGTCGCCGACGAAGCCTGGAAGATCTTGAACGCATCGTGGCCGTGTTCGCCACCAAACGCCAAGGCGCCGCACGGAAACATCTCACCATCGGCACTCGGCAACTGGAGGCGAAGGGTGGCGCGACGCGGCGGCAGCCCACGGTACACCGGCAAAACGGGGACGCGTGTGGTCAGCTCCTGGTACGTCCATGCGTACCTCTCGCTCGCTTCGCCGTCGATCTCGATCACCATCGAGACGTCGTAAACTTGCGGGACGGAAAGCGCCTGAAAGCTGCCGTCAGGGCCAGACGTGGTCCGGATGCCGCCGACGTCGAGCTGAACGTTGGGCACCGGATGACCCCAAAAGTCGGCGACTCGCCCGCGCACCGGTGGGAGTTCGGCTGGCTGCGTCGGAGCCGGGGTCACCGTAACCACCGACGGCGCGGGCACCAAATCTGGTGCATCGGACTCGGTAATAGGCGCGGTGGTGTCGGTGTTCAGCGCTTCTCCCTCGTCGTTGACGAGCGTCCCGAATTCGAGGCGCGCGCTGCCGCCGCAGGCAGCGACGTGCCAACAAACGATGGTCGCCAGCGCGACCCTGTGAACCTGCACGTGACGCAAGGCAGCCAAAACGCGACACCGTACGTCGGGAGCACTGGGAGGCGCAATGCGAGCGCTGCACCTCCCCGGACAGGAAGGCCCAAGCCCCCCGCGATGCCCAGCTTGGCCAACGCTAGCACCCTGGATACGCGGCAGTTTGCCTCGCCAAGTTTTCAGAAGTGATGGCCAAACCAGTGCGCCAGTCCCACAAAACTGGCCATTGAGAGATGCGCCCCGTAACCTAGCCCGCTTGCCGCGCTTACACTTTCCAGAGAGACCGCCGGCTACGGCTCCGACGCTCGGGAGCAAAGGCGCATACTTTGCGCGCCTCGGTTCGATCACGGCGTGCGTGGTCTCGCTGTGTTGGATGTTGGGCTGCCGTGTCCGGATACTCGACGACACCCGTCCGCACATTTCACCTGCACCCGTTTCCGCCCCGGCGGACCTTTCGGAATGGGTATACGAGGCGCAGCCATTCCCCTATCGCCCTCCGCCGCTCATCGAGTATGTCGGCTCAGAGGTGGACGACGGCGGCGCACCCATCAACGAAGGAGCAAGTGTACCCACGTTGGCTTCCGACGGTGTCTCACCAAACTTGGCTCCAGCTGACGAAGACGAGACGCCGAGCGTGGTTTCCAGGACTCGACCGCCCGACGCACGAACCACAGCGACGGAAACGAACGATACGAGTGCACCTAAAGCCCTCGCGACTGTCGGCGCCCCGAGCTTCGGGCGAAGTCCCAGTGCTGCGCCAACGGCTATGCAGCGCGGCGAGCCGAGCGCTCCGACCTCATCTCAACCAGTGCCCCCAACCGCCGCCACGGCTGTGCCAAGCGCTGCAACGACGTCCGTAGGACTGGGGCAGACGCCATGAATGTCACGATTCTATTAGTCGCGCTCGTCGTGTTCGCGTTCGTCTTCGGACAATTGCTCCACAGACTCGTCTCGCGCCACGTATCCCTAAGCGGGGCAGAATACTTGTTGGTTGGAGCGCTGATCGGCCCACATGTTCCACCGACGTTGATGACAGCTGACTCGCTCGGCCAACTCGTGCCGGTAATGAACCTACTGCTGGGCTTGGTGGGATTCCTCGTGGGCCTGCGAGTGCGTCAGTCGTTCAAAGAATGGCGTGGACCCATCGTAGGGGTCCTTGCGTCCGCCGTAACGTGCGCGGTAGTGACCACGGCTGGCGCCTCCCTCGCTGCGATGGTCTTGCCGAACGCGGAGGCTTTGGTCTTGGATCGAGTCTTGTTCCAAGGTGAGGGTTGGGTCTTCGAGCTTTACGCCACGAGGAGTCATTTGTTTCTCGGGTTGGCGATGGGAGTCGTGGCAACCGTATCCTCCTCGGGCTTGTTGCTGGGCATCGGCGGTGCGCTCAAATTGAAGAGCATCTCTTTCAACATCTTGCGAGGCAGCGCGGCCGTCAGCCAGTTGTTCGCGATCGTCGCGATGGGTACCGTTTTGGCGTTATCCAGAGAAGCGCCGGTGTTGCCGGTCGCCGGCTTGGGCCGGTGGGTCTGGCTCTCCGCGGCCTTGATGCTCGGCCTCATTTGCGGCGTCTGCTTCACGCTATTCATCGGCAAGGAGGAAGGACAGAGCCGTATATTCCTCGCGACGGTTGGAACGGTCACGTTCGCGGCAGGCACCGGCGCCGCGCTCGAGGTGAGCCCCCTGTTGATCAACTTGGTGAGCGGACTAACGGTGGCCGCTCTGTCGACGCATGCGCAGGTGCTATTGCAGGAGCTGGATCGGCTGCAACATGCAATCTTCGTCTTACTACTGATCTTGACGGGCGCTTACTGGGTGCCGGTGAGTGGCTCGGCGTGGCTGTTTCCGCTCGTTTACATCGCTGTGCGCTTCATCGCCGTGTGGGCAGCCACCTGGCTGTTTGCTCGCGTCTTGGTCAGTGAAACACTCGCCACACGAATGGGAAATGGACTCATCGTCCAGGGCACACTCGCTGTTTCCGTGGCTATCGATTATGCCCTGGCGTCTGCCCAATACCGAAACGAGCTCCTGTCCGCGGCGTTGATCGGAACCTTGGTGTTCGACATCGCGGGGGCAAGAGGTGTGCGTCGAGTACTCGTCGACGCAGAGGCGAACACGCTCAGCCTAACCGGAACTCGCGACCAGAGCTCGGAGAAAGCAACCGAGGCGGGCTTGTGAGGCGTCTCTTCGTCGTCGTCGCACTGCTCTGCATCATGCTCGTGATGCGGAACTTCCAGGCCAAGGTCGATGCCCCCGACAATGTCATCACGCTGGCGGCGATTGGTTTCGTATTGCTCGCCGCCTTCGCGGCGGCGGACATGGGGACTCGGCTTTCGTTGCCGCGCGTCACGGGTTTCATCCTAGCTGGCCTGGCGTTGGGTCCGTCAGCGGCGAACATCCTGTCTACGGAAGTCGTGACCGAGATGCGCATGTTCAACACGCTTGCGCTCGGGCTGATCGCAACGAGCGCTGGGCTCGAGCTGGACTTGAAGTCGTTGCTGCCGCTTTTCAAGACGCTTGGCGCGACGACGGCCGTCAAGCTCCTGCTTGGCGTTCCTCTCGTGGGGCTGACGCTGTTCGCTGCCACTCATCTGCTCGACCTCGGCGTTGCTTCGACGGAAGAACGGGCTGCGCTTGCGATAGTGACGGGCGTCCTGTCAATCGGTACGTCGCCGTCGATCGCACTCGCGATCTTGACAGAGACCAAGGCGAAGGGGCGGCTTTCTGACCTGGTGCTGGGCGCAGCGGTGTTCAAGGATCTGGTAGTGGTAATCTGCCTAGCGATTGGCGTCGCCGTCGGCGGTGTGCTCCTCAATCCAACCGCCAACATCGACTCGAGCGTTTTAATACATGTCGCCAGTGAACTCGGAGGTTCGCTCATGGCAGGCGCAGCGCTGGGCGCCGTACTGATCGCCTATATCCGCTTCATACAAGCGGAGATGTTGCTGTTCGTCGCGGCGATGATCTTGGTGGTGGCCGAACTCTGCCGCGTTTTTCATCTCGAACTGCTCTTGGTCTTCATCGCAGCGGGGTTCGTGGTTCGAAACTTCTCGGAGCACGAACACGACCTCATGCGCCCCTTAGAGCTCGTGTCGCTACCGGTTTTCGTGGTGTTTTTCACGATCGCCGGGGCCAGTATCCAAGTGCAAAACACTTGGTCGATCCTCCCGGCCGCCTTCGCCGTTTGTTTGGTGCGTGGCGGTGTGTACTGGCTTGCTGCTTCCTTTGGTGGCGCAGTCGGCCGTGAGACCCCTGCTGTTAGAGCCAACGCCTGGGCGGCCTACCTACCCCAAGCGGGCGTCACGTTGGGCTTGGTTGGGGTCGCTGCGAACAAGCTTCCCATCTTGGCCTCCCAGATTACGACCACCGGTATGGCAATCGTCGCCCTCAACCTGCTGGTCGGGCCGGTCGCTCTCCGGCTAGCGCTAGCACGGGTAGGCGAGATCCCGGATAGCCTTGCGAGTCCCTCGAAGTCGAGGCGACAGCCCCTCGACACAAAAGCTGCGGCGCCGCAAGACTTACGCGGGAAGGTCACAAAGCTGCCGCCCGGGCTCGAGCGTTGCGTGACCGAGCTCCAGAAAAGTACGTTGGATAGGTTGCAAGCGCTCCTGACGAGCTCGATGGGGCCAGCTCTCGAGGCTGTCGATCCTGACGAGGAACCGTCGTTAGAGCGTCGGTTGTCGGTAGTGCGAGCCTATCGGGCTTTGGCCAAGAACTGGTACGAAGCTTGGCTCGACGAGCTCGCTCAGCTACCGATCAACGTGGTCGCTGACGTATCAACCAACGAGTTGCTCCCCGCCAAGGGCGATCGGTGGGCGCTTCGCTTTCGGTTATGGACAAGACGTGTGCGATGGCGATTGAACGCGGGGTCGCGTGCACGATCCGTCCCCGTTCGACTGTGCGCGCGCATGACCCTCGAGGCGTCGGTAGCGAGGGTCGCCTCTCAGTTCTACGAGTCGGCACTAGAGCGCCACTTCACGTCGCCAAGCGCGCGCCCCGCGACCATCCCTGACGCCTGGGCGCGAGAGCTTGACGAGGGACTGCAGAACTTGAGGCGCCTCCTGGCGCAAGCCAATACCCCGCGCATGGTTCGCACCGCCTTGCGCTTCTCAGAGGTGGAGCAAACGATCCGTCAAGCACTGGCACCACTCGACGAAGCGCGCGACGAATTCTATGCGGCCCGGGCCTCAGCCATTTGGGGTTCGGATCTTGCTCGTCGCCAGCTCGAGGTCTTGTCGGCGGAGGTAAACGCAGCATTCGTGGAACATCTGGAGAGGCCAGCCCAACTGCTGCTGAGCAAACTCTCCCCCGCATTCGCGACGTTAGCAGCGAAACTCGCCGCGCCCCCTGCTCCGCGCGACCCACGAACCGACCCCATCGGCGAACTCGCCGCTTGGCGAGAAGACGTCAACGAGACGCGGCGACGCGGATTCGACGAGTTCACTCGCGCGCTGCGCGCGTCCGTAACGGTCCGCGAACTCGGTGCAGCGTTCCGCTCGGGTGTGGAGAGACTCCCCACCGAATTGCGCTGTTTCCAAGTCCCGGCGAACGGTGACCGCCGCCACGGCATGATCCGTCGTCTGAACGTCCGAGAGATTGCTGAGGTACATCTGATCAAGCGACTGGTCCCCACATTGGATCTGTCCGCTCGCGCGCTCTCCAACACGTTCGCCCACGTCTCGCGCAAGGTCCGTGATATCTTGGAACCGGCACTAGCGCAGCTGGAGCACGAAGCGAACCAAGCGAGCCCTGGCCCTTACAGGCCCAATCGCTCCGGGGCAACTATCGAACGGCTCGCGGAACTCGAGCGGCGACTGACGCGCGAACTGGGCGACGAGCTCACGCACCAACGGCTCATGCTGCGGTCCACCCTGAGCGCGCTGGAGCGAGACCTGGCGACCGTGCAACTCACCAGCGAGACGCCGTCTCACCGGTTGCGACAGTGGCTCAGTCAAGTCAATCGACGGGTGCAGCCGTGGCTCGACAGGTATTCCCGCGACGCCGCACGTGAGGGCGCCGACGCACGAACTACGCGGCTAGCGCTTCGGCAGCTGCGCGACCCTTCTCTGCCCGAATCGGTCGTGTCTTGGCTGTCGCAGCAGCCGGTTCGCGACGAGAGGATCTATAGCCTTCAGCCGGGAATCTTGGAGCGTATACTCGAAGAAGAGGCGACGTGGCGCGACGGTCAACGCGCGGCGGTCCTTGTCCGCGGCGAGATCGGCAGCGGCAAGACGTCACTGTTGAACATCTGCGAACTGGAGCTCCGCAGCCCTCGGATCATCCGCCTCGACGGGGAAGGTCCAGAGCAAGCGCGCTCCCTTCGAGAGACGCTTGGCAACGTCCTCGGCACGCCCTCCACACTCACCGCTGTCGCGTTCGCGCTCAACCTTCAACGACCGGTCATCTTGGTGGACAATCTGCCTGTTTGGCTGATGCGAGCCGAAGACCCTTTCGCTGAGCTTCAGGACTTGCTGCGATTGATCACGCAGACAGCGAACGGGTTTTGGATCGTCACCGCAGATCCGTTATTGATCGAGCGTTTCTCCCCGGTGGTCCAGGTTCAAACGGCCTTCACCACGGTTGTTGCGATTCCGCAAACTACTCGCAAAGACCTCGAGCTGATGATCTCGGCTCGTGTAACTCGAGCCAACCAGCAACTCGCATTCAAGCACACACCGCTCGGACGCGCATTGCGACGCTTCGGGTTGCCGGGTGACGGTATCATCTACTACTGGATGCTTGGACGGGCGTCGCGCGGGAATCCGGGACGCGGCTTGTCTCTGTGTCTGGAGAGCGCCGTGGCGACGGAGCGAAGCGTGATGCTCGACGTGCAGCGGATCGCCCCCTCTGTTCGCCGACTGAGGCAAGCGCTCAGCTCTTCGCAACTGGTAGCTCTTTCAGTGCTTCTGCAGGTGGGGCCGATGAGCCCAGCGGCTGTCGCGAGCCACGTTGGACGCAACTTGGAGATGGTCGAGTTGGACTTGGCATTCCTACATGGTGCAGGACTGTTGCGCGCCGAGAACCAGACATACGAGGTAGCGCGCGATCTACGCTGGGTGGTGATCGAAGAGCTCGAACGCCTCGGCGCATTCGGTGCGACGAGTCGAACGGTGGCTGAAGAGAAACTCCGCCGACACTTGGGCAGGACCCTCGCGACTACGACCGTCGTCGCCATTGGCATCTACTTCGTGGTCCGCTCGACAACGAACCTTGCGTGGCCTCATTGGGCGCTGATACTGGGCACGATGTCACTCTTTTTGCTTCCAGTCATTCAGAACGCATCAGCTGGAGTCGTGATGCGCGCGCTACGCAGCGTCCGCCTTGGTGACACGCTCTCGTTCAACGGAACGAGCGCGTCAGTGCGAGGGCTGGGGCTCACCCACGTTCGGCTCACGACGCCGCAAGGGAGTGTCGTACTACTGCCCAATCGCAACATCTTCAGCCAACGTCTGACGATCCAACGCAGCGCGGGCGCCGGGACTTTGATTCGCGCGCGCGTCGACGTTCCTATGGCGCAAAGGCGAGCTCTCGTGCAGTGGGCATACCTCTGCCCATACCGCGTGCCGTATTCGCCAGTCATTGTGGATATGACGCCCTCGGGGTCAACTGTCGAGTTGCACACCTGGCACGACCACGCGGCAGATGTGGTCGAGGACTTCTTGAAGCTCAAGGTTGGCTCACAGCCGCACGACCGCGCGGCCGGGAACGCAATGTCAAAGTAAACGCGCGTCGCTACCGGGTTTCTACAGCCTC
>CBINDO010000074.1:0-29057 GCA_966249405.1 uncultured bacterium | reverse complement strand
GTAGGTGACGACGTCGTCCTCGGCGCCGATCTCCAGTTGGCGGCGCAACGACGCCACGACCTCGGGCGCCGGGGTACCAACCACTCCAACGGGCGGGCGAATCACCTCCACGACCCGTGACTTGCCGCTGTGCTGACGCACCTGCTCGGCCGTCCACCGGCTCTGCGCAACGACCGCATCACCGAACAGGAGATCGTCGACGCGGTCGAAGCTGCGCGGCGGCGACGCGATCGTTTGCACACTGGGACGCGACTTCCACTGCCGTAGTGCGCGCACTACGCTGCAGCTGCGCTGATTCGGGGCAAACACGAAGTGCCAGACGTCCGCGTCCGCGCCGACGAGCAGCCGCCACAACGGTCGCACATTTTGCGCCAACCCCGGGGCAAACCCGCCGCGCCGAGCGTACGTCCGTTCGACCACCACGTGCGGCGCGAAGCCGTGGCGCTCACCAGTGCCCATCACCGTGGGCGTGAACTTACGGGCGTGGTTGGCGATCTCGCGCACCAACACCTGGCTGCCATCGTGAAACGGCGCGTGCACCGGCTTCGACACCAGGAGCACGCGCCGTTCGGGGCGTTCCGAACTTTGGCTCATTCGTCCATGTCGAGGACTTGTTCCGGGCAGCCGTCTTCGTCACTGACCCCGTTCATGTCCTCGGGCTTGTCACCGCACTCGTCGCGGTCGTCGGGGATGCTGTCGCCGTCGTTGTCGAGATCGGGGCAGCCGTCGGTGTCGTCGAAGCCGTCCGTGTCTTCGGCCTCGGTGGGACACTTGTCCTTGTCGTCAGCCAAACCGTCGCGGTCGGAGTCCTTGACGTCGGGGCAGCCGTCTTCGTCCTCGAAGCCGTTGAGCGCCTCGGGCTCGAGCGGACAGCGATCCTGATCATCGATCACGCCGTCCTTGTCGTTGTCTTGTTCAGGGCAACCGTCCAAATCCTCGAAGCCGTCGGTGTCCTCGGCCTGGTCGGGACACTTGTCCGCGCCGTCGGCGATCACGTCGCCGTCGTTGTCGACGTCGGGGCAGCCGTCTTCGTCCTCGAAGCCGTCGACGTCCTCCGCGCTGGCCGGGCACAGGTCGGCCGGGGCCATGATCGCGTCGCCGTCGTCATCCCGCTTCTCGTAGGTGTACGAAACACCGACGAAGCCGCGCACCAAGGGCACGCCGATGGCTCCCTTGATTAACCCGGGACCGCCACCGAGCGTGATCGTCCACGGTGACATCAGCGGCGTGTATTGCGCGGCCACGCCGAGCTCGGCGCTCGTCGTGCCGGCTTCAGATTCGAACTGGGACGTCGCCACGATGTCCGCCATCACGCGGATCGTCGGAGCCAGCGAAGCGCCCGCACCGACGCTGGCAAAACCTTCACTGCCCAAGCTGGAAACGATCTTGGCCTTGTCTTGATAGCGGTAGCCAGCATTGACGCCATAGGTAAACATGTTGACCCGGCCGTCGATGATGACGCGACCGCTGGCCGTGATCGATTCGCTGCCGATGAACGCGTCCTCGGCCATGGCGCGGCCCAACGGCGCGGTGACGGAGGCCGCCGCGCCGATCGCGATCGGCGAGTCCATCGTGCCGTAAAACCGGCCCTTGACCTCGAGCTCCGGGTCCGAAAGCGCGTACGTGTCGATGCCTTTGGTGCCCTTGTCGATGTCCTTCTGCGGCAAACCTTCGGCCGTCATGCCCTGGCCGTAGGCGTAAACCGCAGGGATCCGGAGCCCGATCTGCAGCTGCGGGATCGGAGTATACGTCGGCATGATGTCGAGCGTGGCCAGGCCCTGCACGGCGCGCGTGCTGCAATCGCTGCGGCCCTGACACACGTCCGAGGCGAGCTGCACCACGAGGGGCTCGTAGGCGAAGTTCGCCAGCACCCCGACGTTGAACGCGTTTTGCCCGTCGGTGCGGACCGTGCGCGTGGTCAGAAAATTGCGCGGACCCGGCGCTGGCCGGAAGCGTTGGACGTTGAAGTGGCCCTCGCGCTGCATGTCGATGGTGGGCGCGTCGAGGCCCTGTGCACGCGCCAAGTCAACGCTCGAGGTCCCCACCAGCACGGCGAGCGCGCCAAACCCTGCAGCCCGCCCGCGCCGCCGCAACCCACGGCCAGCAAGCATCTCGTTTTCCAGCATCTGTCCTCCCAATTCGCTTCGCTCCGACTGGCACTGCTTGGAACGGTCTGGCGAACCCGGCCTGCCAAGCTCGGTTGGTTCGCATGGACCTGTCGACTCGAACTGCCCTGCCCAAAACTTCATGGTTATGCTCATGCCCTTGCTGGTTGAAGTAGAGTCCGACCGCGCTTGGTCAGACGCGGGTTATCTCCCGGGAGAGAACTCCGAGTGAAGTTTCTCAGAACCGATTGCGGGATTTGCGAGCAGTGGTTTGGCCCGCGCGCCAGAGGACGCACGGCGGGCCCAGCGTTCGGCATACCTGCCCCGATGCGCAACGGAGGTTGCGGAACACGTTGTTGACGGCCTGGCCTCCGCGTGCGACACCGGCCGCCCAATTTTAGACTGCGCCCGCGCAAAAAGAAGATAGCGAATGCAAAATGCGAGCACCGCGACTTTGGCCCTGGCCGGAGTCCTGAGCCTAACCGTCTCGGCCCACGCCCAGGCCCCCAATCCTCCCGCCAACCCACCTGCCCCAGGCGCGGCAACGGGCGCGCCCCCTGCGCCCACCTCGACGGAGACGGCACGGCCCGCGCCCCCGGCGACTTCGCCAAGTGCTTCGGTAACCGCCCCAGACGAAGCGACCGCGCTGCCCCCAGCGCCCGGCACGGACGCACCGGTGAGCTCCGACGAAGATGTCTCACCGACGCCGGACGCACCGGAGGTCCCGGTCGCGCCAGAGCCCACGCGCGACGCACGCGCGCTCGCTGCCCAGGGTGAGGCTGGGCCTACGGCGCCGGCCGCCGCGACGAGTCCGGCCGTGCCCGCGACGCCAAGCGTGCTGGCGACCACCCCTGTGCCGCAAACCGCAGCGGCGCCGATCCCCGATGCCATCTTCGCGGAGGACTGGTGGACCCACGCGCGCCCGATCATCGAAATGCATGGCGCGTTTCGCACGCGCGCGCAGCTCTTCCACAACTTCTCGCTCGGGCGCTTCGACACCCCGAGCCAAGCCTTGTGGGCACAACCCACCGACGGCTCTTACACGCCCCCCAACGGCGAGGTGCTCGGCCCGCGTTTGTGCACGGGCAACGAACAAGACAGCGTGAACAGCCAGAGCACGAGCCGCCAAACGCTGTACGCTTGCGACAACAAGCTGCAGGCCGGCGCCAACCTGCGTCTGCGTTTGAACCCCGAAATTCACATCTCCGACAACGTCCGCATCCACGCTCAGGTCGATCTGTTCGACAACCTCGCGCTCGGGAGCACGTCGTCGGGTTACCGGTTCGCCTCTGGCAACTCGGGGCAAGAAGTGGTCGCGCGCAGCGGCTATTATCCGGTCGGCTTCTACGACGATTCGACGGTCGCCCCCGACTCTTCGCGCAACAGCTTCAGCGACAGCGTCGTCGTCAAGCGTGCGTGGGCCGAATACACCACCCCGGTGGGTGAGCTGCGGTTCGGTCGTATGCCCCACCATTGGGGGCTCGGCATGGTGTACAACTCGGGCGACAAATACGACGACGACTATCAGTCGTCGATCGACCGCATCATGTTCACCACGGGCCTAAAACCACTCGACCTGGTCGTCGGTGGTTCGTGGGACTTTCCGAACGAAGGTGCGCAGGGTCTGATCGACATCCCCGGCGCTCAACCTTACGATTTGGCCGAGCTCGACGACGTCAACCAGTACTCGTTCATGGTGATGCGCAAGAAGAGCCACGAGCTCCAGCAGCAGGCCCTGAGTCGCGGCGACGTCCTGTTGAACGCGGGCGCATACTTCATCTACCGCGACCAGACCTTGGCCAACGACCAGGCGATCGCGGGTAGCAGCGGTGGCGTAACGCCCGACGCCTCGAAAGAGGAGCTGGCCAAGAACTTCTCGCGGCGCGACGCGGTCGCGTACATGCCCGACGTTTGGCTGCAGTTACTGTACAAGAAGTTCCGCTTCGAGCTCGAGGGCGCGGCCGTGCTCGGCAAGATCCGGAGCCTGGAGACGGGCCCGGAGAACCAGGACGACTTCAAGTCGGACCACTCCGTGGTGTTGCAACAGTTCGGTCTCGCGGGTGAACTCGAGCAGAAGTTGGTCGAAGATCGCCTGCGCTTGGGCTTCGGCTTTGGTTGGGCCTCGGGCGATCCGGACGTTTACAACAGTGACCGTCCAGGTGATCTCGTCCCGAGCGCGAACGACGTGCAGGTCAACGACCGCACGATTTCCACCTTCCGCTTTCACCCCAGCTATCGGGTGGACATGATCCTGAGCCGCAACATCCTGCAGCGGATCCAGGGCACGTATTACCTGCGGCCCTCGGCAGAATACGACTTCATGCGCGATCCGGAAGGCTTGCGCGCCGGCGGCGCCGTTCAAGCGATCTGGACGCGCGCCAGCGAATTCGTGCAGACGCCGGGCCACGACGCGGACCTGGGCTTGGAGCTCAACGCCTCGGTGTACTTCCAGGCGCGCGACGGGATCCTCAACGACACGCCAGACCAAATGGGCGGCTTCTACTCGGCGCTGCAGTTTGGCGCCCTGTTCCCGCTTGCCGGCATGGGTTACCAGCCCGGTGAAAAGGCGTTGTTACCTGCCGGCGCGGACGTGAGCACCGCCTTGGCGCTCCGCTTGTTCTTGGGCGTGATGTTTTGAGCGACGCGCCGGGCTCCACGCGAGCCCGGCCGCGCATGGAGGGCGCTTGCTCGACGCGCCCTTCGGGGCTCGTTGGGTTCGACACACGGGCGTCGTGTTCACCACGACGCCCGCTTCCCGTTTCAAGGGGCGAGCGCTTTGGCGATCGCTTCGTCCATCACCGCTGCGTTTCCGGTCGTAAACCCTTCTTGCTGCGCCAGCACCCGACCGTCACGGCCGATGAGAACACTGTACGGCGCGCTGGTCCGCGGGTTGTACAGCGCCACGACGCGCGACTCCTCGTCGAGCAAGATCGGGAACTCGACCCCGAGCTTGGCGACCGTACTACGCACGTTCGCGGCCGACTCGGGCCCGTCGATCGAAATGCCGAGGACGATGAAGCCCTGGTCCCGGTGTTTGGTGTAAACCTCCTGCAAGTGCGGCATCGCCGCCAGGCACGGGTCGCAATACGTCGCCCAAAAGTCGAGCAGGATCACCTTCTTACCGACCAAGTCGCGCAACCGGACACTTTCACCCGACAACGAGTCGAGTTCGAAGTCGGGCGGCTGCTCGACGACGGGGGTGGCCGGCTCGCCCCGAGTGCCCGCAACGTTCGGAGGCGGCTCGGGTGAGGTCGCGCCGGGCGCGGATGCTGCGCCGCCACACGCCACGAGCAGAACCGCGGTCGAAACACACGCCAGGGCGGCGAGCCCCGGCTCGATGACGTTAGCTTTGATCACGAGTCTCCTTGTAGCGACTTCGCCCGAGGGAGCAAGACCCACCGGCGCGTGACGTCGAGAGCGCGTGACGTCACGCGCCCGGAGCCGCTCACCGGCCACGTTCGGTCAGCAACATGTCGATCTCGTCGTAGATGAGCGGGTTGTAGCCGGTCATCACCAGCACGATTTCCATGGTCCGGGCATCGATCAGCATGTTCATCGGCGTCGCTGATTTGTCGAAATAGACACCAGTCTTGAACGCGGGGTCGTTCACGAAAGGAAAGCTCACCGAATACGCGCGCGACCAGTTGCTCAGATCTGCGAACGTAGAAGGGTCGCCGTTGTTGTCCTCGAACAACACCCCGACGATCTGCAACCCGCGCGGGGCGAACGTCGCGTAAGTCTGCTCGTCTTCGAGGTGCTGATATTCGGTACGGCACACCCCGCACCACGCCGCGACGGCGTTCAGCATGATGTATTCGGTGCCTTCCCCCGCTGGCGAATCGGGGTTGTAGAAGTCACCGAGCCGCACCGTCTCACCGCTCTGGACGTCGAACTGCGCGGCCGCTGGATCCTTCCAACCGAACAACTCGAGGTTTTCGATGATCGCGCCTTGCGCTGTCCCATAGGGTGCTCGCGGGTACGGACCTCCGGTAATTCCGGGTGCCTGGATCCCCCCGGGGGCGGGTTTGCCCTCGGTCGCGTCGTCTCCCGACTCGGGCGCTCGTTGGTCGGTGTCGGCGGCTTCCACGCCAGCGTCGACGGCTCCCGGCCCGTGTAACGGAGCCTCACTGCCGCACGCGGCGAGCCAGGTTGCCGCGACGAGTGCACTCGCGCGCAGACCCCGACGCCGACTCGAAAGATCAAAACCGTCCTTGGGTTGGGCCCAGCTCGGTGAGACACCTGCCGGCTCCCTCCCACCACTTTCGGCTCGTTCGCTCGTCGTCGGACGCATCGGCAACATGGACTCTCCTGACTCGGGCGGCCACGACTGGGCGCCCGGCTCGATCTTAGACCCGCAGCCGCCGAACGGCAATCGGGCTCGGGAATTCTCCGCCCGCTCAGCGCCGACTGCGTGCGTGATTCGTTCTGCGACGTGCGGTGCTGTACCGGAGGCGTAAATTTGCGCAAACCGGTCCGCCCCCACACCGCGCGGAGCACGCGCGCGGCCGTGCGCTGGGGAGCCGCCATGCACCGAATCGCTTTCGTCCCGCGATTGCGATACACCGGCACGATGCGCTCGACCCCTCGCCGCCCACCTCGAACCCCGCGCCTCGACCGCACTTGGCTAAAGGTCACGTCGTTGCTCGGCGCGCATCTCCTCGGCGTCAGCGTGGGATGCGGCGGACCATGCGACAGTGATCGAGTGGTCGTGGACGGCGTATGCGTGCCGCGTTGTGACGACGAGGCCTGTGGCGAGGGTTTGGCATGCGTTCACAGCACGTGCCGCCCAACCTGCACGAGCAGCGCGGAGTGCAGGGGTGACGATGTCTGTAAGTCGATCAAAACGGATGAGGGTAAGTCGGGCAAATATTGCTTCGGCCCCGCGCTCGATCCCTCCCCTTACAGCGTCGAGCCCGAAACGACGTCGAACGGTGGGCTCGATGCCTCGAGCGGCATGGTCTCCGACAGCTCCTGCGACACCAGCGACCAATGCGATCAATCGGTGCCACATCACTGCGTGGAAGGCACGTGCCGGACCGCGTGCACCCTACACGAGCACTGCGGGCGCGCGGGCGCGTGCACCGGTAGCGGCGAGACCTCGGAGGGCGCCGTAGTATCGTTCTGCCGCACCGACGATTTCCCGCGCGCCGCCGGCCAATACGGCAGTCAATGTCTCACGGGTACCTCGAGCTGCGACACCGCCGCGGGTTTCCGTTGCATCGGCGCCGGGGACGGAGACGTCGACAGCTATTGTACGAAGGCCGGTTGCGATGCCGACGGCGACTGTCCGAGCGGGCTGTTCTGCAGTCGAAACCGCATCGGCTCGCGGCGCCCTTGTGAGGCGGCCTGCGGGTTGACGGCAGATCCGACCGCGGACGACTGCGTCCCCGTCTCCGACATCGGCGAGGGCAAGCCGTTTCGCTGTGGCGAATCGGGGGGATTGGTGCTCACGTTGTGTTTGGAGCGCTCGTTCTGCGCGCCCTGCGAGAGCGACGCCGACTGTCGGGGGCAGGCCAACCAAGTGTGCGCGCGCGGGCCGGACGGGGTCAAGACGTGCACCGTGTTGTGTGCGCTGGGCCAAGGGTCGTGCCCCTGGGGAGAAGCGACGGAATGCGCCGTGTTCGACGAGGAACTCGGTGTCCCCACGTGCGGGCATCGGTTCGGAGCGTGCCGTGGCACGGGCCAGAGCTGCGAGCCATGTACCCACGACGGTGATTGTCCCACGGGTTTCTGCGCCAAGAGCGATTTCAGCGGCGAGCTGTTCTGTTACGACCAGGAGGCGACCTGCCAGTGCGCGACGGACGAAGAGATCTGCGTCGGCGGCGGTTGCCCCGAAGCTCCTGGCGGCAAGCCAATGAACTGCGTGAGCACCGGTGACGGCGAGCCTCCGAGCGCGTGTTACGGAGCAGAGCTCGACGAAGTCGAAGGCACGCCGCTCGGCTGCTGGTAACCAATACCCACAAGCGTTCACGTCGGCGCCGACCCAATCCGCCACGTGTCGCTTCGGGTCGGCACGGCCTCCGTTACGCGTCGCTGGCGGGGGCACGCAGCGGTCCGAAAACTCGCGCCAACGCTGCATTGCACGCCGAAACACAGCCGTGCCGTCAGTGCCCACGAATCCGGGCCGCGGCGCTCCTCCAATGGCAGCGTAACGAGTTGAAACGCTCGCCAGGCGATTCGTCGATGGGGCGGTATTCCCCATTTACCCAGGCCTCGTCGCTCCGTTCTCCAGCAGTGGAGGTCGTAGCACCATGCTCTTCAATGCCAGGTACGAACTCATCGCCGAGCTAGGACGCGGGACGATTGCGGACACCCATGTCGCAAACTGCCTGGAAACGGGCAACGTCGTGATCCTCAAGTGGCTCCGGCGCGAGCTCTCCGAAGAACCTCAGCACATCGACTTGTTCCTGCGCGCGGCCGAACGCGCGAGTAGCATCACCCACCCCAACGTCGCCTGTGTGACCGACTACGGCATCGATTCGCACGGTACCGCGTACGTGGCCTGTGAGCGGGCCAAAGGGGTGAACCTGGAAGCACTGCTATTCGACCGCAAGTTGTCACCCCAGGTGGCGATCGAGGTGGCCACCCAGGTGCTCGCGGGTCTGGAGGCGTGCCATCGCGCCGGCGCGCTGCATCGGGACGTCAAGCCTCGGAACGTGATCGTGAGTTTGGACGAGCGCACGGGTCGCCCCACGTCGGTAAAGCTGACCGACGTTGGACTGACCGAGGCCATGAACGACGACGAGGCTTGCCTGGAGCGCATCGGCTGGCGCGGCGAGAGCCTGCGTTACATGGCGCCCGAGCGGGCCGAGGGTGAGACCATCACCGAGCGCTCCGATCTGTACAGCGTCGGAGTACTGCTCTACGAGATGCTGGTGGGCGGCCCTTTGATCCGCGAGAGCGACGAGCTACGAGCGCTCGATGCGGTACGCACCGGACGTTGGATCAGGCCGGTCGCTCTGGCGCCGGAGTTGCCAGAAACGTTGCTCGCCCTGGTCGAGTCCGCGCTGAATCTGGATGCCTCGCGGCGACCGCGCACCGCAGCAGAGTTTTCGGCGCTTCTGCGGCCCTTCCGTTCTCACACGTTCGCGCCCAGCGCCACGCCGGCCGACGACGGCTGGCACATTGCACCGACCGGCAACGGCCCGTACGCGCCCTCCTACAACCCGATGAATGGCTCGCGACCCGTGCCGCGGCCCCGTCCCGACTCGGCGTGTCCGACGGACATGTTGGTCGATCCGACCTTCCCACGGTCTCCGATCGCGCCAAAACTCGAGGCCCTGCACGCAGACGCGTTTCGCGGCCGGATGCCTTCGGAAGAACCTCCACCCCCGGCGCCTCAGCCCGTGGGCGGCCGGTTGGGTTGGCTCGTCGGAGCGGGGCTGGGTTTCGGCTTGCTCGTCACGTTCTTGGAAGTGCTCGGCAGCTGAAACCGAAACTGGGCGCGATGCCCACAAGTTTCCATTGTCTCGGACCTTCGCGGGCGCTAGGTGCGCTGCATGTCTTCCGCGTCGACCCCCGGACCCCAAACCCCCGCGTCCAACCCGCTGCCTGGTGTGAAAAACATCATCCTGGTGATGAGCGGCAAGGGTGGCGTCGGTAAGAGCACCGTCTGTTCGAACCTGGCCATGGCGCTCAAGCGCGACGGTTACCGGGTGGGACTTCTGGACGCGGACATGTACGGCCCGAGTGTCCCGACCTTGTTCGGTATCCACGGTCGGCCGCGGAGTAACGGGCAACGCATCGAACCCCTGGAGCGCTTCGGCGTGAAGCTGATGAGCCTCGGCTTCTTGCTCGACGACGAAAAAGCAGCGGTCGTTTGGCGTGGTCCCATGCTGCACGCGGCGCTCATGCAGTTCGTCAAGGACGTCGACTGGGGCGACCTCGACTACCTGTTGCTGGACATGCCGCCGGGCACGGGTGACGTCGCGTTGACCCTGTCGCAGAACATCCAGACGACGGGCGCGGTCGTCGTCACCACGCCTCAGGACGTGGCCGTGATGGACGTTTACAAGTCGGTCTCGATGGCGCTCAAAGTCGGCATCCAGATCCTGGGTGTCGTCGAGAACGAGAGCTACTTCATCTGCGGCCAGTGCGACACCAAACACCTCTTGTTCGGTGAAGGGGGCGGTAACAAGGTCGCCGAACTCGCCGGCGCGCCGCTCCTCGCGCAGCTACCCATCGATCCCAGCGTGCGTCAGTGGGGCGACGCGGGGGTGCCCGTCGTGCAGGCCTCGCCGGCCTCCGCGATTGCCCGCGCGTTTCACGAGCTGTCGGCCGCGGTGGTCAAACGGGCCGACGAAGTATCGGAGAATCAAGTGCGTTTGCAGGTAGACCGGAGCGGTGGCAAGAACCGCCACCTCCCGATCACCCGTTGACGACGGACCGCACCCGGCAAACCTGCCCGTAGGGGTGAACGCCGCATGCCGTGCGCCCCCTGGGCTACTCATTTTCGGGCTTTGGGGCGTTGGCATCGCATTCAACCCGAGATATAGCAGCGCTTCCCAAAGGGTCCCCATGTCAGTCGAAAGCACCACTCCCAATCCCGAAGCTGCCGCTACCGGCACTACCCCCGAAGTTCACGCCGCAGCCGAGGCTGGAGACGATAACGCTTCCGAAAGCAGCGCGTCCGAAGGGGGTGGCTCCGACGGGGACGAATCCAGCACCGAAGAAGGCGCCGAAGCCACGGCGACCAGCGCCGACGGTCCGGCGAAGAAGAAGCGCAAGCGTCGTCGCAAGAAGAAGGACGGCGGTGAGGCGACGGCTGCTGGCGGTGAGAGTCAGCCGGCACCCCAGAAACCGAAATCCAACCCCGAGCGCGCGCCGTTCAACCTGGGCGAAGAGGTATTCGGTCGCGTGACGGCCGTTCTTCCCGAGGCGATCATGGTCGATCTCTCTGGCAAGGCGCTCGGCATCTTCGACCGAGCGGAGATGGAGAAGGACGACTTGGTACCCACCGAGGGCGACCGCTTCCTGGCGCGCGTCCATCAGGACGGCGGCCGTGGCGGCTTGGTGGTGCTCACTCGTAAGCCCCTACGCGAAGAGGCCGTCAAGCCCGACGTCGAGCGCGCTCTGCGTGACGGGCTAACGGTCCAGGGTCTGATCACCGGCGTGATCAAAGGCGGCGTGGACGTCGACATCAATGGTCTGCGCGCGTTTGCGCCGGCTTCCGGCATGGACCTGCACCCGCAGAACGCCAACTTCGCGTCCCTCGTGGGGCAACGCCTCGACTTCAAGGTCACGCAATACGCAAACAACGGGCGCGACGTCGTGGTCACGCGCCGTCCGATGCTGGAGGCGGAAGCCCACGAGCGCCGCAAACGCGCGCTCGAAATCCTGAGCGAGGGCCAGGTGATGCAGGGCGTGGTTCGCACCGTCGTCGAATGGGGTGCGTTCGTGGCGCTGCCCGAAGCCGAGAATCTCGAGGGCCTCGTGCATCAAACCGAAGCGTCTCACGACGCCCGGGCGCGCATGACCGACCTGTTCAAAAACGGCGACCGGATCGAGGTCAAAATCGTCAAGATCGACGAGCGCGGAAAGATTTGGCTCAGCCGCCGCGCGTTGATGGCCGACCCCTGGCGCGAAGCCAAGGACAAGTACCCGGCGGGCACTCAACTCAAAGCCGCCGTAACCAAAGTCGAGCCGTTTGGCGCCTTCATCCAGTTGGACGGTATCGAGGGCCTGATCCACTCGGCCGACATGGATCTGGACAAAGGTCAGAAGCCTGCCGACCTCTACAAGGTGGGTGACGAAGTCGACGTCGTCGTCTTCTCGTTCGATCTCAAGAATCACAAGGTCGTGCTCCACCCCGCACCGACCGGCAACGCCGCCAACGAAGAGCGTCAAAAGGTGACGCGCAACGCCTCAGTCAAGGTCGAAGTGAAGAAGGCGGAGCCGGCGGGTTTGGTCGTCCGCATCCTGGGCGTGACCGGTCGCGGCGCGCGTGGTTTCATCCCCGCGGGCCAGACCGGCACCGCGCGCGGCTCGGACCTGCGTAAGCACTTCCCGACGGGTCAGCAGTTCATGGCGCAGGTCGTCGACATCGATCCGCGGCGCGGCGAACCCAAGCTGAGCATCAGCCGATTCCACGAGGACGAAGAGCGCAGCGCTCACCGCGAATACCGCAAGAAACTGGCCGCAGAAGCCAACTTCGGCACGTTGGGTGACTTGCTGCGCAAGAGCCTGAGCAAGTAACCCGCCACCCGAATTTTGCCATGGGCGCGACTTATCGACGTTGACAACCGCCGAGGGCTCCCTCATAGTCCCGCGCCCCGCTACCCTCGCGCCTTGACGCAGAGGTGCCAAGCGAGCCCCGGCAGTAAAACCAAGGATTTCAAAAATGGTTTCGAACACCCAACAAACCAAGCGCCGCCGCTACAACCGTGACCGCCAGCTCGCCAAGGCAAAGAAGCGCGCAGCCTTCCGCGCCGGCACCCCTGTATTCCCTCTGCACCCCGAGGGTTACGATCCCAACGCTGCGGACGCCAAGCGCTCCTAAGCGACGCTCCAGAGAACTCAGGGTAAGCACGGATATAGGTTAAGAGGAACGACATGGCTAATCACGCTTCCGCCGACAAACGCAATCGTCAACGCATCGTCCGCACCGCTCGCAATCGCGCGGTTCGGAGCGCACTCCGCACCCGCCTGCGCGCAGCTCGCGCGGCACTCCAGAGCGGCGTCAAGGCGGACGCCGTCGCAGCCACGCAGGTCGCGAAGGTCGCTCTCGCCAAGGCAGCAGGCAAGGGCGTCATTCATCGCAACGTTGCGGCGCGCACCACGTCGCGCCTCGACAAGGCACTCGCGACTCTCGCTTGAGTGCGGCCCCGCACCGAGGTGCGGAATTCGAAGAGCTGGGACGCCTCATGGCTCCCAGCTTTCGTCATTTGAGCCATCCGCATCCGGACGCGCCACGGCTGCAAGGTAGGTGGCGCCCGCAGAAGCGGCCACGATGACCCGTGAGGCCAACGCCACGCGTCGCAAACTATTCGCTGGAAGCGGTCCCGGTTGCACCGCGAGACACGTCTAGTCTACGATCCGTTGGTAAACAGGCCGGAGGAATATCGTGAGCGCAGATTCAGACGCCAAGAACGCCATTTCGATCGAGTGGGTTTCCCACGAGCAGCCGCGGGTCAAACCCAGCGAGGAGTTCAGGAAACAGGCCCGTATTTCATCCCTGGAAGACTACCAGCGTCTGTACCGCGAGAGCCTGGATCAGCCGGAAGGATTCTGGGCCCGCGAGACCTCGGAGCTCGTGTTCCGCAAGCCCTGGAGCTCACTGCTCGAACGTCAGCCGCCGTTTGCACAGTGGTTCGTGGGCGCCGAGCTCAACGTGAGCGAGAGTTGCCTGGACCGTTTCGAGGGTACCGAGACGTGGGACAAGGCCGCGCTCATCTGGGAGTCCGAAGACGGTTTCGTCAAGCGATTGACCTACGGCGAGTTGGCCAAACGCGTCGTGCGCTTCACCGCTGCGCTGCGTAACCTCGGCGTTCAGAAGGGCGACCGCGTCGTGTTGTACATGGGCATGGTGCCCGAAGCCGTCGTGGGCATGTTGGCCTGCGCCCGTCTGGGCGCGCCGCACAGCGTCGTGTTCGGCGGGTTCGCCGCCGATTCCCTCAAGGATCGCATCAACGACTGCAAGGCCAAATGGGTCCTCACCCAAGACGCCGCGCCGCGCCGCGGTAAGCCGGTGCCGCTCAAAGAGACGGTGAATCAGGCGCTCAAAGACACGCCGACGATCGAGAAGGTGGTCGTTTTGCGCCGGATGGGCGCCTCGAACGGACCGGGTTGGGTCGAAGGCCGAGACATCGATTGGTTGGATCTCGAAGCCTCGGGTGACGAGGCGCAAGGTTACCCCGAAGTCGTCGACGCCGAGCACCCGCTGTTCATCCTTTACACGTCGGGCTCGACCGGTAAACCCAAGGGGGTATTGCACACGACGGCTGGTTACCTCGCGGGCGCACACATCAGCTGCAAATACGTCTTCGACTTCCGCGCAGACGACATCTACTGGTGCACGGCGGACGTCGGCTGGATCACCGGCCACAGCTACATCGTCTACGGACCACTCTCCAACGGCGTGACGTGTCTCTTGTACGAAGGCGCCCCCAACCAGCCCGATTGGTCGCGCTTCTGGTCGATCATCGAGCGCCACAAGGTGACGATCTTGTACACCGCGCCCACGGCGATCCGCGCGTTCATCAAGGCCGGCGACCAGTGGGTGGACAAGCACGATCTCTCCAGCCTGCGGCTGCTCGGCAGCGTGGGTGAGCCCATCAACCCCGACGTGTGGCGCTGGTACCACGCCAAGATCGGTGGAGGTCGCTGCCCCATCGTCGACACGTGGTGGCAGACCGAGACCGGCAGCATCATGATGACGACTCTGCCGGGTGCCGCCGATTCGAAGCCGGGCGCCACGGGTCTGCCCTTCTTCGGCGTCGACCCTGCAGTCGTGGACACGGCGGGAAACCCCGTCAAAGACGGCGAAAGCGGGTACCTCATCTTGCAGCGTCCCTGGCCAAGCATGCTGCGCACGGTTTGGGGCGACGACGAGCGTTTCAAGCAACAGTACTTCTCGGAGATCCCTGGCAACGTTTACTTCACGGGCGACGGCGCGCACCGGGATCACGACGGTTACTTTCAGGTGATTGGGCGCATCGACGACGTGCTCAACGTGTCTGGTCACCGCATCGGCACGGCCGAGGTCGAGAGCTGTCTGGTGGGTCACCCTGCCGTCGCCGAGGCCGCCGTCGTTGGCCGACCCGACGACTTGACGGGACAGGCCTTGGTCGCGTTTGTCTCACTCAAGCCTACAGCAACCCGTGACGCAAGTCTTGCTGCAGCGCTGACGGAACACGTGGCGAACGAAATCGGCAAGTTCGCGCGTCCCGCCGAGGTACGCTTTGCGGACGCACTTCCCAAGACACGCAGTGGCAAGATCATGCGTCGTCTGCTCAAGGACGTCGCCGCAGGTCGTGACGTGCAAGGCGACGTCAGCACGCTGGAAGATCCGACCGTCATTGCGCAACTGCGCGCGAGCCGCTAAACGACGTTCGCTTCACTTTCGACTCGAACGTCCGTTGGTTGGTCATGGCTCGCACACTTCCCTTCTTCGTCTGTATCTCGGCCTTATCCTCGTTCACTGCGTGCGGCGGCTCCGAACCCCCGCCGCAAACTCCGGCGCAGGTTGCGCCCGACGACGAAGACGAGGACAACGCCCGCGAAGTGGGAGCCATGGCCGAGATTGGCGCGATGCCAGAGGATGAGACCGTGGCAGCGTTTCAGGGCGCGCTCGATCCCATCCAGAAGTGTTTCATCGATGGCGCTCGCCGGATCGAGTTCTTGGGTGGCCACATCGCGCTCCAAGTTCAGGTCGGAAAAAACGGAACCGTCAAGGCGGTGTTTGCCGAGCAATCGACCTTGGGAGACCGTGAGACAGAGCGCTGTATGTTCGAGGCGCTCGAGCAAGCGAGCTGGCCTGCGCCCGTCGGTGGCTTGATCGGTATCGCGCAGAACTCCTTCGATTTCGAGATGACGGGCGACGTGCGCGCGCCCGTTTCACTCGATGATTTCGATGCCGATGCCGCACTCTCCGAACAGCAATCGGCGTTGCGTGAGTGCAAGGCGTCAATCAAGGGCACGTTTTCGGCGACGGTTTACATCGACACCGACGGCTCACTCATGTCAGCGGGCATCGCCGCACCGAACGCGGAGGGGGAATCGAAGAGCGATTGCCTCGTGTCGGTATTGAAGCAGGCCAAGTTCCCGAGCCCTGGCAGTTGGCCAGGCAAGGCCACGTTCAGCTTGTGAGATCGGCAGCCGTCCTGATTGGGCCGGCCCACTCCGAGTCTCACCTATAGTCGTCGTTCATCGCGCCCGTCATTGCGGGACGAGGTGAATGACGAGTGAAGCACCGCTCACCGAGAACGGCACCGCTGAGACGGGCGCAGGGCTCGCTGGCTGCAATTCCACATCGTCGGTCGCTGGCGGTTTCGTCAGAGCAGCCCGCACGCTCTCTTGGTACGACAACAACACTTTCTCGTGGGCGAATCGAGTCGGCTCCACGCCAGCCAACGCGAGTTCGTACGCGGCCAACTTGAGCCGCTCGGCTGCATCTTTCAACTTCTGCCCTTTCTCCCATTGGCTGAGCACGAGACGCGTGGGCGGTTCAGCCGCCGCGCCAGCCGAGGCAGACGAAGGCGGCTTGGTTGCCGGTAGGCTCCCGGTTTTGGCGTCGACCGCTTTGGTCGGCCCCTTGGCGTCGGCCGCCTTCGGAGCTCCGTCACGAAGAGCGTTGCCAGTCGCGACGAGCAGCCGTTTGCCTTCTTTGGAGACGCCCTTGCCGCTGAACATCTTGCCGGCCTCGAGTCGCAACACGACCACATCGCCGTCGAAGAGGATCTCGGCCTGCTTCTTGTCGATCTCTTGCTGCAGCTTCAAGCTCAAGTCACGCACCAACGCGAGCCGGGCCTGCGCGCGCTTCTGAGCAAACGTCAGCGCGTTTACCCGCAGCTCGGCGTCCTGCAGCTCTTGCGTGAGTCTTTCGCGTTCGGCGCTGAGCTCGGCGCGGTCGTTGGCGTAGGCTTGGAGGTGGGTGGCCAAACGTTCTTGTTCCGAGCGCAGTTGAGCCACGAGATCGGCGGCATCGGCCCGTTCTTGCTCGAGGATGCTGTATTGATGTTCGGCCTGCGCCATGCTCTCGGCGTTTTGATCGAGGCGTTTGTTGGAGTCGGCAAGCGAAGCTTCGAGCGAAGCAACCCGCGACTGTAGGCGCATGATCTCCTCACCGCGTTTGGCCAAGTCGGCCTTGGCCATTTCGTGTGCCGCTGCCTCGTTGCGATACTTGGCCGCCATCACGTCGTAGTCGTCCTTCCAAACGACGCAGCCAGCAGGACCGACGATCCCCAGGGCCAACAACACAACCCAGCGCGAAACGGACGAAGAACACATCGGGCACTTATAAAAACGGAACGCCCCCGGTCGCCAACTTTCTGCAAACGGCGTCGAACCCACGGCCCAACGCCGTGTGCACGCGTGCCGCAAAACTTGGCCGTCCAGTGCGGACGGCTTACAGCGCGCGTGTGCACCGGCGTCAATGGTTGCTCCAAACGGCCGCCGCGGGCGCGAGCGCCCTGGGCTGGGCCGGTCTGCGCCCGGCGTCGGCGGCGGAGGACGAGGCCGTCCCGATGCCGGAACCACTCCTCGACCTGGACACCCTCGGCGGAATCGACGCGCTGACGTGCGGGACGACGACGGGAGCGGTGGCCTCCCTCACCCTGGACCGCGACCTACAACATTGCGCGGCCGAACTCTTGAGACTGGCGCATCCGCTGAGCGGAGCAGCGATCGTCGTCGACGCCAAGTCCGGCCGCTTGCTCGCGTGTCACAGCTTCGTGCGCGGTAACCATCGCGGTGCGCCGAACCCATTGCTCGCCCCCGCTCCGGCGGCCAGCGTCTTCAAGCTCATCACCACCGCGGCTCTGCTCGATGGCGGCCGGGTGGATCCGAAGACACGCGTGTGTTTCTCCGGCGGTGAACGGCAAATCGAACGCCATCACCTCGAGCCGCCGCCTCACACCGACGCTTGTCCGCCGTTCCTCACGGCCTTGGGCTTCAGCCGCAACGCCGTGTACGCCCAGCTAGCGACTCAACACTTGACCCGCCAAGCCTTGCTCGAAAAGGCTGAGAGTTGGGGGTTCAATCGGCCATTGCCCTTCGATGCCAGCACCACGGTGGGACATCTCGATCTGCCTTTCAACGATCTCGAGTTCGCGCGCGCGGCGGCTGGCTTCATCGGCAGTGACCTGACGCCGTTCGGAGCCGCTCATCTGGCGTTGACGGTGGCCAACCAGGGGCGTCCATTGCAGATGCGGTTGATTGATCGACTAGACGGCTACGCGCCTCCGAAAGAGCCCACGCTACTGCCGCGCGTGATGACCAACAACACGGCGTGGCGAATGACTCGGATGATGGAAGTGACCGTTCACAGCGGCACTTCGCTCGACGCATTCTCACGCCCCGACGCCCAGAGTTGGCTCGGTCCGGTTCGAGTGGCCGGCAAGACTGGCACCCTGCAACGCGGCAAGTCCGCGCCGATCACGAGCTGGTTCACGGGCTTCGCGCCGAGCCGCGATCCGAAGGTGGTCGTCACCGTGTTGCTCCAGAACTCGCCCTTGTGGCGTCGCAAAGCCAACGAGGTGGCTCGTGACTTGCTCCGCGTGGTGTTCGCCGGAACCCGCGGGGTCAGTCACCCGTTCGAAAGTGTCCACCCCGCCGAGCCACCATCCGTCCGTTCACCTTCACCGTCCATCGACGAGTGAGCGAAAGCAAGAAGGCCCACTTTTCGGTGGGCCCCCTTGTTATCCTCCGGCGTTCGACGCGTCAGCGTCGACGTCGCGTCAGCAACGCGACGACCATGCCCATGGCCACCAACGCCCACGGCGCAGCCTGACCGCGGGCGACGCTGCAGCCGCCATCTTTCTTCTCTTCTTCGGCACCCGTCGAGGCGCCCTTCGCGGCCTCGGCTTTGGCCTTGTCCTCCGCCGAGAGTTGCCCCGTAAGACCCAACGCCGGGTACGCCGAGAGCACCAACTCGGAGGGCTTGAACTTCGTGCGATCGCGCGACGCGAGTTGTTGCGCCGTCCAGATCTTGCGCGCCCCGCGGTAGCTCAGCGGGGGCTTACCCCATCGGTAGCGGGTCGGGTTTTCGCACTTGATCACGGCCTTGTCGGGGTGCAGGTTGACGAACCGCGTCTGCAGGCGGTTGGTGGCTGCGCCCACCTTTACCTCGGTCGGCATCGCGCCTTTCTCCCCCTCGGGGATCGCGATGCCACCCTCGGCGGCTGCCGCGGTCTTGAACTCGACGTCGTTCGGGAGCCCCTTGGCGTCGTAGCGGTGATGTAGCCGTGACAGCACGTAGCTCTTGTGGCGCTCCATCAGGGCTTTGCGCCGAGCGACCTCTTTGGCGAGCTTGTCCATCTCCTTGCGTTCGGCCTTCTTGGCTTTCTTGTACGCCTTCTCCTCTTCCTCCGAGCGTGCCGGCGGCTCTGGGTTGAGCTGGTCTTCTGGCACGCTGCGCTCAAACACGTCGGCGCCCAAAGTGAGCAGCTCGTCGAGGCGGAGTGCTGCGTTCACGCACGGCTCGCCGCAGCCCTCGGTCGACCAGGCGTATTCGGCAAGGAATGCCTTGGGATCTTTGGCGAGCAACATGTCGTGCAGGCCCGCGTAGAACTCACCGATGCGCTCTTTGACGGCGAAGTCGACGAGCAGATTGGTCGGCGGGAACACCGTCGGGTAGTTCGCCGTCTCGAGGCGCTTGGTGGGGTGCAGCGTGTAAACGTTCAGCTCGTGCATCTTGTCGACGTTGCCGAGACCCAACGTCTCGATCAACTTGAACGGCTTCTTCGTGCTGTACCGAATGGCAGACAGCAGGGCTTCACCCTTCCCGCCGAGTTCGGCTTTCTGCGGATCGGTTTCGGCGACCAAAAACGCCATACCGCCGTACTTGCCGACGTCTACGCCCGAAGGCGCGCTGTAGCCCTTGCCCTTGAGCCAACCCAGCACGTCGCTCGTGACCAAGGTGAACTCGAACTCGCTGCCTTCGTCACGGAAGTCTGCGTCGACCTTGGTGCGCATCTCCTTGGGAGCCTTCGTAGTGCCCTTGAACATGTCGTCGCCGCCCATGCCCAAGAAGTCCGACGCCTCGCTCGCGGACAGGTCACGCTCCCAGATCTGCTGAGGCTTGCCTTGCTCGCAAGGGTCCATCTCCCAAAACTCGTGGAAACGAGGTGCCGTGAGCTCGTCGAGGCGTTCGATGGAGTGGCGCTTGAGGGTGAGCACGTCCTTGAGCACGACGTCGTCCGGAACGGGCATGACGAAGGCGAATCGCTGGTTCGGACCTTTGTAATCGGCCGCGACACTGACCACCGTCTCGGTGTCGTTCGTCATCAACACGACGTGCGTCGTGCTGGAGGTGGCGGCGCCACCTTTGGTGGCGAAGAAGCCTGGTAACGCCGATGCGCTGGGAGCCAATGCAACCAGACAGCAGAAGGCGCAGAGGGTTAGGACATTTCGTAACATCATCGGGCGCGGACCCTATCAGATTTTGCCGAACGCCAAGGCCAAGTGACGCGGCGCGGTCGCATCCGCAGACGACGCCGCCGAACCGCGATCCAACGAGCGCACATTTTTAGGATCTGCTTGGGCGGACGAGCATCCCCACGAGCTTGACGTCACCCCCCCAGAATGCCCAAAACCCCGCCAAGCATGTCGTCCGTCCCGAACCTCGCGACCCTGAACTCGGCCAAGACGGCCTTGCGGACCCACGCTCCGAAGCCGCTCCAGGGAGAGGCGTACGCGGCGGTAGCGGTGCTCTTGTGTGAACACCACACCGAGGACGGCGTTCGGTCGCCACACTTGTTGCTCATTCAGCGAGCTTTTCATCCTCTCGACCCGTGGTCGGGTCATCTGGCCTTCCCCGGTGGTCGCCAAGACCCGACCGATACCGACCTCTTGCAGACGGCCGTGCGCGAAACCTGGGAGGAGATCGGCATTCAACTCGATCCCCAGCGACAACTGTTAGGCCGCTTGGATCCACTCACGGCGCGCGGCGCGCGTTTGCCCGGACTCGTGATCGAGCCATTCGTGTTCGAAGTGCCTCACCGGGACAGCTTCGCACTCGACGCTACAGAGGTAGCGCAAGCGTTCTGGGTGCCCATCGCGCCTCTGATGCGTGGCGAACGGGACACGACCGTCGACTTTCATCGCGACGGCGCACGATTCGAGTTGCCCGGCTACCAGGTGGGCGAGCATGTATTGTGGGGCATGACTTACGAAATGTTTCAACGTCTGGCACGCTTGAGCCAATGGTTGCCGTAACCTTTCGACTCGAACCGTGCCCCCACTGCGGCTCCGAAGCCGAGGTGCGCGAGCACCCGGTATACCGATACCAATGTAAAGCGTGCGGCGCCCCGCGCATTCCGACCGACCGACGTTGGGTTTCTACGCCCGCCTCGGTAACCCGGAACCTCAAACAGGTGCGTGGTCACCACATCCAACGCGGGCTCTGGTTGGCAGCCAGCTGGGCGTCGTGGATCGCCGCCCTCTTGTGTGGCTTGTTTGGCGCGGGGACGGCGTGGTCTTTGGACTTCGGCGTGCCGGGCTGGACGTTCGTGAGCGTGATCACCTCGTTGCCTCTGGTTCTCGCGGTGACCTCGCGTTGGTTGGCCGCGCGCCAGAAACAGAGCGCTGTCTCACGGTTGGAAGATGCGTGGCGGGAAATCGCAGAGCACTTCTTCGCGAGCGCGTCGACACGCGTCGGAAACGCCCCGACGCTCGATGACGTAAAGGCTGCGTTCCGCGTCGACAACGACGAAGCCTTGCGCTTGTTCGCAGAGGGCGAAGTCGCGGCTTTTCTCGATCGAGAGGCCTCAAGTGCAATCGCGGGATCCGGCTCGACGGCGCATTCGCGAGTCCGCGTCGCAGAGCCATTGCCGAGTTCTGTTTCCACTACCGACGAAGACGAAGCGACGGACGCCGACGTCCCGTCACGACAGACGCGGCGCGACTAGCGGCTATCCGTTGCCTCGGCGTCGAAGACGCGTTACGGCTGTGTCGAGCGAGGTGAGCATCGACGTTCGTCGCGCAGACCTCGCCCCAATCGCAACCGAACAACCCCTGACGTAGCAATCGCACGTTTGGTCATCGAAGGAATCCAATGGCACAAGTCACTTTCAAAGGCTCTGCAGTCACCACGTCCGGCAACCTCCCCGCAGTCGGAAGCAAGGCACCCGATTTTCGTCTGGTCGCCTCGGACCTCAGCGAGAAGACGCTCGAGAGCTTCGCTGGCAAGAAGAAGATCCTCACCATCAACCCGAGCTACGATACGGGTGTTTGTCAGAAGGCAGCCCGCACCTTCAACCAACGCATGAGCGAACGCTCGGACGTGGTGGTGTTGCTGGTGAGCGCCGACCTTCCCTTCGCTCAGTCGCGCTTCTGCGAGGCCGAAGGGCTCAAGAACGTGGTTCCCGTCTCCTCTTTTCGCTCGACGTTCGGCAACGACTACGGCGTCTCGATGGTTACCGGTCCGCTCGCTGGGCTCACGGCTCGTTCGGTAGTGGTTTTGAACGAGCAGAACCAAGTCGTCCACAGTCAGCTGGTGCCGGAAATCGTGCAAGAGCCCGACTACGACGCGGTCGTGTCCTCACTTTGAAGGGGCGGGCGTTGGATTACCAACGCCCATTCGTTTGAGTGCCGGTTTGCTCGCCAAACCCACGAACAAAAGAAGAAGGGCGGCCCGCCGGGCCGCCCTTCTTCTTTTGTTCGCCCACTCAGTGAGCGCCGGCGCAGAAGCCTTCGTAGTCGATGTATTCGGTGATGGTCGGATTCTCACCGCACGCCGGGCACGCCTTGTTGCGGCGCAGCTTGAAGTTGCGGAAGGTCATCCCCATCGAATCGTACTGGAGCAGGCGCCCGTTCAACAGGTCGCCTTTGCCGAGCAACACCTTGAGCGCTTCGGTCGCTTGCAGCGTGCCGACGACGCCGGGCAGGATGCCGAGCACGCCAGCCTCGGAACACGACGGCGCCAAGTGTGCAGGCGGCGGTTCCGGATACAAACACCGGTAACACGGACCCTGCCACGGAACGAACGTCGTCACCTGCCCATCGAAGCGGAAGATCGAGCCGTGCACGACCGGGATCTTGTGTTTCAGCGAAGCGTCGCTGACCAAGTAACGCGTCGGGAAGTTGTCGCATCCGTCGACGACGACGTCGTACTGCGAAAAGATGCGGTCGACGTTTTCGCTGCTGAGGCGTTCCTTGTGCTTGATCACCTTCACGTCGGAATTCAGGTCCTTGATGAACGCCTCCGCACTGTCGACCTTCGGCATACCGACTCTCGAGTGCGAGTGAATCACCTGGCGTTGGAGGTTCGAGTCGTCGACGACGTCGGCGTCCACGAGACCGATCGTGCCCACCCCGGCGGCGGCCAAATACATCGCCGCCGGCGACCCGAGCCCGCCTGCGCCGAGCAACAGCACCCGGCTCTTGAGCAGCTTCTCCTGTCCCCGTTCACCTACCTCCGGTAACATGAGGTGACGAGAGTAGCGGTCACGCTGTGCTTGGGTCAGCTCCGGCGGCATTTCAACCGGATAACCCACATCCTTCCATCGCACGTACCCAGGGTTGGCGCTGAGCACACGGGTGTACCCGAGCTCCGCTAGCGTCTTGGCGGCAAACGCACTCCGGGTACCACCCGCGCAATAAACGATGACCTCGGCCGAGCGGTCGGGCACCTTGGATTCAATCTGCATTTCGAGGAACCCACGGGGGACGTGGATGGCGCCCGGTATATAGCCGAGTCGGACCTCGTCCTTCTCCCGCACGTCGACGAGCGTAAACTTGTCACCTGCATCGAGTCGCTTCTTCAGCTCATCGAGGGAAATAGTCTTAACGTTATCGCGTACTTCCGAGAATAGGTCTGTGTAGGTCTTGGCCATGGCTGTTGGAGGCGGGACGCCGCGTGGGGGTCGATGGGGGCGCCAGAGTGAAGGAGGTTCGGCTCCAGCGCAAGCTCCCAAAAAGGGCGCTGCGCCAGATACCCTACTTTTCCGATGCGGGAATTCGGGAATCAGTATGCAGCCGGAGGGCCCGACGTCAAGCGCCGCACGCCTACAACCGCGCCCGGGTGCGCCGTCGGCAAACGACCTATCGGGCCCTCGAAAACTCACCGTTGAACCGCTAGGAGTTCGCCCAAAGCCGAGATTTCACAGGGACTTTGGGCAAATCGTCGCCGGCCTGTTAGGCTCCGCCGGAGCCCTTCCCCCTGTCCTTCCCGAATATGTCGACACCCAACAACCGCCTCGGTGAACTGCTCGTCCGCGAAAAACTCATCAGCCTCCAGCAGCTTCGAAAAGCTCAGGAGGATCAACAGCGCAGTGGAGGTAACCTAAGCCACACCCTGGCGAAGTTGGGCTACATCTCCGATGCCGAGATCACCGACTTCCTGAGCAGCCAATACCGACTGCCCGCGATCAACCTCGACGAGTACGAGATCGAGCCCGAGGTGATTCGTCTGGTCACCCGCGAAGTCTGCGACAAACACCGGATCATCCCGATCTCGAAGACAGGCTCGAGTTTGGTGGTGGCGATGGCCGACCCAACGAACTTGCACGCCATCGACGACATCAAGTTCCTGACGGGCTTCAACGTCGAACCGGTGATCGCCAGCGAGACAGCGATCGCCGAAGCTCTCGAGCGTTATCACGGCGCCGGCCCCTCCTACGAGGAGGTGATGGCCGACTTCAACCTGGACGACGACGACATCGATTTCACGTCGGACCAGGAAGACGAGAACATCCTCGAGCTCGAGCGCGCGAGTGAAGACGCGCCTGTAGTCCGTTTGGTGAACGTCGTGCTCCTCAACGCAATCCGCAAGGGCGCAAGCGACATTCACATCGAGCCGTACGAGAAGAAGCTTCGCGTGCGGTATCGCATCGACGGCGTGCTCCACGAAGAGATGACGCCGCCGCTCAAGCTCAAGAACGCCCTGTCGAGCCGTCTCAAGATCATGAGCCAGCTCGACATCGCGGAGCGACGGTTGCCGCAGGACGGCCGCATCAAGTTGAAGCTCGGCAAGAACCGCGAGATGGACTTCCGTGTCAGCGTGTTGCCGACGATGTGGGGCGAAAAGATCGTGCTGCGCTTGTTGGACAAGTCGAACCTGCAGCTCGACATGGCCAAATTGGGCTTCGAGCCCAAGCCGTTGCAGGACTTTCAGTGGGCCATTCATCAGCCCTGGGGCATGGTGCTCGTCACCGGTCCGACGGGTAGCGGTAAAACGACGACGCTCTATTCTGCGCTCAGCGAGCTCAACCAACCCGACGTCAACATCAGCACCGCCGAGGACCCGGTCGAGTACAACTTGCACGGCATCAACCAGGTCCAGATGCACGACGACATCGGGCTGAACTTCGCCGCGGCGCTGCGCTCGTTCTTGCGTCAGGACCCGGACGTCATCATGGTCGGCGAGATCCGCGACTTCGAGACGGCCGAAATCGCGGTAAAGGCGGCGCTCACCGGCCACTTGGTGCTCTCCACCTTGCACACCAACGACGCCCCCGCCACGATCAGTCGTCTGCTCAACATGGGCGTGGAGCCGTTCTTGATCACCGCCAGCGTGAATCTAGTCCTGGCGCAACGTCTGGCGCGCAAGATCTGTGTCGACTGCAAAGAACGCGTGAACATCGACCGCGCACGGCTCGAAGAGGTGGGGTTCAGCGACGAACAGATCGAAAAGGGCGAGCTTTATCACGGCAAAGGCTGCCCCACGTGCAATGGCTCGGGATACAAGGGTCGTACGGCGCTCTACGAAGTCATGCGCTTTGGCGACGACCTGCGTGAACTGGTGCTCCAGGGTGCGTCCGCCGCCGAGCTCAAAATGGCGGCGATCAAAGGCGGAATGCGCTCGTTGCGCATGGAAGGCATCGAGAAGTGCCTGAAAGGTGTGACCACCATCGAAGAAATCATGCGCGTAACCATGGCTGACTGAAGCGGACGCGACTAAATTGGAAACACCGATGAACGCACTCAAGGTTAACTTACATCAGTTACTGCGCGCCATGATCGAGAAGGGTGCCAGCGACATGCACCTGACCACCGGCGCGCCGCCCCTGCTCCGCATCGACGGTCAGATCATTCCTCTCAAGCTCGAACCGCTGACGGCCGTCGACACCAAACAGCTCTGTTATTCGGTGCTCACGGAAGAGCAAAAGATCGAGTTCGAGAAGCGCAAGGAGCTCGACTTGTCGTTCGGCGTGAAGAACCTCTCGCGGTACCGCGCCAACATCTTCATGCAGCGCGGTGCGGTCTCGGGCGCCTTCCGCGCGATTCCTTTCAAGATCTTGACGTTCGAAGAGCTCGGGTTGCCTCCGATCGTGAACGAGCTGGCGGTCAAGCCACGTGGACTGATTTTGGTCACCGGCCCCACGGGGTCCGGAAAGAGCACGACCTTGGCGTCGATCATCGACAAGATCAACACCGAGACGCGCAGCCACATCATGACGATCGAGGATCCGATCGAGTACCTGCACTCCCACAAGCGGAGCATCGTCAATCAGCGCGAACTCGGCTCCGACGCCCACTCGTTCAAAGATGCGCTCAAGTACGTACTGCGTCAGGATCCGGACGTGGTGCTGATTGGTGAGATGCGGGACCTCGAGACGATGGAGGCTGCCCTCACCATCGCGGAAACGGGCCACTTGGTGTTCGCCACCCTCCACACCAACTCCGCGGCACAAAGCATCAACCGCATCATCGACGTATTTCCGCCCCACCAACGGTCTCAGGTCCGCGCCCAGCTGTCGTTCGTGCTGGAAGGGGTTCTCAATCAGCTGCTGATCCCGCGTGCGGGAGCGCCCGGACGGGTCATGGCGATGGAGGTCATGATCCCCAACTCGGCAATCCGAAACTTGATCCGCGAGGACAAAGTGCACCAGATCTACTCGCAGATGCAGGTCGGTCAGGGCAAACACGGCATGCAAACCATGAATCAGTCCTTGTTTTCACTGTACGCCCGACGCACCATCTCTCTCGAAGAAGCGATGGGGCGTTCTTCCGACCAAGACGAACTACGCAACATGATCGAGTCCAAAGGCGGACGGTAGGCCAGCAACCGACCCGCTGCTCTATTTCGGAGCTCCCCACCCTTTCCGCTGGTCCTGCATCAGTGACACGACTGTGACGTTGAGCTTGCACAGAACACTGAGGCAAGGCATGACGCCGGGCGTCGTCGCCCGCTCGAACGGAAGCATCAAATGTGCGGAGTATTCGGAATCTACGGACACCCTGAGGCCGCCAACCTCACGTACCTCGGCCTGCACGCGCTGCAACACCGGGGGCAAGAGAGCGCCGGCATCGCCACGAGCGACGGTCAGCAGATCACGTTGCAGCGAGGCATGGGCCAGGTCATCGACGTTTTCCAACCGATGCAGCTCGAGAAGCTCAACGGGCCGAACGCGATTGGCCACGTTCGGTACTCCACCGCGGGCGGCTCGTTTTTGAAGAACGCGCAGCCGCTCGCCATCGACTACCAATATGGGCAGCTCGCCCTTGCCCACAACGGCAACCTGACCAACGCGTCGCCGCTGCGCGAACAGCTCGAACGCGCGGGTTCGATCTTCCAGAGCGCTTCCGACTCGGAGGTCATCGTCCACCTGATGGCGGTGAGCACCCAGAAGACCACGGAAGACCGCCTCGCCGACGCGCTCAGCAAGGTCGAGGGCGCATTCTCGCTGCTCTGTCTCACCGAAACCAAGGTCATCGCGGTCCGCGACCCGCACGGATTTCGTCCGTTGTGCCTCGGCCGCATGCGCGGCGGCAACCGCGCGTATTGCATCGCCAGCGAGCCGACGAGCTTCGGCCTGATCGAGGCCGAGTTCGTCCGCGACGTGTTGCCGGGCGAGATGATCATCCTGAACCAACAGGGCCTCACCTCCACGTTCCCGTTCGCGCGCGAACAACAGAGCAAGCGCTGCATCTTCGAGTACATCTACTTTGCGCGCCCCGACTCCACGATTGACGGCGTGAACGTGTACGAGGCGCGCAAGGCCTTCGGTCGCGCGCTGGCCAAGGAAGACCCGGTCGAAGCGGACGTCGTGGTCCCGGTGCCCGATTCCGGCGTGCCGGCGACCATCGGTTACGCCGAGCAAGCCAAGATCCCCTTCGAGCTCGGGCTGGTTCGCAGCCACTACATCGGTCGCACCTTCATCGAGCCGCAGCAGAGCATCCGGCACTTCGGCGTACGCCTCAAACTGAGCCCGGTTCCGGAGCTAATCCGAGGCAAACGCGTCGTCGTGGTCGACGACAGCATCGTGCGCGGCACCACGAGCCGCAAAATCGTCAAGATGATCCGCGACGCTGGAGCCAAGGAGGTGCACCTGCGCATCTCCAGCCCGCCCACGCGTTGGCCCTGCTTTTACGGCATCGACACCCCCACGCGCAGTGAGCTCATCGCCTCGAGCCACTCGATCGAAGAGATCAACCAATACATCACGAGCGACACGCTGGCGTACCTCTCCTACGACCAAATGATCGACGCGGTGGTCTCTTCACGTCGCAACGCACCCCCTCCAGTCGATCCGAAGGCCCTTTCGGACAACATCTACGGCGAGCTCCGCAACGCAGACCAAAAAGATGTCTCGTCTTCACGGCGTTTGCCGGTGCTCTCGAACGTGCTCGACAAGAAGTCGTTTTGCGACGCTTGTTTCACGGGCGACTACCCGGTCGCTTTCCAAGCGCCGGCCAAGTCGCGCCAGATGCGTTTGCTCGACGTCTGACCGATTCGTGGGCGACCGCTCCCACGTGGTCCATGCGCGTGACAAGTGCGCCGAGTGGTGCGCCGCGCCGGCGGGCCGTCACGCCGCGTCCGCTCCGAAATTGCGTGCCAGCACGTCTAACGAGGCTGCCTGAGGCGCGAGGTGCCCGCAGCCGTTCGCTCGCTGCCGTCACCGCAGCCCGCGTTTTCGCGTCTCAAAGTCCGTGAAACTTGGGACGAAATAGGCAAAGTTCGGCGCCATGCGATGGATCTTGGGGCTCGTGTTGTGTCTTTGCGCGAGCGGCTGCACCACGGCGCGGTTCCTCACGCAAGCGGCTGCCGGCCAATGGAAGCTCGGCCGTAACGCGGTGCCCATCGAAGAGCTCGAGAGTGACCCCGAAACCCCAGAGCAGACTCGCCAGCGACTGCAACAGCTGGCTCGCGTGCGCGCTTATGGTGAACGCCACGGTCTTTTGATGCACGAAAACTACCGCTCGTACGTCGACCTCGGGCGACCGTACGTCGTGTGGTTCGTCAACGCGAGCCACCCCATGGCGTTCTTGCCGCTCACGTTCGGCTTTCCGATCGTCGGGAGTTTCCCTGGGCTCAGTTGGTTCGACGAGTCTCGCGCCGTCGAGTTCAAGGAG
>CBINDO010000073.1:0-29850 GCA_966249405.1 uncultured bacterium | reverse complement strand
CTAAGCGCTTCGAGGTGCCACCCCACCACTTGACGACGCACGGCGTCTTCGTCGGAGCCTCGGGCTGCGGCAAAACGGGCGCCGCCTGCGTGTTGGTGGAAGAGACGCTGCGCGCGGGGGTGCCTGTCCTGATTGATCGACATCAAGGGCGACCTCACGAATCTCGCATTGGCGTTCGATAACTTCGCCCACGAGCCGTTCGTGCCGTGGGTGGAGCCTGGGCCGGGGGATACGCGGACCGTCGTGGAGGTGGCGCGAGAACTGGCTTCGCAACGGGAAAGGTCGTTGAACGCGTGGGGCCTTGGCCTGCCAGAGGTGCAAGCGTTCAACGAACAAGTGGACGTGCGCATTCTCACGCCGGGCAGCACGGCGGGGGAGCCTCTGCACGTGTTGTCCTCCCTCGAACATCCGTCGGAAGCGTGGCGCAACAACCCGGAGGTGGCGCGCGCCTCGCTTTCCGCTGCTGTCTCACTGGTGCTTCGGCTCTTGGGCAAAGATCCAGATCCAGCCAAGAGCCGGGACCACGTGTTGCTGTCGGTATTGGCCGAGCGGCGCCTCCGCGAAGGGCAGGCCGCGGACTTGGGATCGTTGCTGCAGGACGTGAGCGACCCCCCGGTCGACACCATTGGATCCATGCCCATCACGAGTTTCATGTCCGCCAAGGAGCGCAACGAATTGGCCGCTTCCTTGAACGCGCTGCTCGCTTCCCCCACGTTTGCGACGTGGCGTGAGGGCGCGCGGCTCGACGTGCGCGAGTGGCTGGCGCCCAAGAACGGCAAAACCCAAGCCGTGGTCGTGAGTGTGGCCCATCTCGATGACGACGAACGCAACCTGGTGCTCGGCATCTTGCTCGAGGAGGTGTTGACGTGGGTCCGGAGTTTACCGGGCACCAAACATCTGCGCGCGATGTTGCTCTTCGACGAGGTCTACGGCTACCTGCCGCCCCACCCACAACGACCACCGACCAAACAACCCCTGATGTCGCTGTTCAAACAAGCGCGAGCGTTTGGTGTGGGCGTCGTCATCGCCACCCAGAACCCGATGGACCTCGACTACCGGGCGCTCAGCAACGCGGGGTTGTGGTGTGTAGGTCGCCTTCAGACCGACGCCGACCGCAACCGCGTGATCGAAGGGCTTGCCCAGAACGCGGGTACGGGTACGGAAAGCGTCGAATCTCTCGCTCACCTCATCAAGTCACTCAAAGACCGGTGGTTTCTCGTCCGCAACATGCGCTCGGAGACGGGCACCGTGCTGTACCAAGCGCGTTGGGCGCTGTCGTTTCTGCGCGGGCCGCTGACGTTGGCGGAGATTGCGCGGCTGCGGAAGTGAACTGCAGGCAGTGACTAAGGATCAACCACTCTCGGACAAAACGGAAAACTCATGAACACAAAAGCCGAGGCAGAATTCGTCGTTCACCCCAGCTCTGATCGTCAATTCTACTTCGTGCTGCGCGCAGCCAATCACGAAGTGGTACTGACCAGTGAGACTTATACACGACTAAAGACTCCGCCAAGCGCGGTATCGAAGCCGTACGGGAGGAGTCAGATGTACTCGTCCGGGAGCGCTCGCAACGCGGGGATCGTCGCCTGTCAGACAGCGGCGGCGATCGCGGTGGTTCGCGAGCTGCTGGGCGGCCAGTTTGATGAGTTTGCCGCGTGCGCCCGCAGGTTTGACCCGCGGAACCTTCACGAGTGATGCCTTAGGAGCCATTGGCTTCCCCCATCATCATTTGGTAGTGCGCCCCGTGAGAGGTGGCCTCAAAAACTCGCCTAAAAACGTGCAGGTACTGCTCCACGCTGTGACCCGGCCCGATCTCGAGACCGTCGAACACACGGTGCGAGCCATCGTGAAGCCACGAGATCAGCGCCCGTAGCACCGGCACGTCGTCGCCCTCGAAGTGCTGGCCAATTTGGTCCTCCCAACTGCCGCCCAGGAAGCAAAAGTAGTTTTCTAGGATTCGCCGCATCGCGTTGGCAAGGACGTGGTGGTCAACGCCGCTTGGCTTGTCTCGGGCGGTGCGCACCGCGTTCCAAAGCAGAGAGTATGACGACGTGATCGGGTTTGAGTTGCATCGCTCGACACACGTCTGACCGTTCCGCTTGGTCACCATCCAAAAGATCAGCTTGTTGGTTGCTGGGTCCGATCGTCTTGGGAAAGAGACCTCCTTGTGGAAGTAGGCGTTGTGCGTCAAGACGATAACCTGACGAACAAACTTGCCGTCTTCTGTCGCCCAACCAAGCATCTCACGAACCAGCGTGCTCACCAGAAACAGAACGTTCGCATCGAGGCTCGAGATCGGATCGTCGACGACGATTACCCGGTTGCGCCCCATTTCTACCTCGTCGAGTCCCCCCCGCGCGAGATGGTGGAAGTAGAGGAAACTCACCAGGGTTTTCTCTCCCTCGCTTAGCGACCGGTGTACTGGATCGCCATTCTGTCGGGTAAGCGCGTAGTGCTTCTGGTCGTCCGAGACCTTAAGCCGAAACCCGTTGAATCCGAAGCGCTCCAGCAGCGTGTTAATCTTTGCCACCGTTGCATCGACGGTCCCGAGCTTAGATTGCAATTCCTGCAGCTCTGCCGCAGCTTGCGCGATTTCGTGTTCGTCTCGTCGCAACTTCTCCTGGAGCGCTTTGATCTTCTTCTCGCGACTCAAGTTTTGAGTCTTGTACTGCGTTAGCTCCCGCGACAGCCTCGACTCTAGCAGCTGCCAGACGCGCGTCTTCAGCTGTTCCGCTTGATTGGCACGATCGTCCAGCTTGGCATTCCATTCTGCCGTGTCCTGGTTCGTTGCGTCGATCGCAGCGTTTACCTGTGCCAACATGGCGGCCGTGGAGGTGATGGACACCTGGTGACTTGGGTTTTCGACCTTCCTCTCCATGGCCGCGATGTTTTCTGACAAGGCTTTGGTGAGCACTGACAGGTCGAGTCCGCAACTCGAGCGCAAATTGGCCGGTATCGATGAGAGGGCATCCTCGACCACTCGCGCCTCGCGAGTGTAGTCGTCGCGCTTGTTCTTGAGCTCCTCAACTGCAACGTTGTATGAATCGTCGAAAAGCTGTTCGAGCTGCTCCTTGAAGCCTTCGGGCGTGGTCTGCTGACAGAACGGGCAGCAGCCGCTGCGGGCGTGGAGTGCCATTCCCTTTCGCATCCAGTCGCTGCTCTGCAGGCGGTCGATCAGCGCTGCAATGGGCACGTCGGCCTTGCCGACCAGTTCTGTGAACCAGCTGAGGTCGCGTTCGAGTTCATTCAGGAGGCCCACACGCAACGGAGGGACGTTCGCACGCTTCGGCGGCGGCGGACCAAACAGAACGTTAGCTTGTTCGACAAGGTCACCCTCCGACGAGGCAATGGCGGCGGGCTCAACGCAGATCAAAGCATCCAGGAACTTGTCCTTGCTCTTTAGAAAACCCCGCAAGGCGGGTTCCAGCTCCGGGGCAAGCTTCCTTTTCGACTCCCAAGCCGCCTCTGCGACCTGAGTTCTGGCGGAACTCTCCTCGGATTCCGCGGTGGCCACGTGCTCCTTGTGACGCCTGATGCGGTCTTGCCCGGCATTTACGTCGACCTTCAGGGCCTCGATTCTTCCTTCTATCGCGCTCTCTTTCTCCCCCATCGTGAATACACCGGGATAACTCGACTCCCGATACGCTGATTCCACGAAGTCGGCGTTGTAAACCTGAAACAGCGTGTCCGGGTCGGCGTCAACGTGGCAGCTTGGATACTCCAGGGGTTTGGCGATGACGCGCGATATGGTCGTCTTCCCGCTGCCATTGTCCCCAAAGAACAAGCATTGCGGTCCCAGATCACTGAGAGTCTGAGGCTCCGAGTAAGTGGCGACCCGGCTTATAGTTAGGCTTTTTATCATGTCCCTCCGCGGGGAACGGTTGGTTGGGCTTCTTGCGTATGCGCCCAGAGTGAACATCAATCGTCCCCCACCTTGATGCTACACACAACAGTTGCAGCGATAACCAATCCTTAGACTCGGTTTCAGTGTTTGGGAGTACCGCTGTTCCGTTATGCGACAGGGCTCACTGAAGATTCTCCCAAATTCCCTGGGAGGGTTGCTCTTGAGGATCGATGGCGCCCGTTGCTTCGCCGTGCCCTGCGCCCGGCTAGAGCTACACGCTTGTGGTGCTTTGGGGCAACAGTTCGCGGCGCCAGCCCGGCTAACGCCGGAGTGGAGTTGCCCGCCGCGCGTGTACGGCGGACGTTCATCCTACACCGACGCCAGGGGCCGATGCGGTGCCGTGCGCCCCGAACAGCCGTTGAGCGGGTGTGGCCTTTGGCGTAGCCTCCGGACCGACCAATGCATCCGCCCCCAGTAACGCCGCCCGCCTCGCCGCCCGTTTGCTCCCTCCCAACGGCTTTGGTGTAGCCGCCCGACATGACCTCGCGGAGAATGCGGCTTCAACCTGTACTAATGCCCGAGGTGTTCATGACTGCGCGTAAAGAAGCAACGACCAAGCGCGGCCGTCCGGCTAAACGCCGACCAGGAGACGGCAGTGGGTCCGGGGAACAGGCCCCGCGCCAGATCAGACTTCAACTCCGATGCCCTGACGGGCTTACGAGAGACGCTTTGACATGCGGGGAGGCGGGTTTCGCCGGGACTTACTCCGCTTTCATGTCCTTATGGGGTTGGAGGTGGAGCCTCGGAGGAATTTGTGGGGGATCTGGCGAATGTGCGCACGCCCCCGGACTGCCCTACGTCGAACCTGGACCGACCCGTCTGAGCGCGGTCTCGTACTACCGGCTGAGTGGGTATTGGTTTCATCGAAAACAAACCGATGACCGGTTCCACCCCGGCACATCACTTCGATGTAGCCTGGGAACAGTACATCTTTGACCGCAAGTTGCGTCTGCTGCTGATGGATGCGATCGAGCGTATCGAGGTCGGGCTAAGGACGCAGTTTTCCTATCACCACGCCCACGCACACGGGCCGTTCGGATATGCGACAGATCCCGCGGCTCTGCCGAAGTTACGGCCCGACCAGCGCGTGCTGGTCCTTGGCAAAATAGAGAACGAAGTTGCGCGCAGCAAGGAGAGATTCGTCGAGCACTTTGCCAAGAAGTATGGTGACTCGCACAACTATCCACCGGTCTGGATGGCGACGGAGGTCATGAGTTTCGGTTGTGTTCTGAAGCTGTGGCAAGCGTCGTCTAAGTCCGTCAAGAACCAAATCGCGCTGACATTTGGCGTTAGCGACGAGGTATTGGAAACATGGTTCTGGACGTTAAACGAGGTACGCAACATCTGCGCCCATCACGGTCGCCTCTGGAATCGTGATCTCGGAAACAAGCCGAGCATTCCAAAGTGCAAGCCCTATCCCGATTGGCACGATCCAAGCACAGTGCCCAACCACCGCGTCTTCGTTGTCTTGACGATCTGTGCTTATTGTCTCACCCGAGTTGCTCCGAGCAGCTCTTGGCAAAGTAGGGTTCGTCAACTGCTCTGTGCGCATCCAAATGTTCCGCTGAAAAACATGGGGTTTCCCGACGACTGGCTGAAGTCTCCGCTTTGGAAAGGGGCAACAAGTGCAGGCTGAGACGGCAGGTCGTGTCAGTATTCGCCCAATGGAAGTCATGTCTTCACGCGTGGACCGGTGGAACACCCTCTGCGCGCTTGTCGAGGCTGCCTGCGGCGCAGGAACACGTACTCGCGCAGGAATACTGCCAAGAGCAGTGCTTGTAGGTCGTTACTGAGATCGCGAAAGCGTTTGCGTTCGTCGTTCCGCACGAAGAATCGATTCCAATTCTCGATGACGACGGCTTCTTCCACGCACATCGGCGGCGCGATTCAAGTCCGCCGAGACGCACAGCGCACCCTGGTCTGCCGAACACGCGTCAAGGGGCGTAGCGGGTGCACTCTCGGAAGATGCGCAGGCGTCGTTGGTGCATCCGCAAGCGTCGGCGCTCTTTGCCGAACACCTTCAATCCAACGAACAAACGACCTCTTCCGTGCCCTCCGAGCTCCCGCAGGTGACTCCGCTGCGGCAGTCTGGGTTACCCAGGCAAAGGTAGGTGCACGCTCGGGCGTTTTCGTCGCCGCGGAAGGGGAGACAGAACCCGTCTGCGACTCCCGGTAGCCCGCAGTCGTCGTCGGTTTCACAAGAATCAGGCTCTTGCAAGCCGCCGCTGCCGAAGTGATTCACCGCTGAGCAGGTGGTTGTCGGAGGTTTGCAGAAGTTGCCCGTTTCACCGTCGATCGACACTGCGTCTGACAGCGTCGCTGATAAGGGTCGAAGAGAGCCGCACCCATTCTCCGGCTTACGCGGCAAACACACCCACTCGGTGTTCGTATCCTCGAAGTTTTCGAGGATGCAGGCGAGGCCGGTGTCGCACGCGGCGTCACTGAGACACGGCTCACAACGACCTGCGCTGTCGACCTCCTGCGTCGAACACGTGTATTGCCCGTCGCCGGGCGTCGTTTGGCAGGCGAAGTCTTCGCACGCGGCGCGTTCGGCGGCGGTGCACTCGACGCATTTGCCGTCGTTCAGGTTGCACGCAGAGGTGGCGTCGAAGCGGGAGCATTGACCGACGGCGTTGCAGCCGGCGCATGTGTTGGAGGTAGTGTCGCACCGCGGCGCGTCGGGGTCCGTGCAATCGGTGTCGACCAAACATTGGACGCAACTGCCGCCGCTGCACAGCGGCGTTTGGCCGCCGCAGTCGCCTTCGTTACGACACTCGACGCATTGGAGTGCCTGAAGGGGGGCGGCGGGGGAACCGGCGTCGGTCATCGTGCCGGGGGCCTGCGCGTCAGCGGGCGACGCGGTGAGACTCTCGCTCGGAGAACCCGCGTCGGCGCCCGGTGCGCCGCTCGCGACGCAGAACGGCGTGGGAGCATCGCAACCCTCGCTCGAGGCCAAGTTGCAGACCTGGCACCGTGAGTCCACGCACACGCCGGTGGGCGCCGCGCAGTCTTCGTTGACGACGCACTCGACGCAACTGGGCGTCTCGCCGTTGAGTACGCAAATGTCCGTCGGTGCGAGACATGCCGCCGCCTGACTCACGGAGCAAACCGGCGCGCCGGCTTCGCTCGGGTCGGTCGACGAGGTGCACTCGTCGCCCTCACAGCCGCAGATCTCGACGCACGCGTCCGCGTCGGTCTGAACGGAGCTGACTTGCGCGTCACTTGGACCGCCGTCTGCCGAGGTTGAAGAACTCGCGGCAGAAGCGTCGTTCGGGGGGCAGCTCGTTACACAGGCGGTGCCTGAGTCCGAGTTGGTCGACGTTCCACTGGCGTCGATGGTGGCCGCGCTGGTCTGGCTGACGTCACCGGGAGTCGCATTCCCGGGAGTCGAGGCAGCAGCGTCGGGCCCCGCGCTGGTTGCGCCCTCGGGTGCACAGGTGCCGCGCTCCGCGCAAGTGACGTCGATGCACGATACCGCGAGCGGTGCACTCGCCAGGATCGAAAGGCCCCAAACAAAAACTCTAGAACGCATGAGTCCACCTCACGGAAACCTCGCCATTGTCGCGTTGATAGGCGACATCTACCGGCACGTCGGATTCCCACAACCACCAGACCAAGACCGTCGCGCTGGCGGCAACCACCGCACCGCCCGCAAGGCCCCAGCCCAACAACTCACGGCTTTCGGCCGTGTCGCCCAAATCGTCGGCGCGGCGGCACCGGTCGGAGGTCGACCGCGCGCATTCCGAGGGTCCGATGTCGAGCTTCTGAAGGTCTTCGTGTTTGGAGCTGCCATCGACGAAGCTCCACGTTGCCGCGGCGCCCAAGCCCAACGTCACGAGGCCGCCGATCGGGAACACGACCTCGGGGTGACGGCGCTTGGCGGTGCGCTCCCCTTCGGGACCAACGGCTTGGTCTCCCACCGCGGTGAGATAGACGTCGAGATCGATGGTGGCGCCCTCGGTGGCGGTCACCTCTTGCAGCACCACCTGATAACCCGAGGACAGTATCTTCAAGGTGTGGTTGCCGACGTCCAGGAAGAAAGGCTGCTCGTAGCGCTCACCGGTGAGACCGTTGGTAATTTCGTAGTTCGAGACGCTCGGGTGCGGCGTGACGTGCACCTCGGCCACGTGGGGACGCGCCTTGTCGAACCCGCTCTGCAACGTCGCCAGATACAATTTGTTCTGGGTTACCGGCATGTGATCGAGGGCAAACCGGAAGTGCGTGGCGGCGAGCGCGTAGTGCTCGCGCCGCAAATCGATGTCGCCCATCGACGCGGCGACGTCGTAGCTTTGTTTCTCTGCCCAAATCCGTTGATAGAGCTCGTACGCTTGGTCGAACTGCTCGGCTTCGTGCAGCTTCGATGCCTCGGCGTACAAGCGATAAAGCTCCATCTCGCGGGCCGTGGCGTTGGGGGGCGCCTCGCCGCCAGGGATGGCACCCTTGGGTGCGTCTTGGTTGACGTTGCTGGTCATCGGGGCGGTGGACACCGGCGCTGGTGCCGGGCCTGGTGCACTAGTGGCCGCAACTGGTGATTGGGCGTAGGCCACGCCAACGTGCAAACCCAACGCTACCCCGAGAATCGACTTATTGAAGTGCTGGCTTAGAGCCATGTCGCGAGCTTACTCACGGACGGGCACGTTGTGTGCTCCGTCGCGAAGCTCTGGTGCGTTTTGTTCGTCTGGGATTTTGACGCGATAGGAAGGCTCGCCGGCCTTGTCCGCTGAAGTTAACCCTCCGCGTAAGTCCGTCTTGCTGAAGTCGACCTTGTCGAGCGCGGGACGAGACCTCTGACTGCCGGCGTTGGGCTTGACTGCCGTGGCGGTGGTGGCACGGTCTTGGCCCGATATCGCTTCCGCTTCGCGGGCTACACCCAGTGACTCGGGGAGCACGATCACCTCGGTCGGATTGGGCTGTTCACCTGCGGCTACTGGCGGTTCCGGCGCCGCGAGGTGAGCGCCTTCGGTGTGGGGCGGCACCGGCGACTCGGGTTGCGCCGCAACTGCGCGCTGCTGGGGGCCCGAGGCGGCGTCGAGTACCGTGGGCTGGTTGCGCGACGCAATCCAGCTCGTGATCAGTGAGGCACCAATGAACGGGAGAGCGAACGCGGCGAGCACGGCCGGGGCCCACTTGAGCCACGGTTTCTGGGGCTCGCGGACTCGCGCTTCCATCTCGCGACGGTACGTGCCACGCGTCGTGATCGGGGCGCTGTCCAAGGTGAACGAGGGCGCGAACGTCGGCACGCGGTCCACGTGCGGCGGGGAATCGGACCGAGTTACCGGCGCCAGGCTTTCGAGGTTGCTTCGCGCAGCTGGATGGGCGGACGGAGCATCGACCGGCCAAACTTCGAGCGTGGCAGGATTGCCGTCGGCGCGGGGTGCGGCCACTACTCGAACGGGGGCATGTGCCGGAGCGGCAGGGTTTACCTGACCCGGGACCGCGAGAACGACCGGTTCCGTCAGCGGGAACGGAACCAGCCCCGGCGTGGGGAAGGCGGGGGTTGCCGAACCGGTGAGCTGCTGCGCCTGGACCGGAGCGCTCGCCTGATCACGTTTTGGGGTCTGGTGTCGGCCGCCCGTAGGCTCCGTCGAAGGGACGTTCGACGTGGGGTTGATGGATGCGGGGTTGATGGATGAGGGACCGTGGGCGACCGGATTGGCCTCCGAACTCACCGGCGGGGCTTCGACCTGATCGGGTGAGGAGAGCAATGCGACTGCGACCGAAGAGCGGGGCGCCACTTCGTCCCAATCGAGGTCCTCGCCGTAACCGTGTGCCTCGGGGCGTTCCTGCCGAGGACTCGAATACACGAGCGGCGGCGGGGGCTTGGTTATCACATTCGATTGACCCTCACCGGCGCTGATTTCACCGGCCGCTGGCGCACTCGCCATTGGTGCGGGGGCGCGCTCGACTTCGCTCAGCTCGAGCAAGAAGTCGAACGGCTGCTCGGGCTCGTCCCAGGCGCCCTGGTAGCGGCCATTGTTGAACGCCGGGCTCACCGCCGGACGCGAGCGGTAGACTGGATTCGGACCATTGCCGACCGCAGCTGCTGCGTTCGGCGTCGCGTTCGATAGCGGTTCTCGCTTGTTGTTCACGACTGTCCCTTCCTCGACTCGTTCGGCGTCCTAGCGTTGAGCTGGTGGCGTCGCAAGAGCCCCCTAACACAGCTGAGCTGTGATTTTCTTCCACCGAGTCGGGCGCCGCGCAAGTGTGGGAAGGGCAGAAGGGGAAATCGCGGCCGGCGGCCGTTGCGAAACGTGGGAGTTTCCTTCGGAACGCGCCGGCCCGAGAGTTGAGTCGGTGGTGGTCTCGATGGACCACCACCCCGGGGGTCGGCGCCGGACTCAGTTCACTCGGTCTTGCAAGCGCAGCGGATGGCGGCGACCAGGAACCGACTCAAGCCCTCGCCGAACTGATCGATGTTCTGCGCGAAACGCGAGTCGCCCTCGTATAGCGACGCCAGGTTAGCGTGCATCTCCGAGTTGCATGGGTAGAACCACTGGTCGATGAGCAACCGATGTTGCTCCACGAGCGCTCGCGTCGCCGGATCGTTTGGGCCGACGCCGGACTGCATGAGTGAGACAAGACCTTGGTAGACCCGGTTTTGCTCTTCGGCGAAACGCTGCCAATCGGCTGGGGTGTAGTTCTTGGTCCGGCGCGCCGACTCGCGATACGCGTCCGTGTGTCCCCAACGTTGTTGGGCCTCTTGTTCATAACGCTCCGGCTCGAAGCCTCGAAATAGTTCTTCCATGACGGACTGCCTTTCTTCGTTGGATGGTTGCTGGTTCACGAGCTTGGCCAAGGCTGCATCGACCGAGTCGAGCATCGCGCGTGTGTGAGCGGCACGGGCTTCGAGCGCAGATTTCTGGGCCAACAGCGCCGCTTGGAGATTGAACGCCGGATCATCCAAAACCCTCCGAATCTGTTCTAGAGGTAGGCCCAATTCGCGTTGGATCAAGATCTGCTGGAGCCGCAGCAGGTCGGCCTCGGTGTAGAGGCGGTAACCCTTTCGGGAGCGCTCGGTCGGTGTGAGCAGATCGATGGCATCGTAGTGATGCAGCGCCCGTACAGTGACACCGGCAATTGCCGCGACTTCCGCGACACGATATGTGCGTGACTTAGCCACATCTCGAGCCTGCTCCATCCCGTGGCGTGAGGGTCAAGTAAAAATGCGACAGCCGCGGACGCCACGGAATTACGAGCACATCTGATGCCTATCTGCCGCGGTTGATCTGACAGAAAGGGCACCTATGATTTCGTTCCCTCGGCGGCGGCTATTTGGTTCGGCATTCGTTCACGGCTCATTGCTCGTGGTTTCCGCCTGCGGGGAGGCCTCCAACGAAGGCGCAACCGCTGGTACCGCTTCCAGTGTTGGCTCCTCCTCAGTGCCGCAAGTTGCCCCGTCGAACTCGCCGGATACGGTTGCACCGCCTTCCAGCGTAACACCGCCGGCGCCCACGACACCCGGCGTTAATCCACCGCCGAATCCGCCGGTGACGCCCCCGCCGCCAGCCACCACGAGTGAACCCGAGACAACCGACTCGACGAGCACGACTCCAACGTCGGACAACGCCACTTCCGGCGAATCGACGGATACGGAGAGCCTGCCCGCTGGCGCAGTGCCGGTCGCTTCAGGGCTCGAGGTGACCGCCAATCCGAGCAACGTCTTGTCTTGTATCGTGTCGTGGTCGACGGACGTCGAGTCGACGTCGGAGGTACGCTTCGGCGAAGGTGCCTATCAGTTCGTGATTCGTGATCAGACGCCAACCAAGGAGCACCGCGTCGTAGTCATCGGTATGCACGCCGAGACCGAATACATGTTGCAGGCCGCGTCGAGCACCGCATCGGGCACCGGAACCGCGGAAGGCTCGTTCACTACCGGCAAGTTGCCGGCGCAGGTCGTCAAAGGTGAGGCGACCACCTTCGACGCAGCGGCCGTGCAAGAGGGCTGGGTGCTCACCAATCTCATGAACAACGGGCCCGCGATCGCCGTCATGTACGACATGGCGGGAGAGCCGGTGTGGTACTACGTAAACGGCAATAGCAACGACCAGCGCGGCGACGTTTCGGTCGATCTCGTCGACGGCAATCACGTATTGATCGGACCCGCACCGGGTGAACCACCACGCGAGATCGATCTCGAGGGCAAGATCGTATGGGAAGGGCCGATGCAAGGTGGTGAAGCAATGACTCACCACGCCGGCAAGTTGTCCAACGGCAACTACGGTGTCATTCGCGACGTCCGCGATCAGGCCGCCGGGCTCCAGGGAACTCAAGTCGACGAAATCACTCCGGACAACGAGGTGGTGTGGAGTTGGAACATCTTCGATCACCTCGAGCCGAAACAAGGTTCCAACACCGATTGGTGCCACGGTAATTCGGTGACCTTCGACTTCGAGAACGACGCGGTCTACTTGAACTGCCGATTTCTAGGAATCATCAAGATCAAGTACAGCACCAAAGACGTCGTCTGGGGTTTGGGAGGCAGCTTCGACACGACGGGGCTGCTCGCCGACTTCTCGTACACGCCCGGTAGCGGCCAGTTCTCCGACGCGCATCACCCGAAGTACGGGGCAGATGGCACCATCTTGCTCTACGACAATGGTGGCTTCAGCCAAGCGGGGGGCTTCGGCGGTAGCGCGAACAGCGACTTCCGATCGCGCGTGCTCGAATACCAGCTCGACGAAGCCGCGGGGACCGCGACCGTCATCTGGGAGTTTCCCGGAGCGTTCACCGTGGACGCTTGGTACACGGACCAATGGTACTCGCCGTACTGGGGAGATGCAGATCGTTTGGCCAACGGCAATCTGTTCATCGACGGCGCGATACGGAGCACCAGCAAACAAGCGCGCCTCTTCGAAGTTGCGCCGAGCGACGGCAAGGTCTTGTGGCAGATGGAGCTACCGGCGAACGTCGGGACCTACCGCGCGGAGCGTCTATCGCCGCCGCCGTTGGTCGAGCCGTACACACCGTGAGGCGGCAAGTTGGGACAGCCTGTGGTTCTCGAGTCACGCGATCTTGAATGCCGCAATGGGTGAACGAGGTTCAGTCCGTCATGACGCGACCCTTCGGCGCATTGATGCGGCACGCGGCGCGCTCCGCGGCGAGGCGCTCCTCGCTCGTGCCATATTCACGGAGCGGGTGGCGTCGGATTTTCGCCTCGATGGCATCGAGCACGCCGGTGAAGGGGGCGGTGTCTTGCTGTCGGAGTTTGCGCCACTGCTCCATCTCGCCCTCGTGCACGTAGAACATCAACAGCACGTCGCGTTCCGTGATCGAGGCGAACCCGTGATAAGAGTAAAAGTGTGACACGAACGTGCAAACCGAATTGGCTCGGAACCGGGCGCCGTACTTGGGCTCGAGGTTCTTGTCGTAGAGCACGGTCGCGTTCTTCAGTTCTTCCTCCTCCGTGACGTCGTGTTCCGGGAGGTAGAAGACGAACGACGCGACCTTGGGCGGAATGTCCACGTGGATGTTCTGGAAGCGGTTGGCAGCGCAGAAGACGTATTCGAACTCCTCGTGGATGCGCGAGTTGGAGATCAGCGCATCGGACGGGTCCAAGTAGTACTTCGACAGGATCGCGCGCTTGACCTCGGGATCCTCGAAGATCGCACGCAGTTGCCGCACCGGCAGATCGGCACACTCCACTAGGTTGTAGCGATCGGTCAGGAACGCCGCGTTGTCCTGCCGCCGGCCATCGTGTTTTGCGCCGTGTTTGAGAGCCAACATGTGCTCACGCAGGGTGCGGTAGAAGTGTTCTGGGAAGATGCCTTCGATGTAGCTGTGGTAGAAGGGCTCTTTCCCAAGCTCAGCCTCGGTGAAGCGGCGGAGCACGTGGTCTCGGAGCTCTGCGTAGGTGGGCCCGAGGTCGCCGGGTGGTGGCGGTGTTGGTTGAGTTTTGCCCCGGAAGGGTTTCAGGATGTTCATGGGAGCTCTGCTTTCGCGCGGGTTCAGACCGAAAGGCTGGCAGGGTGGGGCCAGATCATTCACTGCGCCTCGCGTGGTGCGTTGACCTTGGCGTTCGACGGCAGTGCACCACCGCCGAGCGCGCTGTAGACGTCCACACGCGCGACGCGTAGGGTCTTTGCAGCGCGCACACGGTCGAGCTCTGCCGACAAGCGATTCTGTTGGGCGAGGAGCACCTCGAAGTAGGTGGCCTTGCCGGCTTGAAATAACGCGGTCGAGATCTCTATGGCCTTGCTCGTGGCTTCCTTTTGGGAGGTCTTGAGCCGCAAGACCTCTTCGGCGGCATCGATACCCAGCAAGCCGTTGACCACGTCGGTGTATGCTTGAAGCAGCACCTTCTGATAGTTGTACAGCGCTTCCGCTTGGCGCGCGTTGGCGACTCCGAAATCCGCCTCGATCGCCGCACGGTTCACCAGCGGCGCAAACAGGCTCGCTCCCGCGCTGTAGGCGACGGAGTTCGGGACGTCGAAGAGGTATCGAGGGTTGAACGCCTGCAGGCCCAGCGCGGCAGTGATCGTGAGGTTGGGATAAAACGCCGCCCGCGCGGTGGCGACGTCGCATCGCGCGGCCTCGAGTTCGAGTTCGGCTTGCCGCACGTCGGGGCGGTTGCGGAGCAACGACGCGGGTACCCCGACGTCGAGTGGACTGTCGGCGGCCTCGAACAGGCGCTCCGGGTCGCGTTTGATGGTGTCTGTGTACTTGCCGAGCAGAAGGTTGAGCTGGTTCTGGGCGAGCCCGATGCGTTCCTCGACTTCAGCGAGTTGCGCCTCAATTCCGCTGACGCCTTGGGCAAACTGCTGAACGGCGAGCTCCGTTGCCATGCCCGCCAACTTCTGGAGGCGCACTACTTCGAGCGCCTCTCGTTGCCCTTGCAGGCTCTCTTTCAACACCTGACGGCTGGCGTCCGCGGCGAGGAGCTCGTAGTAGGCGTTCGCGACTTGTCGCACCAATTGACTCACCACCCACTGAGTCGCCTCGACGGTCGCCAGATACCCTGCGACGGCCGAACGTTTCCGACTGCTGAGTTTGCCCCAGACGTCCACTTCCCACGACGCGACGAGACCCACCGAGAAGTCGGGGAGATGGGTGGGGACGATTTGCCCTGGGGTGATCTCTGTAGTGGCGTTGCCTGCTCCGTCCATCGTGTAAAGGCCGAACTTGCGGATCGCTCCGCCCGCTCCGATGCCGAGCTGCGGTAGTCGCGCGCCAGTGGCGGACGTGACATGAGCGCGGGCCATTTCGACGCGAGCCAGTGCTAGTGGGACATTGGGATTCTTGACTATCGCCTCTCGTAGGAGCGCAGCAAGTTGTGGATCCGTGAAGAAGTCGTCCCACGGCACGCGCACCGACTGCTCGGGACCTCGGCGCGCCGCTCCCTGTCTGAACGAGTCGGGCAGGGTAACGTCGACTTTGGGCTGTTTGGGCGGCTCCGGTATGCAGCCACTCGAAATGGTTGCGCAAAAGCACAACGACCAGCTCGCAAAGGTACGTGACTGGCTCATGTCGCCGTCTCCAAAGAAGTGGCGTCGAGCGGGTTGTCGTGTCGTGCTTGGCGCGGCTCTGTCAGAGAACGGATGAGTGCGTATAAACCGGGAACCAGCACTACGCCCCACACCGTGCCCATCACCATCCCACCCACTGTGGCCGTGCCGATGGTGCGGTTGCTTACCGCGCCGGCGCCCGTGGCCAGCGCCAACGGAATCAACCCGACGATGAACGCCAAGGACGTCATGAGGATGGGTCGCAACCGCGAACGTCCAGCCTCGATCACCGCCGCCACGTACCCACGACCTTCACGCCGACGAAGCTCCGCGAACTCGACGATCAAAATGGCGTTCTTTCCTAGCAGGCCAATCAACACCACGAGCGCGATGTGGGTGTAGATGTTGTTCTCGAGACCCGTCAAAGCGAGCAGGCCAAACGCCCCGAACACACCAGGTGGCAGGGAAAGAACCACGACCAAAGGGAGCAAGAAGCTCTCGTATTGTCCCGCCAACACCAGATAGACGAACAACAGCGCAATCAACGCTACGATGGCGCCTTGATTGCCGGCGCTGGCTTCGTCGCGCGAGATGCCCGCCCAGTCGATCGTGTAGCCGCGGGGCAGCTTCGCGGCCGCCGTCGCCTGCACGGCCTCGAGCACGTCGCCGCTGCTGAAACCTGGCTTGCCCTCGCCATTGAGCTCGGCGGACGGGTACATGTTGTAACGCGTGATCTGGTCTACGCCGTAGCTCTTTTGCAGCGAGAGAAAGGCGGACATCGGGACCATCTCACCGAAACGGCTTCGCACCTGCAGCTTCAACAGGTCTTCCGGCGCCGCGCGATAGTTGGGCGAAGCTTGGACCATCACCTTGTACATCTGTCCGAAGCGGATGAAGTTGGTGGCGTACTCGCTGCCGAGCAACGTCTGAAGGGTACCGAGGGCATCTTCGGCTGTGACACCACGACGTGCCGCCAGATCGATGTCGATCGACACCGTATATTGAGGATAGTTTGAATTGAAGATGGAGAAGGCACTGGCGATCTCCGGCGTCTGCGTGAGATCGTGAATGAAGGTCTTGACCACCTTGTCCATCTCCGCGAAGTCGCCGCGGCCCGTCTTGTCCAACAGCCTCAGTTCGAAGCCACTCGCGTTGCCATATCCCGGGACGGACGGAGGCGGGAAATACTCGATGTCCGCGTCCTTGATGTGACTTACGCGGCTCTCCAAGGTGGCAATCACGTCTCTTACCGAGACGGTGCGTTCGCTCCAGGGTTTCAGGTTAACGAGGCAAGTTCCGTAGGCCGCTCCGGTTCCGTCGGAGAGGACGTTGGTACCCGCCAAAGTTGCTACGCTCTCAACTCCGGGGATGTCGCGAGCTGCGACTTCGATGGCGTCGACGACCTGTTTCGTTCTTTCGAGTGTGGCGCCCGCAGGCGCGGTCACGCTCGCGTAGAAGACACCTTGGTCCTCCATCGGAATGAAGCCGCTCGGGACTTCGCGCGTGAGAAGGAGAGTTCCACCCCCGAAACCGACCAACAGCGCGATCGTGAGCCAACGACGCTCCACGACCCTGGCCAGGAGATGGGAGTAACCCGACTCGATTGCGTCGTAGCCTCGGTTGAACGAGCGTGCCCAAGGCGATGTTGGCGTCGCGTGAGTGGAGCGCAGCAGGTTTGCGCACAATGCCGGGGTGAGCGTTAGGGCCACCACGCCGGAAAGCACGATCGCGATCGCCATCGTGAGCGAAAACTGCCGGTAGAAGATCCCCGCAGGGCCGTCGACGAATCCGAGAGGGACGAATACGGCCGCCATGACCAACGTAATCGCTACGATCGCTGGCGCGATCTCCGTCATCGAGCGTTCCGTGGCTGATAGCGGGGAGACCTCCCCGCCGTGCATCTTCTGATGCATCGCATTGTCCACCACAATGCCGATCGCGAGGACCAATGCAAACAAGGTGATCAGGTTGAGCGAGAAGCCGAGGAACTGAATGAAGAAGAGTGTTCCGATCAATGATACGGGCACCGCGATGATGGGAATGAGGGTCGACCTCCAGTCCTGCAAGAACAGGAACACGACCAACGCAACGAGCAGGAACGCTTCGACGCAGGTCTTCAATACTTCGTCCACGGAAGCATCCAGAAAGCGACTTACGTCGAAGCTGAACTCGTAGTCCATGCCTGGCAGGAACGCCTCGGACTTCAACTCCCCCAGCCGTCGTTTCACTCCGGCAATCACTGCGCTCGCGTTGGAGCCTGGCAACTGCTTGAGCATGATCGACGCGGTCGGCCTGCCGTTGAACTTGGCCTCGACGTCGAAGTACGTCGTCCCGAACTCGACGTCGGCGACGTCCCTGATGCGCAACATCTCACCGGTGGGGGACGCCCGAATCGGTATCCGCTCGTACTCTGCTTCTGAGTTGAACTTGCCGGTATAGCGAACGGTGTACTGAAGTGGCGTCGTCCCCTTGTCGCTGTTCTCGCCGATCTTCCCCGGAGCTGCCTCTACGTTGTAGGCACTGAGTGCATCGAGAACCTCTTCTGTCGAGACTTGGTACGTGTGCATCTTGTCCGGTTTCAGCCAGACACGCATTGCGTACTCTTTGGCGCCCAGGATGTCGGCGAAACCTACTCCGTCGATGCGTTTGAGCTCTGCGAGAACGTTGATGTCGGCGAAGTTGTACAAGAACTTCTCATCGTGATCCGGGTTCGAGCTGAAGATACTCAAATACATGAGCATCGCGTTTTCCTCTTTGGCGATCTTGACGCCATTGCGGATCACTTCTGACGGCAGCTCGCCCATCACTGCGTTGACGCGGTTTTGCACGTTGATGGCGGCGACGTCGGGGTCGGTACCGGTCTCGAACAAGATTTGGACGACTCCGACGCCGTCGTTGCCGGCGTCGGAGCTCATGTACTTCATGCCCGGAACTCCGTTGATCGCTCGCTCGAGAGGCACGATCGCGGCCTTCGTCACCGCTTCTGCGTTGGCACCGGTGTATTCGACCGTGACGTTCACCTCCGGCGGTGCGACGCTCGGGAAAAGAGCCATTGGGAGGCGTTCTAGGGCAATCAAACCCAGCAACGTCAAGATGATGGAGACGACGAGCGACAGGACGGGACGGCGAATGAACGAAGACAGCATGGTACGAGACGGAACGTGCGCAAGAGACAAACGCAAGCGGGTCAACCGCTCGCCTCGACACCCACCGCCAAGCCATCTCGCACCCGTTGGACGCCTTCGACGATGAACCGGTCTTTGCCGTCGAGGCCCGATTCGACGACGAAACTGTCGTTCAACCTCGCCTTGGGCACGACGCGTCTTGCTCGTGCGACGTTCGCCGAGTCGACGACATACAAATGCAGGTCGCCTTGGACTTCGAAAGTGGCGCGCTGGGGTACGACGAGGACGTTGGTCAACTCGCGCGCCACCACGATCTTGCCGCTGCTGCCGTGACGAAGGGTACCGTCCGGATTTGGGAATCTGGCGCGCAACGCGATGTTACCCGTTTCGCGGTCGAACTCGCTTTCAATCGCATCGATCGTACCTTGTTCCGGATAAGCCGTTCCGTCGGCGAGGCGCAACGAAACAGGGGCGTTCACCTGACCGCGGGTGTGGGCCTGATATTCCAGATACTCGCGTTCAGACATGCGGAAGTACACGAGCACTTCACGTGTATCCGTGATCGTCGTGAGGGAATCTTCCTCATCGACCAGGCTACCCACCCGATGGTTGATGCGATTGACTACGCCGTCGAACGGCGCGCGCACCCGCGCGAACCCCAAAGCGACCGACGTCTGTGACTCTTTGGCTCGAGACTCGTCGATTCTCGCTTTGAGCAGGGCGACTTTGGACGTCGCCAGCTGCATTACGGCATCGGAGACGACGTCCTTCTCGAACAACATGCGGGTGTTCCGCTCCTCGATCTCTGCACTGACGAGCTCGGCTCGCGCCGTATTCGTTTCAGCCTTGGACGTACGCAACTGTTCCTGTAGCGCGAGAGTGTTCAGTTGGAACAAGACCTGTCCGGCCTTGACCGGTTGCCCCTCGTCGACCAGCACCGACTCGATGGACCCGAGTGACCGCGGTCGGATTGTGGCGTACTGGGCGGCCCGCACTTCGCCGACGAACTCACGGTCGAGCCGAACCGTCCTGCGTTCCGGTGTCGCGACGGGAAACACCTCAGGCGCGGCCGCGACCAACTGATCTTGGCCTTCGCTGCTGACCGATGGCGAATTGGAACAAGCCGTCAGGCAACATGTCGCGGTCGCGGTGACGGCCACGAGAGAGCGGACGTAGCTTGCCCACCGCCACTGGATTTGCGGGCTGGTCCGAAACTGGCAAGGTCGACTCATGTGAGGTCTGTTTGCACGGGCCGTACCAGACGAATTTCCCCGCCATGCCTGTAAACCACTCAAACCCCGTGTCGCATTTCGCGACCTTCACGTCGTAAAGTACGACCCTTGCGCCTTCCCCTTCGCTTGACCCTCGCCCTCGGCGTCAGTGCTGCGTTGCTTTTCGGCGGCGCGGGAGCGCTTCAGGTGCGGAGCGAGGAGCGCGACTTGGAGACAGTTGCGCGCAACGAGGCCCTGTTGCTCGGTCGAGCGCTACAGACCGCGTTCGAGAACGCGCTTCGCGACCGGCAGATTACGGACGTCAAAGAGACGTTGTCTGCCCTCGAGCGCGTCGACCCGGCGTTCTCGATCTTCGTGTTCGATGAAGAAGCCGCGCTCGTCGAGGCGTCTGCCGGGGCCGTGCCGTCTGCTGCCACCAACGAATTGGGTCGGCGCGCGCGGGAGACGAGCGATCCGTTGGTGGAGTTCGTACCGAAGGAAAGCCCGGAGCTCCTTCGTATCGGTCTGCGGCTGCGCGAGGAGTCTCCGACGAGGTCGCCGTCGATCGTTCTGGAGAAGCCGTTGGTCGAGTTGCGCCGCGACGTTCGAGCGACGCGGAGAGACATTCTTCTGACCGTGTTGTTCTTCGTCGCGGCGGTCGCGGGATTGGCGTGGACCCTCACGAGGAAATATGTCGGAGAACCTCTCGCGACCTTGGTCGCGCGCATGCGCCTGGTCCGCGCGGGCAAGCTCGAACACCTGGAGCCCGCACCGTCGAGCGACGAGGTTGGTGACGCCCAACGCGAGTTCTCCGAGTTGGTCCAGGAACTCGAAGCCGCGCAACGTCGCGTCGAGCAGGGGCTGGAGAGTCGTCAGCGGCTCGAGCGCGGCCTCCGAGAGGCAGACAAGTTGATCACCCTGGGTCAGCTCTCCGCAGTGTTGGCCCACGAGATCGGATCGCCGCTACAAGTCGTGGAGGGGCGCGCGCGGTCCATGCTCAAGCGCGCCGACGCCGAGACGGTGCAGCGCGTGGTGCCGCTCATCGTCGAGCAGACCGAACGCATCACTCGCATCGTACAGCAGATGTTGTCGATGACGCGACGCAAGCCGCCGTCTCGGCAATGGGTCGACGCAGCGAAGGCTGCCGACAGCGTCATCGCGCTGTTGAAGTTGGAGGCGCGCAGTCAACGGGTGAAGTTGGGCTTGACCACCGAGGGCGACACGACGTTGTGGGCGGACCCGGACCAACTCCAGCAAGTCGTTCTGAACCTGGTGCGGAACGCCATGCAAGCCGCGCCGCCCGAATCGGCGGTTACCGTAAACTTGAGACGTCACCACGACGATGTCATTTTGGAGATCAGCGACGAAGGAGCAGGCGTGCCCGTGGAACTGCAAGAGAAGTTGTTCGAACCATTTTTCACGACGCGTTCGACCGTTGGTGGTACGGGCTTGGGGCTATCGGTCGTGCGGACCATCGTTCGCGAGCACGGCGGCGAAGTCGAGTTCGTTCCGCGAGCCGTTGGTACGCTCGTTCGTGTCAACCTTCCCACCAAGCACGAGCGGCCATGAGTCATCGACCTTCGATATTGGTCATCGACGACGACGAGAGCGTGGTGTCGTGGTTGATCGACAGCCTGCACGACGAAGGCTGTGATGCGATCGGCGAATCGGACCCGAGACTCGCGTTGACGCTGCTCAAAACCAGAGCCTTCGACGTCGTCGTTTCGGACGTCGAGATGCCGGGTCTACGTGGTATCGATCTAGTGAAGGAGATCAAAAGCTTACGTCCCAAGCAAGTGGTGATACTGATCACCGCGTTCGGATCCATCGACCTCGCCGTCGAAGCGGTGCGAGCCGGCGCCGTCGACTTCATCGCCAAGCCTTTCCGGATTGAGAATCTGATGTTGTCGATTCAACGGGCGCTTCGCGAGCGTCAACTGGATCGAGAGATCGTCCGGTTGCGCGAAGCCGCCGCGTCGCACGACGCCGGGGGCTTGGTTGCACGAAGCGCGAGCATGAAGCGCTTGCTCGAGCTCACTCGGCGAGCCGCGAGAAGCGAACTACCGATTTTGTTCACCGGTGAGAGTGGCGTCGGCAAGGGCGCGTTCGCACAGCTGGTGCACCGGAGCAGCGAGCGGTCCGCGGGGCCGTTCGTCGCCGTCAACTGCGCGACGTTGCCCGCGACCTTGGCGGAGGCCGAGTTGTTCGGCGTGCGCAAGGGTGCGTTCACCGATGCCAAGCAAGACCGACCCGGCGTGTTCGAGCAGGCCAACGGCGGCACGTTGTTCCTCGACGAGTTGGGCGAGCTGCCTCTTGAGTTGCAAGCCAAATTGTTACAGGCGCTCGAGGCGCGCCACGTGCGGCCCCTAGGTTCTACCGCACCCGTGAAAGTCGACGTGCGGCTTCTCGCGGCCACCAATCGTCCGCTCGAGGAGGCGCTGCGCGAGCGCACTTTTCGAGCCGATCTGTATCACCGATTGAATGTCGTCCGCATCGAAATCCCGCCACTTCGGGAGCGGCGGGAGGATATCTCACCGTTGGTCGATCAGACTTTGGAGCGGTTGTCGAGCGGTTCGGCGCGTGGTCCGCTTGCCTTGACGACGGCTGCTCGGCAGTGGCTGCACCATCAACCGTGCAGTGGCAACGTGCGTGAACTGCTCAACGCGGTGGAACGCGCCGTGGCCCTGTCCGACAGCGATGTCCTCGACGTCGACGACTTCGTGTCTCTGGGTGCCGCCCGCCTCGACGTGGCGTCCGTGGTCGAGATCGCAGCGGCAGAGAGTCTGTCCCTTGCAGATCTCGAGCGAAGGTACATCGCCAAGGTGCTCGAACAAACCGGAGGCAACAAGGGAAAGGCTGCGAAGATCCTCGGGCTCGATCGCCGGACGTTGTACCGGAAGGTGGCGGAGATCCAAAACACAGGGGGGCACGACGCGGACGAGCCGAGCGAGGATGGGTGATTGGTACGCCACAGCGGTCCTCGCGTCCGACGCGCGCGTTGTCGTTTACGAATATCACCCGCGAAGAACTGTTACGAGGGTGAACAAGACATACAGTACGACTGCTATAGCCCCCTCTCCGCGCGAGATGGTCCGTTCGCTTCGAATGAACCATGCCGCCATCGCGGTCATGAACAACAGAGCCGTCAGCTCCAGAGCCATCGTCCCGAGCGGTGCTTGTAGCGGGTTTGCTAGAGCAGCCGCTCCGAGACACAGGAGGACGTTGAAGATATTGGAGCCCACAACGTTGCCGACAGCGATGTCGGAGTGCCCTTTGTGCGCCGCGATGACGCTCGTGACGAGTTCGGGGAGCGACGTGCCAACTGCTACTATCGTGAGTCCAATCATGCGCTCGCTCAGGCCCAGGCCGTGGGCAACTTCCACGGCTCCGTTGACGAACAGGTTCCCGCCAACGAGCAGCGCGCCCAGGCCTACCGCCGCCGTGATCAGCGAACGGACGGGCCCGGAAGGATTGGGCGCGCCTGCGAGATCGGCGGCCTCGCTTGCCGCCTGAACATCGGCTTCGGATTCGGATTGCCTAACCGCAGTGCGCGCGGCGTGCACCATCCACGCAGTGTACCCGACTGCCGCAAGGACCAACGCTGCGCCTTCCAAACGACTGACCAAACCATCGGCAAGGAGCAATGGGAGCAGCAGCGCGGTGACGAGCAAAATCGGTAACTCACGAGCTCGCAACGACCCTTCGACGCGCGCGGGGCGAACGAGCGCGGCGATTCCAAGGATCAAGCCGATGTTCGCTATGTTCGAACCGATGACGTTTCCGAGCGCCACTTGCCCATGACCCGCGCTCGCGGCTTCCACCCCGACGATGATCTCTGGGGCTGACGTGCCGTAAGCTACCACCGTCAGCCCGATCAGGAGTTGCGGCACGCGCAGTCCGAGCGCAAGTGCAGAAGCACCCCCAACGAACCACTCGGCGCCGAGATACAACAGGGCTCCACCGCCGCTCAGCAATACCCACTCGTTCACGCGATCCCCTGCCGGATCTACCGGCGGGATGGCGGCCCGACCACCCGATGTCCTGCAGTGACCTGTTCACTGCACCCTTCAGCTATCGAAGGTTGGACCATGGCACACACGGTTTGGGTTGGGCGAAAAATCGCCCGGCCTCGAGTCAGTGGCACGGTTGCTCGCGTCGAGGTGCGAAGGTATGCTTCGGGAGCAAGTCGCAACTCGGGCGCGGGCAGCTCCGCAGCCGTCGCTCCCTCGACATGTCTCTTCACCTCACTGCGTTGGCCCTCTTGAACGTCGCGGGGCCTCCTGCGTTCGTGCTCGATCCACCGTCCTGGATGCATGGCCACGCTGCTCATGCCGCCGCGGTGGTGAAGACGTCGGATGAAACCCCGCCGAGTTCGTCGGCAGAACCGACGGAGGTGGCAACGGTACGTTTCGGCGGTGGCCTAGGTTGGGGCAGTCCAGGCGCAGTCGCCGCAGTGGGACATCTCGTCGTCGACATCGGGGTTTGGAGACATCTGGCGCTGGGCCTCGAAGCTTTCACTGCTGCGACTTACGAGGTCGATCTCTTGGACGTGTCCGACCGCGACTCCATCGACACGTTTCGGGCACGAGTGGTGGGCCGCCTTTTCTTTCTACGCGATCGGTTGTTGCTCTCGGGAGCGGTCGGGTTGGGGCCAGCCTGGTATCATTCTACCTCGGGCACCGCTTGTTCCACCTCCGAGGCAGCCGGCGATCCCAACTGTGCACTCCGTACGTCGTGGTCGCGGGACGACGTGGGCGTCGGCTACGTGTTCGAACTCGGCTTCTCGGCGTGCGTTGGGCCGGTGCGCTTGGGCGCAGTGGTTCGAGGGGACGCGGTAGAGGATGACGTAGGCACCATCACCTTGGGACCCGCGCTCGGTTTCGTGTTCTGAAGGCGTTGCCGCGACCCGTGAACACGGCAGTTGGAGGCGAGTGAAGGTGCCGCCCACATCGGGGTGATTGGCTGCCGCGCCGCGTTCGCGGGAGCTGCGGTGACGCACCTCAGCGAACAGCCGCAAGCACCTAACGACGCAGGCGGCTTTCTTGGACCGGCGGCTCTATGGCGTAGTCAGCTTTCTCGAACGGCGCTTTGGGGAGTGAGCGGAGTTCGCGAGTAGCTGGCGCGGTTCAATCTTTGGGCGTTTCGACGCGACCGTCGGCGTGACGTGCGAAGCGGCCTTTGTCGCGGCCGTGGTGGGGGTCGTCTTTGGGCCAAGGCCAACCGCCGAAACGCGTGCGTTGGTAGTCGGTGAACGCCTGTTGGATCTCTTCTCGGGTGTTCATCACGAACGGGCCGTGTTGCGCGACGGGTTCCGCGATGGGTTTGCCCTGGAGTAACAAACATTCGACGGCGCTGGGACCCGCGTTCACGGAGGCCGCGACTTCACCCGCGAGCACGATGCCGGTCGGCTTGTCGAAGGTCTCGTCGGCGACGCGCAGCGATTTGCCTTCGAAGAAATACAATACGCGGACCACGTCTTCGTTGGCGGCAGGCAGCGTCCACGTCGCGTTGGGCTCGAGTTTGATGCACCAAATCGCGAACCCGGCGTCGGCGCGCGACGCCCAGGAGTTGGGCGGAGGGCTTGGTGGCATAACGTCGCCGAGTGCACCCGCGACCACGGTCACGGAGGTCTTGCGGCCATTGCCGTCCTCGCTGACGACGGTCGGGATGTCGCCGGACCACAACATCGAGAAGTATGGGTCGACCATCTTGCTCGCCGCCGGCAGGTTCACCCAGATCTGGAACAACTCGACCGGGTTGTCCTGGTCTTTGCGCAGCAACGGGAACATCTCCGAGTGGACGATGCCCTTGCCGGCGGTCAACCACTGCACGTCACCTTGGCCGAAGCGTGCCGCAGCGCCGAGCGAGTCGCTGTGGTCGATGAAGCCGCGGCGCGCGATCGTCACGGTCTCGAAGCCGCGGTGCGGGTGCTGGGGAAACCCGGGCACGACGTCGCCGTGATACATGCGCCAGCCGTCTTTACCGGCAAAATCTTGGCCGATGTCGCGACCGGCCAGGGACGCTTCCGGCCCTAGGTCATCGTTGCCGCGGGGGTACGCGTCGTCGTGGTGGACACAAAACAAGAACGGATCGACGGTGGGCCACTGGAAGCCGAGGGGAACACGTTGCAGGATTGGGGACGTCACCGCGGCAATGTAGTGCGGAACGGGCCCGATGTCGCGGGGCCGCCGCGTCTACGGATTATTGGGCTGCGGCGCCGCTATTGGCCAAACACTGCGCGAGTTCGTCGGTGGGCGTCCAGCCGCACGCGCCATCGGCCTGTTTTTCACAAGCTGCGGCTTGGTAACACGCGTACTCTTCGCGCCATTCACACGTGGTGCCGATCGGGTCCGCGTCAGCGGGAACACACAGCTGCCCGGAACAACCCGAGGTGATGCACTCGCCGTCGACCGGGGCCGGTTCAACCGGGGGCTCGGCGCTCGGCTCCACCGGCGCGGGCTCGCGCGCGTCCGCCAAGCATTGCATCAGCTCGTCGGTGAGCGTCCAGCCGCAGTTGCCGTCCGGTTGAACCTCACACTCCGAGTCGGCGTAACACGCGTATTCTTCGAGCCACTCGCACGTCGTTGCAGGCGGATCGATGTCCGCCGAAACGCACAGTTGGCCAGAGCACCCGCCCACGACACAGGCGCCCGGCGCAACGACGGCCCCGTCGATACCCCCGTCCGCCGAGGGCGGCACTGCCACCTCACATCCAGCGACCGAGGCCAAAAACAACGCGGACAACGAGAGGAGGTGGAGCTTGGTGTTCACGACACCACTATGAGGCCGTCACGAAACGTGTACCAGGCGCAATCTCGCTTCGGACGTAGATCACGTATTCACTGCGTATACGGCGTGGCATTCTGGCGGTGCTCGCCAATTCGTTGCCACGGCGCGGTTTGGGGTCCAAGGTTGCGCCATGGACGCGACCGAACCGCTGGCGAAGAGACGTTGTATCCCGTGTGAAGGCGGCATCCCCAAGCTCGAACCCGCCGCAGCGACCGAGCTGTTGGCTCGGCTCGACCGGGCTTGGACGATCGAGGACGGTCACCACCTGCACCGCGAATTCCGCTTCGCCGACTTCGTCAGCGGGCTTGCGTTCGTCAACCAAGTGGCTGCGATAGCGGAGGAAAACGGTCATCACCCCGAGCTGCTCCTCACTTGGGGCAAAGTCGGGGTGACGATTTGGACCCACACCGTGAATGGTCTGACGGAGTCCGACTTCATCCTCGCGGCGAAGATCGACGAGTCGAGGGCCTGACGCCGAGTTGGTTCGTTGAACCGACCGCGGTTAGAGGCTGTCTGCCCAAGCGGCGATCGCCGCGCGCTCGGTTTCAGTCAAATCGAGTCCCATACCCGCCGGCGGCATCGGCGAAGCCGCGTCGACGGCCGTTCGCATTACGATCTTGTCCACACGGCTTTCGACGCCGGCCTTGATTGCTGCCTCGTCACCAAATAGCTGCGGTGGGATCTCGCTCGGTCCGTGGCAGAAGCCCGACTCACACTTCGCCTGGAAGATGGGGTAGACGGCAGCCCAAGTATCGGTCGCCGGCGGCGTGGGCGGGGTGACTGGTGGCGTAGTCGGGGTGACTGGCGGCGTAGTCGGGGTGACCGGCGGCGTAGTCGGGGTGACTGGCGGCGTAGTCGGGGTGACTGGTGGCGTGCTCGCGCCGGGGACGGTCGACATCGGGGCGGGCTCGTTGCCGGCCTCGTCACCGCAAGCGATGGCGAAGGGCAATGCGAGCATGCCCAAAGAGAGAGAAAGTGAACGCGGCAAATGCATGAGCGCAGTCTAGTGACGACTGTTCGAGTCGGCGCCCCCCAAATCACAATCGCCACGCGCGGGGCCAGCGTTTGTGAAATCTTTGCCGACGCTTGCAATAGACGACGCCCCAACCCTGCCTACACCTGGGAAGAGTTGGGGCGCTGCTCGCGGCTCACATGGTCTGACGAAGACAGGCTTCGTTGGGGCGCGCTCGATTGAGGCGCTCAGACCGACAAACCGACGTTCAGAGGCTCTCGGCCCAAGCGGTGATGGCGGCGCGCTCCGCTTCCGTCAGGTCGATTCCCATACCTGCGGGCGGCATGGGCGATGCTGCATCCACGGCGGTCCGCATAGCGATCCGGTCCCCCTTGCCTTCAGCAAGTGGTTTGACGGTGGCTTCGTCGCCCACCAACTGCGGTGGCATCTGGGCAGCGCTGTGACAGAACGTGCCGCCACCGCACTTCGCCTGGAAGATGGGGTAGACGGCGGCCCAAGTGTCGGTCGCAGGGGGCGTGGTCGGGGTTACCGGGGGCGTCGTCGGGGTGACTGGCGGTGTCGTCGGAGTGGTCGGAGTGACGGGGGGCGTCGTCGGGGTCACAGGCGGGGTGGTTGGCGTGACCGGAGGTGGGGTGGGGGTTACCGGCGCCGTGGTCGTGGTGGTGGTGGTCGGCATCGGGTTCGTGCTGTTGCCGGCGTCGTCGCCGCAAGCGACGGCGAAGGGCAAGGCGAGCAGGCCGAACGAGAGAGAAAGTGAACGCGAGAAATGCATGAGCGCAGCTTAGTGTCGACCAATCGACTCGGCGCCCCCCAAATGGCGGACTCTGTCCGCGGACCAGCCGTTGGTGAAATCTTTGCCGGAACTTGCAAAGCGGCAGCGAAGTTTGGAAGGCAGTGCGTAAGAACGAACCACCGCGATCGCAGAACGATACGCTGATTTGTGGACCAAACCCGACATTGGCTTAACGGAAAAGCCCCGCTGCCGGCATATCGGCGGCCGGTTATCCCAGGGTCAGACCAGGCGGCAGCTCCTCACCGAAGTCGTGACTCTTGGCTTCGTTGCGCGGGACGTGCTGCAGCACCGACTCGACCCAAACCTCGGCGGCGCTCACTTCGCGCAGCTTTTTTGCGACTCGTTCGCGTAACGGCGTGCTGACGTCCCGGGCGCGGTCACCCGTGCAACGCGCCAGTTGGACAGCCGCCAAGGGCGCCGTCGGCATCTCGGCCCAAGGCTCACTGAGCAAGTGTTCCAGCCAGGCCTCGACGTGCCGAGTCCGGACCACGTGGTGGGCGCTCGCGTAAACTGGTTCACGTGCACCGGTCCGACCGAGCCACTCCCAATTTTTCGGGTCTCGGCTCGTCCAGGTACGATCGAGGAGCCACTGACCCAAGCTGGCACGGCGTTCGGGTGAAACACGCTCGAGCCAGGAGCAGAGCTCCCAAAGGGCCGGGATGTTCGGCGCCTTGAAGGTCTTCGACTTCTTGAGCTTGAGCTCCGTTGGCGCGATCAGCGGGTCGCAAACCTCGCGCATCGACTCTTGTGCCGACTGGCTGAGTCCAGCTGCCACTCGGCGCCAGGCGATGAAGAATTGGTCCCACGCTTGGCGTTCGGAGTGAAACGCGAGGCCCGGCTCGAACAATGGCTCCAGCGCCGCCACTCGCTCCACGTCGCCGATGTAACCGAAGCCAGGTCGCAAGAGAAACCCCACCAGGGCGAAGTACACCCGCTCGTGATCGGCGGAGCGACGCCGTCCAGCGGCCAACGGCAGCAATACGTCGGCGAGGTGGCGCGCCGCGCGAATGTCCCACGTTTGACGTGGGCCCAACCGCTGTTCGAGTTCGCGCCACAGGTCCTTTACCTCGCGCGCGTGGACGTCTTTGCGGCCTTTGCCGAACACGCGATGGAGTGCTTCTTCTGCGGCGGCGACACCGCTCTCCGACACCGTCGTGAGAGCCGGCGCGGGCGCTGCGCTCGGTCTCGGCGCCACGACCGAGGTGCTGCGGCGCGCTGCTTCGACCGTGGCGTCTTCCCGAGCCTGCGCCTCGTCGGTCTGGTCTCGGAGTTCGAACGCTAGTTCGAAGCGCTGATGTGGTGGGGAAACTGCTTCACACGATAGTTCGAGTGTCCCCACCGGGGTGAGACATCCTTCGAGCACCACGGGTAGCGCGCCTGTGGCTGCGGTTTCGGCGCCAGCATCCCTTTCGGCGGTTCGAAGTTTGGTGCCCACCGTGGCGACGCGCTCGAAGTGCCCTTCGTCGAGCTCCACGACTTTGCCGACGGGGTGCGTCGCGATCGCGTTCGAGTACAGGTCGAAACGCACGGGTCGGCCGATCGTGAGACGCAGGGGCAGCTGATCGACTTTCTGCCATTCGTCCTCCGCAGTGCCGCGCGGCACGACACATATGG